>MNEX01000169.1 GCA_001917905.1 Acidobacteria bacterium 13_1_40CM_65_14
CTGTCACGCTTCTCATCGCGCATCGGCCGCACCCTGCCGGCGGCCGCAGGACGCACCAGCGTCTGGATGAACGGCGGTCAGACGATCGCGACTGATGGACGCGTCTCGCCGACGTCGCTCTTCGACGCGTGGACGCCGCTCGGCCCGGGCAACATCGGCGGCCGCACGCGGGTCATCCGCTACCACCCGTCGCGCCACACGACGCTCTTTGCCGCCGGCGTCTCCGGCGGCATCTGGACAAGCGACGATGACGGCGGGGCGTGGCGCCCGATGGGCGACGGTCTCTCGAACCTCGCGGTCAACGCGCTCGCGATCGATCCACGTCAGCCGGACGTGATGTACGCGGGCACCGGCGAGGGCTACTTCCGCGAAGAGATCCGCGGCACGGGACTGCCGCTGCGCGGCAGCGGCATCTTCGTCACCCGCAACGGCGGATCGACCTGGCAGCGCCTGTCGTCGACGGCGACCGATGATTTTCTCTGGGTCAACGATCTCGAGATCGGCGTCGGCGACTCGCGCCGCCTCTACGCCGCCACGCGCACCGGCGTCTGGCGCTCGCTCGATTCAGGACAAACCTGGTCGCCGCTCCTGTCGACCAGCGTCCGCGGCGGCTGCCTCGACCTCGCGATGCGTCCGGTCGAACAAGACGACACGCTCTTCGCGTCGTGCGGCAGCTACGAACAGGCGACCGTGTATCGTTTCGCGCGCGCCAGCGCGACGACGACCGCTGACGTCGTGCTGCGCGAGGCCAACATGGGCCGCACGTCGCTGGCGATTGCGCCGTCGCGACCCGACGTCATGTACGCGCTCGCCGCGAGCAACGATCCCGGTCCCGGTGGCCACTACGAACAGGGTCTGCTCGCCGTCTATCGATCTGATGGCGGCGGCGTCGCCGGCTCGTGGCAGGCGCGCGTCACCAACACCGATCCGTCGAAGCTGAACACGCTGCTGCTGACCAACGCGGGCTCCGCGATGGCCGAGGAGTGCGGCGCACCAGCCGGCCGCAACAGCTACCCGACGATGGGTTGGTACAACAACGTGATTGCGGTGGACCCGCGCGATCCCGACCGCGTGTGGGCCGCGGGCGTCCAGTGGTTTCGATCCGACGACGGCGGGCGGACGTGGGGCATTGCGGCGCAGCAGACTGGAAATCCGGGCGCGCCCGACAGCGCGCACGTCGATCAACACGCCATCACCTTTCATCCGGAGTACGACGGCCAGAGCAACCAGATCGCCATCATTGGGAACGACGGCGGCCTCGCGCGCACCCGCAACGCACGCGCGCGCGTCGCGAGCGGAACGCGCGCGACGTGCACGGTGAGCGTCAGCGTCGAAGTGAAGTGGGAGTCGCTGAACCGCGACTATGGCGTGACGCAGTTCTATCACGGCCTGCCCTATCCCGACGGCACACGGTACTTCGGCGGCGCGCAGGACAACTCGACACCGATCGGCAACGATGAGGCTGGATCGAACGGCTGGCGGACGCTCATCGGCGGTGACGGCGGATACGTGGCCGTGAATCCCAACAACCCACAGGTGATCTACGGCGAGACGCAGTGGGCCAACGTTGCGAAGTCGGTCGACGGCGGCATCCGCTTCACGAGTGCGATCGCCGGACTGGATCCGGTCCGATCGAGCGGACTCGGGCCGGAGGCGAACTATCTGTTCATCGCGCCGTTCGTGATGGATCCGGCCGATCCGAATCGCCTGTGGCTCGGCGGCGAGTTTCTGTACCGCACCACGAACGCGGCGGCGCTGTGGACGAAGGCGAGCACCGCGATGCCGGATGGCGGGCTCGTCAGCGGGATCGCGATTGACCCGCGCGATCCCGATCATGTCATCGCCGCCACGAACAAAGGCGATATCGTGTCGTCCCGCGGCGCGCTCAGCGCGACGGCGGCAACCACCTGGGATGTGACGCGGCCTCGAGACGGCTGGCTCACGTCGGTGGCCTTCGATTCACGCAACACGTCCATCCTCTACGCGACGTACGGCAACTTCGGCTCACCGCACGTCTACCGGAGCACGAACGCCGGCTCCACCTGGACGAGCACCGACGGCACCGGTGCGCGCGGATTGCCAGACATCCCCGTTCACTGCATCGTCGTCGATCCGGATGATTCGTCGCGGTTGTATCTCGGGACCGATCTCGGCGTATTCGTGTCGCTCGACAGCGGCGTGAGCTGGATGGTGGAGGAAACGGGCTTCGGACCCGCCGTCACCGAGTGGCTCGCGCTCATCCGCGACTCATCTGGACGCAAGCGCCTGTTCGCGTTCACACACGGCCGCGGCGCGTGGCGGGTCGATCTTCGTTAGTGGTGGTGATTCCGACGGTGTACGAGATTCTCGACGACTGGCGTGAGGCGTTCACGTCACGCCTCCGCATTGCGGATTGAGGATTGCGGACTGCGGATTTATTGAGGATTGGGGCCGTTCGATTGTCGAGTGAGTGTCGATTGCCAGGTCTCGGCGAGCATTTCGGCGCTCGCTTTGGCGTAGAGCCAATCCTGTCTGAGAACGTCTTCGCCGCGCATCACGCAGATTTCAAAGCGCGGCGCTTCGTCGCGTTCAATGAGGAGGCACTCGGTGCCGCCGGAGGACCATAACCGTTGCGCCGGACGCGATGAGGGACACATGGCTGTATTCACGTAGCAAGCACAGGACCGTGATCGACTGACGCTCTTGTCGCTCCGATTCGCAGTGTGCGTCAGCGACACAGCGATCGCATGTGCGTGGGCGCACACGTGACCCGCGCAGTGCCTATAGCGCACACTCGTCATTGCGGATTGAGGATTGCGGATTTATTGTCGATTGTCGAACCTCTCGACAATAAATCCGCACCAATTCTCGACCTGACGCTCACCAATCCTCAATAAATCCGCAATCCGCAATCCGCAATCCGCAATGTCTAGGGCTGATCAGTGGTGCGAGGAGCAGCCGCCGATGCGGCTCCACCGTAGTAGATGCCGTTGAAAAGCAGCTTGAACGTCCCGTGCGGCTGCGCGCGCCACAGGACTTCGTTGCCGAACAGCACGACGTGGCCTTTGCCGACCGGCGCTTCGACGATCGACACCGCCTGATCGAGGTACTGCTGGCCCCAGGCCCAGCCGCTGCGCAGCGGCGTCGGGGTCTCGTACCACGCGATCGGCTTCACGCCTTTCATCGCCGCGTCCGGCTGCAGGCGGAATGCGGGGCTCTCGTCGTAGAACACCATCGCGTGTGGAGGCATGCCGTAGGCGAGCGGATGCGTGTTGTCGACGCGCGCTTCGAGGATCGATCCCGGCACGTAATACTTCTCGCGCGGGAGCGGACGCGAGGTGCCGTTGACGGTCTCGACCAGCGCGTCGCGAATCGGCAGGCCGAGATGCTGGCCGAGCGAGGTCGACGATCCGATCGTCAGCACGGTGCCGCCGTTCTCGACGAACTTCTTCAGCTCCGGCACGGTCTTCGCGACGGTGACACGACCCAGCCAGCCGCGGAACTCCGACGGGATGCTGTCGGCCGCCGGCTGTCCGCCGAATCCGCCGCCACCGGCGACCTGCCCTGAGCCTGTCGAAGGGTCCCGCTCGGGAATCGCGCCGTCGACGAACACGAGCACGTCGTACTTGGCGTTGAGATTCCCGGCGTCGAGCGTCTGCGGAAACACCACCTCGAACGGGAACTCGTACTGCTCGAAGACCCAGCGCGTCCAGCCGGAGGGCATGGATCCGCCGTACTGATCCCAGAGGCCAATGCGCACCGCTTTGAGCTTCATCGAATCGCCCGCGGGTTTCGACGCGACCGCATCGAAGCTGAGACCCTTGTCGGCCGCGGCCTTTTGAACGACGGCGAGTGTGGACGCCTTCGCCGGAATGAACATCGTGCCGGCGCCGTACTGTTTGCCGCTCGCGCTGAACGGCGACTTGATCCAGTAGACCTCTTCGTTCGCCTTCAGCAAGCGGTTCACCGCGACGAACGAGTCGTTCACCTCGTGGCTCAGAAGATAGCCTCCGCCACTCGGGGCCTGCGCGACTTTGCCCGCGGCCGGCGTCACCAGATCCGAAATTTTCTCGAACGGACCGTCGAACCCGTCGAGGATGCGGTCGTACTTGACGCCCATCGAGTACGCGAGGTTGTAGCCGGTGACGTCGTACGGCGGGCGCGGCGCGCCGCCGGGGTACGGGATGTCGTCGGGATGATCCTGCGGCTCGAACATGTCCATCACGTGGGCGCGGAACGGCTGCGCCGCTTTCACCACGTACGATCCGGCGGGATACGGCTTGCCGGCGACCGTAAACGGCGCGGTCGCACGATGGACGACGACACCGGCCTTCATGAGGATGTTCATGAACTTGGTCGCGGTCAGGAAGTCGGGCTGATCCGACGGGAGGATGAACCCGCGCGGATCGCGCATCTTCGGATCGTGCAGGACGTTGTTGTAGACCGCGATCGGCGCGCCGCCGCGCCCGCCGCCACCCGCCTGCCCTGAGCCTGTCGAAGGGCCGCCGCGCCCGCCGCGCGGTCCAATGTTCTCGCCGCCGCGCGACGCGCCGGCCTGCGCCGCTTCAATCGCCTCACGCGCCGCGGCAATCCGCGTCGGATGGATGGTCCAGTTGTCGCGATTCCCTTTGTCGATCGCGTTCTTCGCCATCTTGTACATGTTGTACAGGAAGTCCTCGTGCCGCTTCGACGCGATGTCGAGGATCGCGTAGTTGTTCGTCACCGAGTACTCGACGGCTTCACGGAAGTAGAACGTGCGCGGCTGAATCGGGTTCGGCACGTCGGCGCGCGGGAGCTGCATGTCGAGCACGAACGGAATCTCGACCGGCGTCGGGTTGCCGATGGTCTCGGTGAGAATCCCGATCTGATTGTGGAAGTACGAGGTCGTCCGGATGCCGCCGTTGAACCAGGTGGAATACGGCGCGCCGGTCCGCATCACGGCGCCCGGTTTCCCCTCGGCCGCGAGGCGCGTGTGAATCGCCGATCCCACGGTGTCGACGCCGAGGACGACCAGCGGATCGAAGTTGTAGTTGAACGGATCGCGGAACGGCGGCGCGAACAGCACCGCGCCCGCGGGGCCGGTCTGGTGGTGGTTGTACATGATGACGGGGAACCACTCGCGATACATCATCTTGTTCGCGTTGGTGCTCTCGCTCATGTTCATCATGTAGAAGTCGCGGTTGTCGTCGTGGCCGATGTACTTCTGATAGAGCCGCGGGACGCCGTTGGTCGACCGCTGCTTCTCGTCGGCCTGGCGCATGTACCAGTTCGACACGAGCTCCATGCCGTCCGGGTTGACGAGCGTGCACAGGATGACGGTGTCGCTCAGGATCCGCAGCGTCTCGGGATCGGTCTTCGTGTTCAGCCGGTAGATCGTTTCGATCAACTGCTGCGCGCCAAGCACCTCGGTCGCGTGCAGGCCCCCGTCGATCCAGACGATCGCTTTGCCGTCCCTCGCGAGCTGCCGCGCCTGGTCGTCGGTGATGCCGTCGGCGAGCGCGAGCTTGCGGTTCGCCTCCTTGATGAGCGGCAGCTTCCGGTGATTCTCCGGCGACGTGATGATGGCCGTGAGCTCGGTCCGGCCCTCTTCGGTCTTGCCGATGTCGACCACCATCATCCGCTCGGACTGCGCGTCCATCTTCTTGAGGTAGTCGACGTACTGCGTGTAGTTGACCAGCCGGTAGTTGTCGCCAATCTCGTGGCCGAACTGCTCTTTCGGGCCGGTGACTCTCGCCGTCGTCGCGCGCTGCGCGTGCGGCGCCGCCACCGCGATCGTCACGGCCAGCGCAACGACCGCTACAGACTTCTTGAACATAAGACCTCTTGAGCTTTGATGAACGACTGCGCGATGGTAATACAGTTGATCATGCGCATCACAGTGTTTTCCGATTACGTTTGACCGTACTGCTATCTGGAAGAGCCGGTGGTCGACCGGCTGAAGCAGGAGTACGGCGATCGCGTGGATGTGGCGTGGAACGCGTTCGAGTTGCGGCCGGATCCGATTCCGCTGCCGCCGCCCGACGCGCCAGGTCGACGCGAGCGATGGGCGAAGTCCGTGCTGCCGATGGCGGCCGAGCGCGAACTCGAGATGCGGCTGCCGTCAGTCGCGACGCGGACGAGGCTGACGCATCAGGCCGTCGAGCTCGCTCGCGATCACCAAAAGGCCGACCCGCTGCGTCACGCGGTGTTCGAGGCCTTCTTCCGCGACAGCCGCGACATCGGCGACGCGGACGTGCTGGCGGACATCGGTGAATCGGTCGGCATCCATCGAGCACTCATGGAGCGTGCGCTCGCGGCGGGCACCTACCTGCCGCGCGTGCTCGAACAGGAGCAGCTCGCGCATCGTCTTGGCGTCAACGGCGTGCCCGCGATGTTCGTGGGGGAGGATCTCGAAGCTGCCGAGCCGGTCATCGGCGCGGTGCCGTACGAGTGGATGAAGGCCGCCGTCGACCGTGCGCTCTCCGGCGACTCGCTCGACTGGCGCCGCCGCGCTCTCAGGTCCGCGATCCCGCTCAAGGACTCCGACTAACGAATACCGTCGACTATTGACTGTCGACTGTGGACTGACGGCTGCAGCGCGGCGACTGCCGCAGGCGGCGTCAGACGTCCGGCGATCGCCGCTCGCTGCTGTGAGTCGAGGTCGAAGGGCGAGCGATCGAGCGCGAAGAATTCGGTCGCCGTGAGCCGCGCGCGCATCAGGCCGCCAACGCTGTGGGCCTTCGAGGCGAGCAGGTAATGTCCCATCTCGTGCGCGAGCGCGCGCCCCATCGCGCGGCCGAGTAGCGTTTCCCGCTCGGCGCGCGGCATCCGCTCCGAGAGCGCGATGGAGCCGCGCGCCTGATCCATCAATGCGCGCGCGTTCGCGTACGACACGTAGACCTCCGGCCTCGGCGCGCCCGAATCGTCGAAGAGGATCCAGCCCAGCGGCAGGGCCGCGTCGTCGTGCACGATGAGACCGGTCCAGTGGCCGATGACGACGCGCAGCGTGGACGGAGAAATCGTCGATTCCACCCGCCACACGATCGCGACCCCGGCGGTGCGCCAGATGTCGCCGGCTTCCGCGAGGACGCGCGTGACGAGGGTGGGCGAGATGTCCGACGCGACGATGACGGTGACGGTGACGGGCGGCGCCGTCACGAGCGGTCGCGCGGCGAGCGGAGACGATGCGAGAAGCGCCACAACGAGGCTCGTGTCGATCAGCATCACGTCTGCAATAGACGGCTGCGATCGACAAAAGTTTGATGTCCGATCTCGCGAAGATCGGACATCGACCACGCACACTGTTCAGATTTGAAAATCGACGGACACGATGTGCTCGGACAGACTGACGCCGAACTGCGCGACGGGGACGTGCTGAGGATTTTTCGCGTACGCGTCGAGCGCCGCGCGATCCGGAAACGTAATCATCAGGCCGGTGTCGTACGATCGCGGCGATCGCACGACGTCCTCGCCAACCTTCAAGTCGATCACCCCGTCTAAGGTCTTCAACGCGGCCAGACGCTCGCGGTGTTGTGTGCGCGCCGCCGCATCAGTTTCAGGTTTGTACTTGAAACACACGAGATGGAGCAGCATCAAAGCTCCTCGCCTTCGATGTCGTCGTCGGACACATCGACCACGACGCTGTGGATGTCCACCGTGAACCATTCACGGAAGGTCTTGAGATCGCGCACCTGCGGCCACGCCGACTCATCGTCTGTCCACGCTGCGAGCTGAAACTCGAACAGCCAGCTCGCGTTGTCTTCAACCCACTCCTGCACGTCCTCTTCGAGCTCGAGCTCCGGCAGCAGGCACACGGTGCCGTACGGCTTCGCACGTGCGACGGTCAACGTGCCGCGATCCGCGGCGGCATCGGTCTGTCGCGTCCACTTCACGTAGGGTTCGGCGCCGGTGATGGAAACCGCGATGCGATTGATGACCCGCATGGGGGGGATTCTACTGCGCACACCGACGGCGATGCTCGCCACGAAAACACGAAAACACGAAAACACGAAAAGCAAATCGTACAAACCGGGTTTCGTGCTTTCGTGCTTTCGTGCTTTCGTGCTTTCGTGGTTTCGTGGTTTCGTGGCTAAGAAGGTAGTGACCTCGAGCAGTCTAGGTAGACAGCTAGACCAGCCGCGCGAGTGGTGCGTCGTTCGCGTCGCGCTCCGCCGCGGCGATCGCGCGCGCGAGAATCTGCGCGGCACGAGGCGCCCGCTCGGACGGCTGCGACGTGTAGCAGATCCGCAACTGATGCGCGCCGCCCTGGTCGACGTAGAACGGCTCGCCGGTGACGACGATCACCGAGTCGCGGGCCGCGCGCTCCTGCACCGCCCGCGCCCGGATGCGCGACGGCAGCTGGCACCACAGATACATTCCGCCGTCCGGCACGGCGAAGCGCAGCGTCCCCGCCGGCACCTGGTGCCGCAGCGCCTGGACCATCGCGTCGCGGCGCCGGCGATGCTCCGCTTTGAGCGTCACCAGATGCCGGTCGAACACACCGCGCTGCACGAGCTCGCACACGACGAGCTGCGAGAGGTTCTGCGTGTGCGGATCGATCTGCTGCTTGATCAGCGCGAGCTGCTCGACGATCGGCTTCACCGCGCTGATCCAGCCGAGCCGCAGCCCCGGCGCGAGCATCTTCGAGAAGCTGTTGATGCGGATGACGACGTTGCGCGCTTCGTCGAGCTTGAAGAGCGACGGCGGCGGCACCGACTCGAGGGCGAGCTCGCGATAGGTGTCGTCCTCGACGATGGGCACGCGATACCGGGCGGCGAGCTCCAGCAGCTCGCGGCGCGCGCGAATCGGCAGCGTGACGCCGGTCGGATTGTGATGCGTCGGGTTGGTGTAAATCAGCTTCGGGCGGTACCGCAGCAACAGCTCCTCGAGCTCGTCGACGTCCGCCCGCGCGATGTCCCAGCCGAGGAGCCGCGCGCCGGCGTTGCGGAAGGTCTGGATCGCACCGAGATAGCCCGGTCGATCGAGGATGACCGCGTCGCCGCGATCCACGAGGCAGCGCGTGAGGAGATCGAGCCCCTGCTGCGCGCCTGCGATGACGAGGATGTGCTCCGGCTCGCCGCCGAAGCGCTCCGCGAGCGCCGCGCGGAAGCGCGGGAGACCCTCGGTCGAGCCGTGGCGCCACGCCGTCGCGGCATCCTTCGCGAGCACGTCGTTCATCGCGCG
>MNEX01000027.1:0-12090 GCA_001917905.1 Acidobacteria bacterium 13_1_40CM_65_14
CGGGGGACGCGGAGGAAGAAATCTGTACGTGTTAGCCTCGGTGTCCTCCGTGCCCTCCGTGGTGGAGAGTTCAAACTGATGCTGTCCGCAAGCCTGTTCATCATCTTCTGCAGCGCACGGAACCGGATTCGCGTGCGTCTGCGGCGGCTGCGCGAGCCGCGGTACCTGTTCGGCGCGATCGCCGGCGGGGTACCGGTCGTCATCCATCCGAGCATGCGCATCATGCGTCTCCTCCTCCGTTTCGCATGGTCGGAGGCCTCGACGTGCAACGCCGGATCCAGGCGGCGAAAAACGGCGCGGGGCGGCATTGTATTAATGTCGACTGCCGTTGATGACGGTTCCGCTGGCGTCAGAACATCCGATTCTGCAGGCGCGTGCCTCAGGCGAGGTCTCGGCGGACGTGTCCTTCGAGCAGTTGTACGACCTCTACAAGCGTCCAGTGTACTCGTGGCTGGCTCTGCGGCTGAAACCGTCTGATGCGGACGATGTCGCGCAGGATGTGTGGACGATTTTCTACCGGCGATGGCAGACGTGGCAATTTCCCGAAGAGCTCGTGCCCGAAGCCAAGCCTGTGCTCAGCTTCCTGTACCGGACCTGCCATCTGACGCTCGCGGGCTTCCGCCGCATGCAGGAGCGCGATCGCGCCGACGATCTCGAGCAGGTCGGCGAGACGGCGGCGCCAATCGGAAGCTGGCAGCGCGATCTCGAGGTACGACAGTGCCTCACCGCCGCCAAGGAGGCGTGTTCACCTGACGAACTGGAGATTCTCATCGGCAAGCTGACCGGCGTCTCCGCGCGCACCATCGCGCGAACGCTTGGCGTGACTGAATCGGCCGTGGATCACGGCTATCGACGCGCGATCGCAAAGACTCGAGCGGTGCTGTCCAATCCCGGAGCGTCGCGATGAACGAGCTCGACGTCGAACGCACGCTGAACGACGAGTGGCACACGTTCGTCGACACGGGTCAGCCGAATCCGGATCTCGCCGTGACGACGGTGGAGGCTCGCGGCAACCGCATCACGCGGCCGGTGCTGTGGGCGGAGCTCGAGGATGTGCGGCTCGCCTTCGCGGAGCTGCACGCGGCGCTCGACGAAGAATCGAAAGCCGATGCGCTGGCCACCACCCTCTGGAGCGTGAAGGACGTCGTCGCGCACCTCGCGTCGTGGGCGACAGAGTTCAAGCGTCAGATTGAAACGGTCGCGGCGCGTGCAACGTTCGACTATCTGATCACGTTCACGCCGAGGGTGGGCCCCACTGAATGGAACGCCCGCGAGCTGGATCGACGGCGCGCCATGTCGCTCGATGACCGGTTCCGCGAGCTCGACGCCGCAACCGTGCGGATTCAGGAGCTCGCGCTGTCACTGCCGGATGATCTGCTGTTCACAGCCGCGGAACTGCCGCAAACCCCCGACGGCCGGCCGGAAAGTCGCTGGCGGACCCGGCTCGCGGATCTCATGCTCATGAAGTGCTGGCACGACCGCTACCACCTGGATCGGCTCCAAGAGGTGCTTCGCCGTCTTGAATGAGCCAATACGTCACGCTGAGAGCGAGCGCGAGGCCCGCGAGCGCGCCGACGGTCGCAGGCGCCACCGTGTACAGATCAACGACGATCACTTTTCTGGCCAGCGCGAGCAGCGCGATCAGGATCACGATCCTCGCCTGGATGATGCCGCGCTCTCTTGTGATCACGTACTGAAGCGTGTGATTGAACTCCAGGGCGATGAGCACGGTCATGATTTCGCCGAACACGACCTGGAAAACGGTGTGGTCGAGCGGGTTGAGCGAACGCAGCACGGGCGTGTCGGCCACGCTGATGATGAGGCGTCACAGCGCGACGACGATGACCGTTGCAATCACGAACGTCAGCACGAAGGCGACCGTTGTCTCGAAGCGCTGATACACCGTGAGAAGACCCCAGTCCCGCCGCACGTCGATCCAGTTGTTCGGTAATTGTTTGGCCATCGCCTCGTGTCTCCGTCACGCGCGCGGTTACGTCTGCGATGTCGCGGATCGCCGCCGCACGGCTTGTTGCGCACGCCGATACCAGCCGATGGCCGTCGCCATGAGCAACAGCGCGCCCATCGCAAACGCGGTGCAGGCGGTCGAACATCTCGATGCGAGAGGGTACAACTTCTCTCGTGTTACCGTAATCCGATGCGCGTCAGGACCGCGACGCCCGCCGACGCGGAGGCCATCGCCCGCATCTACAACGAAGGCATCGACGATCGCCTCGCCACGTTCGAGACCGTGCATCCATCGCCAGACGAGGTGCGCGCGTGGTTCACCGGCACGCATCCGATCGTGGTCGTCGAGGATGGAGACCACATCGACGGCCGCGTCATCGCGTTTGCGTCGACGTCGGTGTACCGGCCGCGCGAGTGCTATCGAGGGATCGCGGAGTTCTCGGTCTATGTCGCGCGCGAGGCGCGAGGCCGCGGCGCCGGCCGCGTGGCGATGAGCGGATTATTCGACGCGGCGCGGGCAGCGGGATTCTCGAAGCTCGTATCGCGCGTGCTCGTCGAGAACGTGGCGAGCCGAGGGCTGCTCAAAGCTGTCGGCTTCCGCGAAGTCGGGACCTACGAGAAGCACGGGAAGCTCGACGGCGTCTGGTGCGATGCCGTCATCGTCGAGCGATTGCTCTGAGGCGAACGCCTTTTTCTCGTCGATGTCGTACTCGATCCGCTACGGTGATCAAACACAAAGGACACAAAGGACACAAAGGGAAACGACATGGTCTTGGCTTGGTGTCCTTCGTGTCCTTTGTGTTGATTCAGCGCCGCTATGCAAGGCTGCGTCCGCGTCGTCGACGCACGCGCGCCTCGGCGGCGACCGAGTCGGATCATGCTTGTCGTCCTGGCCGCGACACGCGACGTGTTATTCCGCCCGCAATGCCGTGGCGGGATCCGACCGGACCGCCCGCAGCGCAGGCGCCACACACGCCGCGACGGCAACCGTGCCGACTCCCAGGGTCGCGACCGCGAACGAGATCGGATCGAACGGCTTCACGGCGAACAGGAGCGTCCCGAGCGACCGGACGATGAGCGCTGACGCAGCCAAGCCGATCGCGAGTCCGACCGCGGTCAATCGCAGTCCGTCGCCGAGAACGAGACGGAAGACGTCGCTCGAGCCGGCGCCGAGCGCGAGACGGATGCTGAATTCACGCGCCCGCTGTTGTACGGCGAACATCAACACGCTGAAGATGCCGGCCGCGGCGAGCACCACGGCGACCGACGCGAACGCCGCAACCAGTTGCGCGCGGAAGCGGGGACGCGACGTCGACTCCGCGGCGATCTCCTCCATCGTCCGCACGCGCGAGACCGCCTGGTTCCGGTCGACGCGCGCGATCGCGGCTTTGATCGACGGCACGATCGGCGCCGGATCGCCTTCAGTGCGAATCGCCAGCGTCGAGCTCGTCCACGCGTTCTGAGCGAGAGGCACGTAGATCTCCAGGGGCTTCTCCGTTTCGTCTGGCTGCGTCTTCACCTGCCGGATGACGCCGACGATCTCGCGCGCGACCGGCACCCTGACCAGAATCGACGGCACGCTGATTCGCGCGCCAATGGGGTTGCGGCCGCTGAAGTAGCGCCTGGCAATCTCTTCGTTGACGATGCAGACCGGGACCGCGGTGATCGTGTCGCGGTCGGTAAACGCGCGCCCCTGCAACAGCGTGATGCCCA
Organism: Acidobacteria bacterium 13_1_40CM_65_14; assembly: GCA_001917905.1. Lineage (GTDB taxonomy): Bacteria > Acidobacteriota > Vicinamibacteria > Vicinamibacterales > CAVVIG01 > QHWF01. Next base: position 3,679 of record MNEX01000027.1, read on the forward strand.
GCGCCTCGAAATACCGCGGCGTGATGATCTGATAGTGCGCGTTCGTCCGGAATGCCTGGTCGACCGGCGCGTCGCCGACGACCGTGAATGGCTGAATATCATCCTGGCCGGTGAGCGGCACGTTACTGACCAACGACGCGACGCGCACACCGGGGACGGCCGCGACTTCGCGTTCGATAGCTTGGAAATATCCCGCCAGAACCTCCTGTGTCATCGAGCCGCCGCGACCGATCGGCATCGTCACCACGTGCTCCGCGCGATAGCCAAGGTCCTGCTGCGTCAACGACATCAGCGTGCGGACGAACAGTCCGGCGCCCGTCAACAGCAGAAGGGCCGCGGCGATCTCGATCGCGGCCAGCGCCGTTCGCATTCGTCCCGCACGATCCGTCGATCCGCGTCCGCCTGCGGTCATCGCTTCCGCGAGCGGCACGCGCACCGCGTGCCAGGCGGGAACGAGGCCGACGACGACCGCCGTCACCAGCGTCAGCGCGACGGCGAAGAGCGACAACCGCCAGTCGAGACCGAGGACAATCGACTCGGGAATGGTGCGCTCGGGGATGATCGCGGGCGCGGCTCGCAGAACGGCCCACGAGAGCGCGAGCCCCACCGCGCCGCCGCCGATTCCCAGCAGCAGACTCTCCGTGACCAATTGGCGGATGATGCGGATGCGGCTGCCGCCAATCGCGGCGCGCACGGCAATCTCGCGCGCACGCCCGACGCCGCGCGCGAGGATCAGGTTCGCGATGTTGGCGCAGGCGAGCAGCAGCACGAAGGTGACGACGCCGCCCAGCACCAGCGTCGTCGTCTTCAACTCGTCGCCGACGATGGCCTGGTGCAGCGGTTCGATCGTGACGCCAACGCCCTTGTTCGTCTCCGGCGCGTCGCGCGTGAGCCGTTCGGCGATGGCCGCCATTTCCGATCGCGCCTCGCCCAGCGACACGCCAGGTTTGAGACGCCCAATGACCTGCAGAAACCGCAGTCGACGTGCCGTGAGCCGCAGATCCGGCGTCGGGGTCCAGACGTCGGCGGCGCCGAGCAGTTGAAAGTCCGCCGGCATGATGCCGATGACACGCCACGCCTGTCCGGACGCTCCCAGCCGGATGGTCCGGCCAACCAGCGCCGGGCCGCTTCCAAAGCGGCTGCGCCAGAGACGCTCGCTGACGACCGCCACTTCAGAAAACACGCCGGGCCGCAGGTCGGCCCCCGCCGGGACGTCGTCCGCCGTGAAGCTGCGCCCGAAGATGGGCCGCACGCCGAGCACCTCGAAAAATCCCGGTGTCACTCTCTGCAGCGCCACCGTTTCCGCGACCTCGCCGTCGGTCGCGCGGAACGGCGTCGAGAATGCCCGACCGAGGGTCGCCGCCATCCCCGCGAACGACCGGTTCTGTTCGCGCCAGTCGACGAAATCGAGCCCGGCCACGCGGTTGTGCGCGTTTTGCGGCACGCGTTCCCACAGCATCACCAGCTGCTTCGAGTCGGGGAACGGCAGCGGCCGAATCAACGAGAGTGAACAGCGGAGCCTTACGGAGGATACGGGCGCCGAAGCGGAGGTCGTGCCAGAACGACATGCCGCTTAGACGGCGTCCCGTGCGAAGACGTTTGCTCGCCGGCGTGGCGGAGCGTCAGCGGACGCGCGTGGCTTACGGACGCTGGAACGTGGTGCGTGTGCATCGGCGGCCGAATGCAAACGAAACCTCGGAGACGCGACACTAGCGGCGGCTATACTTTTGACCATGCTCAGCGGGCCGGCGCCGCGCCCCTCGCGCATCGCACTCACCGGTCAGTCGGTTGACATCGTGCCGCTCGATCCCGGTCGTCACGGCGACGCGTTGTTCGACGGCACGAAGGGACACGACGCATTGTGGACGTACCTGTTCGATGGTCCGTTCGCCAACCGTGCCGCGTTCGATGCGTCGATGCAGAAAATGGCAGCATCGCAGGATCCGCTCTACTACGGCATCGTTGACCGCTCGGACGGCCAGGCTGTTGGACGCGCGGCGCTGATGCGGATCGAGCCGGCGCACCGCGTCATCGAAGTCGGCAGCATTCTCTACACGCCCCGGCTGCAGCGCACGCGCGGCGCGACCGAAGCGATGTACCTGATGGCGCGCTACATCTTCGAGGATCTCGGCTACCGGCGGTACGAGTGGAAGTGCAACCTGCTGAACGAACCGTCGCGGTCGGCGGCGCTCCGGCTCGGGTTCACGTTCGAGGGAATCTTCCGCCAGCACATGATCATCAAAGGCAAGAGCCGCGACACGGCGTGGTATTCGATGATCGACGCGGAGTGGCCCGCGCGCAAAGCGCGGTTTGAACGTTGGCTGGCGCCGGAGAACTTCGACGACGGCGGCCGGCAACGGATGTCACTTACAGGGCTCTCCGCGATCTGAAAGCGGAGCTCTTGCTGTAACGTGCTTGGAGCTATCGCTCTGGGGTGCTGGGAGCTCTCGCCCGAGGGTGCTTGCAGCTGTCGCTCTAGAGTGCTTGGAGCTGTCGCTCTCTAGGGTGCCTGGAGACTTTCGCTGGAGGGTGCTGGCACACGCCGTGCCTTGTGCTGGCCTCGTAGCGCAGAGCGAAGCTCCAAGCACCTTACAGCGACAGCGTCCAGCACCGTACAGCGAAGCCCCAGCACCTTACTGCGAAGTCTCCCAGCACCGGACAGCGAAGTCTCCCAGCACCGTACTGCGAAGCCTCCCAGCACCGTACTGCGAAGCCTCCCAGCACCGTACTGCGAAGGCAAAGGTTTACCGCGCGGCGACGCGCGCGAGCCATTCCTCGTACGCAGCCGTGGTGTCGGCGATCCACGTCGCGAAGGCGACCGTCGGCCTCACGCTTGGCGCATGCTCGAACAGATCGAGATCCTTCATCAGCGCGTCCTTCACCTGCTGCATCCCCGTACGGGACGCGTCGGCATACAGCACCTCGCCCGTCAGCGGCAGCAACGTCGCCCTCGCGCGGAAGGCATGGACCGCCGGCTCGCCGCTGCGATCGTCGAACTCGTGCAGCAGTTTGAGCACGCGGCGCAACTGCACCGCCTTGCCGATGTCGAGGACGCGCTCGTCGGCCGCCAGGGCCCCGTCGCCTTCGATCGCCCCGTCCTCCCACAGCAGCGCGGTGATGGCCAGGCGGTCGATCGCCGAGCCGGGCTGAATCTCGAACACGTACTGGCGACCCGGCGGAGCGATCGGCTCGTTGCGTTCGGTCTTCCGGCGGCCGCCGACGATCCGCGTCGCGCCCCGAGACGCCTCGTACTGCAGGGCGATCAGCGCGCGCGTCGAGCGGTTCGTCACGACGATCCGATACGCCGGCACGCTCGGCGCGACCGGCTCGACATGCACGTCGAGCGCACGCGAGACGCTCGTCACACTGACCGTCGCCGGCGCTGGTTCGGTGGCCGGTGCGACGCCCGCGCGATAGCCGTCGCGCGTCCGGATGACGAGCGGCCGGCGATCCGGCGCCTCGGCGACGACGCGCACCTGGCGGAAGGCGCCGTCGCGGGCGGTGTTCGTCGACACGTACCCGAGCGTGTAGGTCTGGCGCACGTCCTGCGCAATGTGGATCAACGTCTCGGCGATGCGCCGCTCGTCTTTCGGCGCGAACGCTTCGCCGCCCGTGGCGCGAGCGAGACGCTCGAGGAGTTTCGGGTTGCCATCGCGTCCGATCGGACCCGGCGGTGCGACCGTGTAGATGAGCGCGCTCGACGCCTGCGTCTTGGCAATCACGTCGTTGAAGGCGATCCGGCTGGCGTTGTCACCGCCGTCGCTGATGAGGACGAGGTCTCTGCGCTCGTAGCGGCCCCGACGCAGATAATCGAGCCCGGCGGACACCGCGTCGAACAGCGCCGTCCGTCCCGAGGGGACGAAGATGCGGGCGAGCGCGTAGCGAAAGAACTCACGGTCGCTCGTGAACGCGGCGGCCGCCGGCAGCGCCGGCCGGACCCGTTCGTTGAACACCAACGCGAACAGCTCGTCGCGTGGATTGCCGGCGGCGGTGAACGCGGAGGCCGCCGCCATCACATCGTCGCGGTTCGCGTACATGCTGGCGCTGCTGTCGACGAGCAGGCCCATGGTCACCGGCGCGTCTTCTTGTGCGAAGAATCGGATCGTCTGCGGCCGGCCGTCCTCGAACACGGCGAACGCGCTCTGCCGGAGATCGGTGACGTAGGCGCCGTGGCTGTTCTTGACGTTGACGTGCAGCACCACGAGGTCGGCGTTCGTGGAAAATTGCGCCTGTTCCTGTCCCGCGACAGCCGCGCACAGCCCGACGCACGACCACGCGAGCACGCCGGCGGGCAACGCGCGAGCGCTCACGGCCATGGCTGGCCCGCCTGCAGCGCGCGCGCGACGAAGCCCGTCACGTTCGCCACGGCGAAGCTGATGCCGTTGAGATTCCGCTCGGGCGGCACGCCGGGAATCTCGCGCGGGAATCCCGACGCGCGGAAGACCGTCACGCCGTCGACGTCGGCGACGCGATACTCGTCGCGCGGACACGTCCAGTCCAGCTGCACCGGCACGACGCCGGGCAAGCTGCCCGGCAGCCACTGCACGCCCTCATCGTCTCGCGCGGAGACGATCAGCAGTCCGCGTGTGGCGGCGCGATCGACCGCGCCGCGCAGCGCGCGCGTGTGCTCGATCTTCGAGGTCCCGAGACTGAGGTTCGCGATGTGCATCCCCGCGGCGGCGGCCCAGTCGATGGCTTTGATCAGATTGTCGATCCGCGTCCCGAGTATGCGGTCGAACACTTTCACGGCATACAGCTCGGCGTCAGGCGCCTTTTCTTTGATCGCCGCGGTCACCGCGGTCCCGTGGCCGAGGCGATCCACGAAGTCGTCGTACTGGCGGCCCTCCTCGTCGAAGGCGACGCCGCCCGCAATCGCCCCGACGTGCGGGTGGCCGACATGCACCCCGCTATCGATAATCGCCACCCGGACGGTCATTTGTGACAAGTCGTACTGAAGTCAGGCTCTAGTCAGGCTGAAGTCGGGCTTGAGATAAATGGAGACAATTCGGTCGGCGCGGCGGGCCAGCTCGGCTCGGTGCGTGATGACGATGACGGTGCGGCCGCGCATGACGGCTTCGTACCCATCCGCCACCTGACCCTCGGTCGCCGGGTCGAGCGCGGCGGTCGGCTCGTCCAGAATGAGAATCGACGGGTCCGTCAGAAACGCGCGCGCCATCGCGATGCGCTGACGCTCACCCGCCGACAGCGCCATCCCCCGCTCGCCGACTACCGTGTCGTACTTCTGCGGCAGCCCCTCGACGAAGCGATCGATCGCCGCCTGTCGCGCCGCCTCCCTGACCTCGGCGTCGGACGCGTCCGGCCGTGCGTAGCGGATGTTCTCCACGATCGTCGCGTGCAGCATCGTCGGCTCCTGATCGACGAGCGCCACCCGGCGCCGCAGATCCTCGAGCCGCACGGTTCGCAGATCGCGGCCGTCGACGCGGACGACGCCGCTGTCGGGATCGAGCAGCCGCAGCAGCAGATCCGCAATCGTCGACTTCCCGCTGCCGCTCGGTCCGACGATCGCGAGCACTTCTCCCGCGCGCACCGCAAACGACAGATGGTCGAGCACCGGACCGCCGCGATCGAACGACAGCGTCACATCGTCGAACTCGACGTCGCCGCGGACCGCCGGCAGCGACAGCGCCGCCGCAGACTCCTGGATCTCGATCGGCTCGTCGAGAATCTGCGACACGCGGCGCAGCGAGACGCGCACCGTCGCGAGATTCGCGTACATGCCCATCAGCGCCTGCAGCGGCGGCAGGAAGCGCATCTGATACGCCATGAACGCGACGAAGGTCCCGACCGTGATGCTGCCGTTGATCACGCGCAGCCCGCCGTAGACGAACACCGCGCCGGTGCCGGCCGACAGAATCAGTCCAGGCAGACCGCCAGACAGATACGTGAGCAGCTGCATCGACATCAGCGCGTCGACGAACGCCTTGTTGCGCTCGCCGAATCGCGCGACCTCACGCGCCTGCGCGTTCGACGTGACGACGAGCTTCACCGCCTGCAGCGTCTCGATGAGGAAGCTCCCGATGTCGGCACTGCGCTGCCGCAGCGTGGCGATCTCCCCTTCGAGCCGCGTGCGATAGTGCACGAGCGCCCAGATTCCCAGCGGCGTCGCCGCGGTGGTCACGAGAAACAGGCGCACGTCGAGCCACGCGAGCATCACCACGGTTCCGGCCAGAAACAGCACGTTTCCGACCCATGCCAGGGCCGTTTCGGCGGCGATTCGCTGGATCTCGCCGACATCATTATTAATACGCGACATCACGTCGCCCAGCCGGGTGCGGGCGTAGAAGCGCGGCGACAGCCGCTGCAGATGCCGGTACAGCTCCAGCCGCATGTCGAACAGGATGTCCGCCGACACGCGCGTGTAGCGAAGGCCGCTGACGACGTTGACGAGGAAGCTCGCGATGGTGACGCCGGCGAACAGCACGACGACGCGGACGAGCGTCGAGAGACTCTTGCCGATCAGCGCGCCGTCAAAGAAGTCGCGTGAGAGCAGCGGCAGGTACAGCGACAGCAACGTGCTGAGGACGCTGAGCCCCAGCACGAGCGCGAGCCGCCGCCAGTAAGGAACGATGAAGAGGAGTGCGCGACGGAGTTCGCGATCCAACACCAGGGTCTCTAGGCGCGAAACCACGAAACCTCGAAAGCACGAAAAAGATTTCGTTTCGTGGTTTCGTGTTTTCGCGCTTTCGTGCCCGCGCGTATCAGGGTCATTGGGCGGCCGTGGTATTCGTCACCTGCGCCGGCGGACTCGGAAACACGAACAGCTCGGTGGTCATGTCGCCGTCGAGCGTGATCGTACGCAGGTACTGATACGTGTCGGCGTCGTACAAATCGATCGTGTTTCCGGCGACGTAGATGTACAGGATCTTGCCGCTCGAGCTCGTCTTGAGCCCCATGCGCGGCCGCCCCTTGAACTCGGTCCGGCCGGCGAACTTGCGGTGCTCGAGATCGAACTTCCAGAACTCGTACCGGCCGATGTCCTCGAAGAGCCCGTACCCGACCTTACGGTTCGGCGCCATCGCAAAGCTGACGCCCGTCGAGGGACCGATCGTGTAGAAGTCGACCTTCTTCTCCGCAAGGTTGACGCGCGCGATGCCCATCATGCGGCGGTGCTGCACCGGATCGGAGACGTTGAAGATCCCGGTGTAGAAGCCGGGCTCGTCATTGAACACGTCGCGCGATCCCATCTCCAGCCGCCCGAAGCCTTCCTCGATCGGACGCGAGAGCTCCCACTTGTCCACTTGCGTGAACCCATTGGTCTCGTAGATGAGGACGTCCTGATCGGTGAACAGGTACATCAGCTTGCCGTCGGGCGAGAACTGGATGTTCGCGTTCTGCCGCTCTTCGCCGTTCGGCCACGGGATCGTGCGAATGATCTTGTGGTCCTTCAGGTCGTACTGCACGAGCGTCGGCGCGCCGATGTCGAAGCGATCGACGAGCTTGGTCGCCGACGCCGTGACCATCATCGCGAACCGCTGCAGCGGATCGGGCTCGAAGCTCCGGATGCGGACCTTCGTGTTGCCCTCGCTCAGCGAGAAGGTGTCGACGGTTTTGCGCGTCGGGATGTCCACGACCTCGAGCTTTTCCAACCCGGCTTCGATGACGTAGAAACGCTTGCGGTCGCGCGAGAGCGACGTCCGCCGCGGGATGCCGGACTTGAACGGAATCGTGCCGACGATCTTCTCCGTCGCCTCGTCGATGATCCAGTACTGGCTCGGGTACGCGCCGATGATCAGCGTGCCGTTGCCGGCCGTGTTCGCGGCAGCGGGCTTGCCTTTCTGCGCGTGAACCAGCGCGGCGCACGCGAGCACCGCAACGCCGAGGACGATCGCAAGTTTTTTCATGATCTTCGCTTACCTTCTCGCGGGGCCCCACCCCCGCTCGCTGATGCCTCGCCCGCAACGCTCCAAATCGCGTTGCGAGCTGGCATGGCCGCAGGCGCTACGGGAAGATGAGGTCGATCTTGCGCCAGTCCTTCTGGGCGGCCGCGCACTTCGCGGTCCAGTCCGGCGCGTGATTCAACTGGTCGGGCACCTGCGCCGGCCAGTAGCAGCCGATGTGGCAGTCGAAGAGATCCCGCTCGACCGGCTGACAGAGTCCCGCGGTGCCGCCCGTGCGGTCCGCTTCCCAGCCTGGTGAAAACACCAGCGAGCACCCGATCGGAAAATGCGGCGTCTGCGGCAGGCCGGTCCGCTGCAGCGCGACGACATCGGGCCGCTCGGTCGCTTTTTCGACGCGCACCGCCTTGCGGTTCACTGGTTTGAGATGCGTCATTTTTTACTCTCTCGCGGGGCCCCACCCCCGCTCGCTGACACGCTCGCGCCGTTGCGCTCGCGTGTATCCAGAACAGAACGTCACCATCTTTTTTCCACTGGCGGCGGGGCCCCACCCCCG
>MNEX01000027.1:12203-20909 GCA_001917905.1 Acidobacteria bacterium 13_1_40CM_65_14
TTCCGACAGCTCGCCGTAGATTCGCAGGCAGACGTCGGTCCACCCGCGAATCCAGTCGCAGTAGTGGAGATTCGGATGCGTGGTCTCGCCGTAGCGCGTGTGCGCCTCGTGATAACAGCCGCCCGAGCACAGCGGCCGCGCCCAGCAGACGCTGCAGTCGGTCTTGTTCGCGATGTGATGCGCCTGCAGAAACGCGTGCTGCGCGTCGCGATCGATGCCGTCGCGGACGGTCCCCAACTTGTGCGAGTCCGATCCGGCGAAGCGGTGACACAGCGCGACGTCGCCGTCGGTCGCCACGCCGAGCAGTCCGAGGCCGGCGCCGCACGGAAACGCTTTGCTCACGCCTTTGTGCAGCTCCTCGATCGTCTCTTTCACGTTCGAGAACCCGTGATGCCGATTGGCGACGGAGGCCTCGAGGAAATCGTACGCGAGATCGCGGAACTGCCCGAGCATCTCGTCGTAGCCGCTCTCGGAAATCGCATGCTTGCGGTTCGGCGATGTCGTCACCGGCGCGAAGCCGACCTCCCAGAAGCCGATCTCCTCGGTGAGATGCTGATAGATCCGCTTGACGTCCATCGTGCCCGACGTCAGCGTCACGCGCGCGCCAATCGGCCGGCTGCGATGCCGCTTCAACAGCTCTTTGATCTTCGGCGCGACGATGTCGTAGCTGCCTGTCCCGTTGTGGAAGACGCGGAACTTGTCCTGCACGTCCTTCGGACCGTCGATCGAGATCGTGACCCCGACGCGTTGGTCGGCGAGGAACTCGATGATATCGGGCTTGAGCAGCGTCGCGTTCGTCGTGAGACTGAAGTCGACCTCTTTGCCGAGCTCGGCGCCGCGCGCCCTGGCGTACGCGATGGTTTTCTTCAGCACCGGAAAGTTCAGGAGCGTTTCGCCGCCGAAGAAGGTCACGTGCGCAACCTTATTACTACCCGATTCCCTGAGCATGAAGTCGACGCTCTGGCGCGCCGTCTCTTCGCTCATGAACTTCGGCTGCTTGCCGTTCTCGGTGTCGACGATCTTGTCCTCGCCGTACTCGTAGCAGTACTCGCAGCTCAGGTTGCACTGATTGGTGACGTTGAGCACCATGGTCGTCAGCGGAAACGGCGCCAAGGGAATGATCTTCGGCTGCGTCGTAACGTCGTTTCCAGGTGCGTTGAGCTCGCCGATGGCACGCACGCGTGCGAGCTCCGCGAGCGTCGCGTCGAGCTCCGCGTCGGCGCCGATCGCCGCCGACAACTCGTCGCGGGTGTGGGGCCGCGTGCTGACCGTCCGCAGAATCGTGTCCGACGCCGCGTCCAGCTCGAAAATCGCCGCGCTCGGCACGAGATAGACGAACGGCTTCCCCGCCGCTTCGAATCGATGATGTTCGCGCGCGACCCACGCCGTCATTGCGTGCCCCCGGTCTCGTGAAACCACGCCATGTAGAGCGGCACCGTCACCAGCAGATGCGCCCGCGCGCGGAGCATCTTGGGCATCGGCTTGGCATCGCCCCTCGACTCGGCTCGGGGCGACCCTGAGCTTGTCGAAGGGTCGTTGTCTACGAACTCCGCGACGACCCAGACATCGCCGACGTTGTTGCGGTTGCCGCTGCGTTTTGGATTCGGCCCATCCACGTTCGGCGTGAAGAGACCGCTCTGATCCAGCGTCCCGACAAATTGCAGATCGTCGTCGCCGAAGGTCGCCGTGTATTCCTCGACCGACCACTTCACGTTGACGAGGCCGAGGTTCACGTCGTCGGGCGTGTCGGGCTTCCCGTCCGGTCCGTTGTTCATGCCGACCGCTTCGAACTGCTGGAGCTGCTTCGGAAACACGTTGCCGCCGACGCGCGCCATGCCAGCCTGCGGCAGCACCTTGATGCCGTCGATCTTGTCGTACACGACGAGCGCGGACGGCTTGACCGTGCCGGCGATCGACACGTCACGCGGTCCGATCGGCGCGTTCGCGGCGACATCCACGTCGATCGCGAGCTCGTCCGGCCGCGCCGACACGATGCGCGCGACCGTCACACCCTGACCGAACGCGATGTCCTCCGCTTTCACGGTCGTCGGAAGATTCGCGCCGAAAATCTTGACAGCGGTCTTCGCCGACGGCGTTTTCACGGCGGTGACGCTCGAGCCAAAAAGGACCGGCTCGGTCGTCAACCGCACCAGCGTCACGTCGATGCCGGTCTCGTCGTACGAGCCGGTGTACCAGCGCCCCCACATGGTCTTCCAGTCGCGCTCGATGAAGAGGACTTCGCGCCACGGCTCAGTCGCGCCGGGCGCCGCGCCGCGACCGCGCCACTGGTAGCCGGTGTAGACGAGAGCTTTCCCGGTGCGCGTGACCGTCTCGCCGGTCCGCGCGACGGTGTAGCGCGTCTCGGTGCTGAAGGCGTCGGCGGCGCTCGAATCCGCGGTGATGGCCACGGTGCCGTAGACCGCGCCTTTGCCGGCCGCCGTGCCGGTGAAGGCCCAGCGTCCGGCGAGCTTCGGCGTTTGCATCGCCGCGGACCACGTCGACCAGTCCGGTGTGGTGAGCGGCAACGCCTTCGTCAGATGCTCGATCGCCTTTTCCATCGGATGGCGATTGTCCGGCGGACGACCATCCGGTCCCGGCTCGGTCTGGACCGCGCGCGTGCGACGGAAACCTTGACCGTTGTTCATCGGCTGATTGTCGACGAGCGGGTAATACCCGCGATGCATCGCGACGAGCAGCTCCCACTCCTCTTTCGTGCGGCGTTCGCTCAACACGCGCGCCATCGTGTGGCACGACGAGCACGTGTCCGACGTGTCTTTATCTTTGTCGTACGTGTATTCGATCATCCGGCGCTCGGCTTCGAACGCAATCGGACGTTCTTCCTCGGGCGCGAGCCCGTGATGGTCCGAGAGGTATTTGAGAATGGTGCGCGCGTCGGCGGGATTGAGATTGACCTTGTTGAGCGTCACCATGCGCTTGATGGTGCGCTCCCAGTTCTCCGGCGTCGCGCGACGGTAGGAGATGCGCGACATGCGTCCCTTGTCGTCGCTTTTGTGGCACGACCCGCACCTGGCGCGAACGAGATCGTTTTGAACGGGGATGCCGTCGTTCTGCGCCGGCGACTGCGCCGACGCTTCCGCCGGCGGCTGCGCCCGCGCCGACGACACCGCGAAGAAGACACCCAGAAGTGTGAACCAACCGACCCGCTTCAGCATGCGCAGAGTTTACACCCGCGGCCTCGCGGAGCGTCTGCTCGAAGTCATTTTGGGCCGCTTGGTTGTCGCTTCCCGAGAATCGCCGTCGAAGGCTTGTTGTCGGTAGGACTCGATCAGCTCGAACGGTCCACTAGGATTCCTGTTGCAATGAGAAAGGACAGCGCACCAAGGATGTTCGGCAGCGGGACGGCTGCGTGCGCGCGGCGGTACGCGTCGAACAAGATCGGCACGGTTTGATGCTGCCGCGTCAGCTCCGCCAGCGCCACGAGATCCACGTTGTTGAGAAACCGGACTCCGGCCCGCGCGACCGGAACGGCTGTCGCGCAGCCCTTCAGGGCTGCCAGGGGAATCGCGTCTTCGAGGACGATTTCACGTCCCCGGATGACCGGCTGCGCGACGAAATGCACACCTTCCGCCCTGACGAGCTCGACGTCGTCAGACTGCTTGAGCTGTTCGAACGCCGCCTGGACCTCCCCGTCGCGCATGAGCGCGGCCTCATCGGTCTCGGACGGTTCCTTGACCTCGGTTTCGGCCCGGCGCGCCCAGAACGGATGCGGATGCTGCGCGTGGGCCGCACGCGCGAAATCGCGCGACCGGCGCAAGTGCGTCGCGTACAGGTCGCGCTCCCACTGCGTAAAGAAGTCGAGAGCGACCGGCTCACGATCCGGATGCGTCAGGCACGTGTGGACCACCACCGCGCCAACCCACGCTGACGCGAGCGCCTTCTTCACGCCGAACGACGACAGCGGATCGATGAACGACCCCGCGTCGCCGACCAGCAGGAACCGCGATCCCGCGTACGTGTCCGACGAGTACAACGACGCATCGCAGGCAAACGCATGCTGCAGCGTCGCCTCATCCAGCATCCGCGCGATCTGAATCGTCTTGTCGATCTCGCCTCGGTAAGCGTCGGCGAGCGCACGGCCGCCGGCGACGCGCGGCGAGGTGCCGTCCACCATCGTGCCGACGTGTCGTGTGGTCTCGGAGATCGGCACCGACCACGCCCAGCCGTCCTCGTACGTTTCGACGACGGTGTGGCTCGCGTCGCAAGCACGCTCGGCTGAAGCCTTCGCGCGACAAGCGGCGTTCGCGCCACAACTCCAGACGCCGACGAGCGCGTACATCCGATGATTCGACTCGTGCCGGCGATGCGATTTCGCGACGACTCCCGCGCGACCCGACGCATCGACGACGAACCGACACGCGGTCGTCTCGCGGCGTCCATCCTGCTCGTACTCGACCGCGGCACTCTGCGGATCATCCACGGCAGCCCCAAACGGCTGCGCGACAGCTCTCGCGCGACCGACATCCGCTTCCGTCGCGCAAGCCTGTAGGCCTGCCGGGGCGAGGTCGACGCGGCGAGCGGTCGCCTCGATCACGTCGGCGCCCGCCGACGCCGCGTGCTCGAGCAACACACGGTCGAAGTCCGGACGAAAGACCTGGTAGCCGAAGACCTCGCCCGACGGATCGAACATCTCGACGCGCCGCGCGCGTGATGCCCACCACACGGTGTTGCCGGTCGTCTTGTAGAAGCCGGCGCGGTCGACGAGGTCGAGCACATCGATCGCGTCGAGCAGCTTCTTCGTGCTGGGCGGCAGCGACTCGCCGAGGCCCCGCGATCGATCGACCGGCTTGTTGAGGACGCGGACCGAGTGGCCCCAGGCGGCGAGCAGCCGTGCGATCGCCGATCCGGCCGGACCGCCGCCGATCACCACCGCGTCGATCACGCTCATCGAAAAGACTCGTCTCCTTACGGTGCTTCGACCAGCACCTCAAGCGATTTTTCGTTCGGTGTAGCGGCGCTGAATTCCTTTGTGTCCTTTGTGTTTGATCAGCGTAGCGGATCAAACACACCGCCGACGAGAAAAACGCCGCTAGTGCTAGTGCCGTCGCCGGCGAGCTGGCCGCCCGTGCGGCTGCGGACGTCCATGGTGGTGCGGGCGCGGCGGGCGCCGCCCCCTGGGTGGACCAGCCACCGCGGGAGGCGCTTGCTGCTTGTAGTCGAAATCGGGCAGCGTGACGCGCGGCAGCCGTTTGTCGATGGCCCGCTCGATGCCGCGCACGCTGCCCTCTTCGTCCGGCGACACGAGCGTGAACGCGGCGCCCGTCAGTTCGGCGCGCGCCGTGCGGCCGATGCGGTGGATGTAGTCTTCGGGCACCGCGGGCACGTCGAAGTTGACGACGTGCCCGAGCGCCGTGATGTCGATGCCGCGCGCCGCGATGTCGGTGGCGACGAGCACGCGGTACTTGCCGCTCTTGAATCCCGCAAGCGCTTCGGTCCGCTGACTCTGCGATCGGTTCCCGTGAATCCGCTCGACGCGAATCCCGGCGTTCGCGATGTGACGCGCGAGGCGATCCGCCCGGTGTTTGGTCCGCGTGAACACGAGCGCGTCGCGGATTTCGCCGCGCTCCAGCAGCGCCGTGAGCAGCGTCGCCTTCAGATGAGGCGGCACCGGATAGACGGCCTGTGTAATGCCGACCGCGGGCGCGGCCCGGCGCTCCAGATTGATCATCACCGGGTTGTGCAGCATCTCGCGCGAGAGCTCCGCAATCGGCGGCGGGATGGTGGCGCTGAAGAAGAACGTGTGACGGCGCGACGGGATGTGGCGCAGGACGCGCCGGATGTCGGGCAGGAATCCCATGTCGAGCATGCGATCGGCTTCGTCGAGCACGAGGTATTTCAATCCGCTCAACTTCGCGTACGGCCTGCTGAAATGATCCAACAGGCGCCCCGGCGTCGCGACGATTACGTCGACGCCACTGCGGAAGGCGTGCTCCTGCGGACCCATGCCCACGCCGCCGAAAACGGCGGCGCCGGTAATCGGCGTATGCACCGCGAGATCGTTGAGGTCGCCGAGAATCTGGGCGGCGAGCTCGCGCGTTGGCGTGAGCACGAGCCCGCGCGTGACGCCGCGCCGCTCGTCCATCAGCTTGTGGAGAATCGGGAGGAGGAACGCGGCCGTCTTGCCGCTGCCGGTCACCGCAGTCGCCAGCACGTCGCGTCCATCGAGCGCGGGCGGAATGGCATCGGCCTGAATCGCGGTCGGACGCGTGAAGCCGAGATCCTTCACTCCCCGAAGCAGATTGGGATGGAGTTGGAGCTTCGAGAACGGCACGATCGCGTCAGGCGCCGGCCGCGCCGTCGAGATTCACCGGGCCCGGCATCTGGAGGTCGGGCATCGGCGCGCCCATGAACAGCCGGCGGCACGCCCGCCCGATCCAGCGCGCCCGCTTGGCCGACCGCGCGACGCGCGCGCTGTCGGTCGCGATCCCGGTGTTCGCGTACATCTGTCGATAGAGCTTCGAGATCAGCACGAACGCGAGCCGGAATTTGAACGATTTCACGACGCGCGACCGCGCCCAGATGTGGCGCCAGCTGTAAAAGTTGTCCCAGGCGCCCTGCGTCCCCACGCGGATCTCTTCGAGCGACATCGTCGGATGTGACGCGAAGAGCTTCGGCCGCTGGTCCTGCGGGATCAGCCAGTGTCTGGTGATGGGGATGCCGTTCACCTTGGTGTCGGCGTTCCCGGCGTCGGCGGCCCACTTCTCGAAATCGATCGTGCCGGGAAACGGGGTGAGGAGCACGAACTGCGCGAATGTGACGTCCGCTTTTTCGGCCAGCTTCACCGTCGCGTCGAAGGTGTCTTCGCGATCGCTCGGCAAGCCGAAGATGAACGAGCCGAGGACGTGGACGCCGTGCTTGCGGAACGTGCGCAGCTGTGCCGCGAGCGCGTCGCCGTAGAGGTTGAAGCCCTTGTAGACGTCCTTCAATCCCGCTTCGGTCACCGACTCCACGCCGACCAGCGCGCCGCGGATGTGCGCACGGCGCATCGCATCGAGAAAGCTCGGATCCTCGGCCGCTTCCATCGTGATCTGCGTGTAGAACACGAGATCGTCCGGCAGCTTGGCCAGTTCGGCCATCAGGTCGAACCGCTCCAGGCGCAACGCTTCGAGCTCGTGCAGCCGCGACGGATCGGATCTCCGGCGCGCCATCGCGAGATCGTCGAGGGTCACCGGATAAAAGTTGTCGTCGGCGAGCGCGATGAAGCGGAAGCCGAGACGGCGCAGTTCCACGACCTCTTGCACGACGCGATCGACGCCGCGCTGCCGCGGCTCCTGGCCATCGGTCCGCCACACGGAACAGAACGAGCAATGCTTCGGACACCCGCGCACGGTCTGCACCGACGCCCACATGTAGCGGCCGTGCGGGAGCAGATCCCAACGCGCATTCACGAACTGATCGCCGCCCACGCGCCCGCCATCGTACAGCGGCGCCGGCGCCCCCGCCATGCAGTCGCCGACCACGCGCGCCCAGACGAGATCCCCGTCCCCCTTCACCACGACGTGCGCACCGCCGTACTCGCGCGCTTCATCCGGGTACAGGGTTGCGTGAATGCCGCCGAAGACGACCCACGCCCCGCGTTCGCGGGCCTGGCGTCCGATTTCATAGCCGCGCAGCGCGTTGCCGGTGTGAATGCCGATGCCCACGATGTCGCCGGCGCCAATGGTCGTGATGTCGATTTGATCGAGGGTCTCGTCGACGAGCCGGGGATCGCCCCACGTGGTGCCGGTCGCCGCCGCCAGCACGTACAGCCACCGCGGCGTGATGACGGCCACACCAAACGAGATCTCGCTCGGATTAATCAGATGAACGCGAGCACTCAAGGACACCTCGAAGCCAGACTATAGCTCACGTGTGAGCTACCGGTGAGAAAGCGGCCCAAGAGCGAGTGATCGAGGCTCAGGGGAAGAGTTGTTATGATACCCGAGATAAGGAGCCGAGGATGGCACAGCGGTCGCGTCCAACGATTTCGAAACGACAGCGAGAACAGGCTCGCATTGCCAAGCAAAAAGACAAAGCGGCGCGCCGCGCGGAAAAGGCGACGCGTCCGAAATCCGGCGACGGCACACCGGCAGGCGTCGATCCCGATATCGCGGATATACGCCCGGGGCCTCAACCGCCCGCCGACTGGCAGGTCGAAGGCGACGAGTAGGTCGGCGGCGGCATTGACGCTTGGCGGTCCACTGCCCCAGCCAGCCAATTTGTTGCCCGGCCTGACTGGGGGATCCTGCATAGCACTAGGCGGCTTTCCGCAGAATAGGTTGCTGGTATCCAAGTTGCTCCACACTTGCGCGTATACCATTAGGGATGCCGACAGCAGCCGATCGACGCGGACCGCGCGATAGACGACGAGTGCCACGCGGTGGCCGTCGTGAGTACGACCGTGTGGGCCGTTATCCGCCCGTCCTCATCGCCGACAGCTACGAAGGCGCACGGCGTCCGTGCGTGCGGTACCTCGATCGCTTCCACTTCGATGTCGCCGAAGCCGCCAACGGCGAAGAAGCGCTCAAGCAGATCGTCGCCACGACGCCGCGTTTGATCGTCACCGAGTGGACGCTGCCGACGATGCCGGCCGATCGTCTCTGTCAATGGCTCGCTCAAGGGTGGCGCACGCGCGAAATCCCGGTCATCGTCGTCGCCGCCGACTACGACGCGCGACGCCAGATGCCCAGCGTTGCGGCCATCCTCGTC
>MNEX01000070.1:0-7336 GCA_001917905.1 Acidobacteria bacterium 13_1_40CM_65_14
TGACGAAATCCCAGGCGCCGCGTTTGATCGCTTCGACCGCATCTTTCACCGTGCCGTACCCCGTGACGACGATCGCGATGATCTCGGGATAGCGTTGGACGGCCGCTTCGAGCACGACAGAACCGTCGACACCCGGCAGGCGGAGATCAGTAATGATGATGTCGAACGCGAAGTCCGCGAGCCGGGCGATCGCGGTCTCGCCGGAGTCGGCCTGGACGACCTGATATCCGCGGTCCGCCAGTTGCTCGGCGACGGCCTGGCGCAGCGCGCCTTCGTCTTCGACCAGCAGGACATGTTTCGATGAATCAGGCATTTACGGGAACCGCCAATATTCTGACACAGCTCGTGATGTCCGCGGGCCGATTTGGGCAAGCCAATGGCACATTGACACATTTGCGTATCGATGCCATTTTGGTGACATGCCTACCACCCGCCAGCAGCGCGAGAGACTCAGCATTGACGTCTCGCGCGAGCAGCGCCGTCGACTCCGCATCGCGGCGGCCAAGCGTGATCAGTCGATTCGAGATTATGTGTGGGATGCCGTCGAGACGCGTCTGAGACAGGATGGCGTCAATGAGCTGCCGGCCGTTGATCTGCTCGCGTTGACCGAAGACGCCGACCCGGTACTCGCAGAGCTTTGGGACAACCCAAAGGACGCTGCGTATGACGAGCTGTAACCGCGGCGACGTCGTCTTGGTGAAATTCGTCTTCGCTGATGAAAAGGGCGCTAAACAACGACCGGGCTTGATTGTCAGCACCGCTGGCTATCACCAGGGCCGACGAGAAGCGATCCTCGCCGCTATCACCGGCAATGTTGGCCGGCTGTTGATTGGGGACTACAAAGTTGACGCGTGGCGCGAATCCGGGTTGCTCTATCCGTCGACGGTGACCGGCATCATCAGAACGATCAAGCAGGACATGATTGTGCGAAAGATGGGAGAACTGCCTGGTTCGGAAGTGACTCTAGTCGACGCCAAGCTTCGGGAAGTCCTCGCGCTCTAAGATCACGCGCGTCCTGCCTTACGGCATCCCGAGTTTCGCGCGCAGCGCCGGCACGTCCGGGGTCATGGCGTTCGGCGTTCGTTCGGTGGCCCACGCAAACTCCGCAAACAACGCATCGAGGCGTTCGCGCCCCCCTTCACTGCGCGCGGCCTGCCGAGGCGTGCTATTTCCCAGGGCCGGGAGACGCATGTCGAGCCAGGCGTCCCAGTGGCGCTCTCCCATCTCTCGCATGTATGCCTGAACTTCCGGGTCCTGCGCCAATCGCTCCTCTTCCGCGCGGGCGATCTCATCGCGCGGATCGCGGTGACGCGCCTTCGCAAGAAGATCCTCAACAGGTTCTGCGGTCCGCCGCTCGAGAACGGCGTCACCGCCGAGCCGTTTCGCGATCTCGCGCTCGATGCGCTTCGCCCGCCGCGCCGAGTTGACGTGAACCTCGAGGCGGTCCCCGTCGATGTCCAGGGTGCCGAGCGTCGTGTTGTCCCAATCCTTGTGCAGCCGGTTGCCTTTCTTCGCCCACGGTATGGTGACTTTCTGCAGTTGGCCGGCTTCGTCCATCACGGCGTCGGTCAGCAAGAAGGCGGCGTCCTGCCCGGTCGGCTGCGCGAGCGCCTTCAGCCGATCGAATGCAGCGGACGGAGAGCAATGCAGACGATACGTCAACATCGTCAGCGCAATCGGGTCGCCGTCGGTGTTTTGAAGCTCTGGCAGCCGCGGGTTGTACAACGTGTCCTCGATCTCGAAGTACAAGTCCCGCAGCTCGATATCGATCTCGCGCACATCGTCACTGGTCAGCAGCCGGCCTTTTCCGTGCGCGAATCGCTCTCGCAGATCGAGGAGCACATGACGCCAGCGGGGCGGAATGGCCAGCGGCGCGCACCCGCTCATGATCGACACGCTGCCGACGGTGATCACGCGCGTGAAGAGCAACGCGCCCGGTTGCACAGTGTGCGAGGCGCTCTGCTCTCGAACGACGACGTCCGCACCGGTCAGGACGTCATGCAGCGCGATCTCGCGACCGGGCTCCACGCGCTTCACCGCATAGAAACTCAGTGGACTCGTTGACGCGGCCTCGAGGAAGGCGCGTTCGACAGGCGAGAGGGCGTCGCGGTGGCGCTGCAAATAGATCGACGCCAGCGGCACATCGGGCGCGCCGTCGACGCGATCGGGATCATGCGGATCGTCGACGAATGCGAACACGAACCAGGGGACGAAAAACGAGCTGAACTCCTCGGTCTCGAGGTAATCCTCGGGAATCCCATCCCAGAGGAAGAATTCGTCGAGGGCGGCTTCGATGAAGTCTCGTCCCAGTTCTTTCAGCGAGAGATCGAGCAGCTCAGGCACCAACCGCCCTTCCGCCCCACGCACCTGACGCCACGCGAAGTCTGACGAATCGCTGGCCTTCAGACAACAGTGCTTGTACTTGCGTCCACTCCCGCAAGCGCAAGGGTCATTGCGTCCGCGCATGCCATGGCTCCTTCGCAGAATCGAGCTCTCGGGAAGTTGAGACGCAGTGTACCAAACGCGTTTCACCAGTACAACCGCCTGACGTAGGTATAGAGCAGAAACTGCCAACACGTGCGCGGGACGGCCGTGCAGCTTCCGCAACGATTCGACCGCCCGTAGGTGTCTTCCGAGCGTTTTCGTGCTGCGAAATGCAGGTAGCGCAGCCCCTCAGAGCGTGTGAAGAAATCACGTATAACGCAGAAACCGCGGAACCCGCAGAAAAAAATGCTTAAGGTCTTTCTGCGTGTTCTGCGAGCTCTGCGTTCAACGTCGTATTTCTTCCCAAGCTCCTCAGGGCTGCCCGGCGGCCGTGGGCAGGCCTAACAGCCCGTGGTGAAAGTCTGGCTGCATTCGACGGGCGATGCATCCCCGCTGGCTACGTTGCTCCTCCCTCAAATACTCCCGGTATTCTCGGTCGTCGCGCCTTGCCATCGGGGCGCCTCGCCCGTCTCGGTGCGACGCCAGACTTTCACCACGGGCTGCTAACCGCCTTCGCCAAGGCTACGGCGGTCAAGAAGGCCTGCGCTACAAGAGGCCGGCCCTTGATTTCGCGCCGCACTTTAAGAATCCGCGCGCGCAAACGGAGGTCTGATGCCGAATGGTAAGATCGCAGCCGACATGCAGGCCGAGAGTCATCACGGCGCGCCGCCGATGCAGCGGCGATTGTTCACAGCGGAGGAGTATCACCGCCTCGGCGAAGCGGGCATCCTTCACGAAGACGATCGTGTGGAGTTGGTCGCTGCGGCGCCACTTCGGCGACCGAGCCATCCTTCGAGTCCAGGGACCAGTTCGGCTGAATCCGTACTCGGAACCGCAACCGGACATCACGGTGTTGAAGCCGCGCACCGACTTCTACTCTTCTGCTCACCCGCAGGGCGACGACATCCTTTTGGCTATCGAGGTGGCTGATACGTCCGTTCGGTACGATCGCGAGGTCAAGGGGCCTTTGTACGCCCGCTCGGGCATCGTTGAATTCTGGCTCGTCGACCTCCTGCACGAGACCGTCGAAGCGTTTCGTCAGCCGCAAGCGGACACGTACGGGTTCTCGCGCGTCAGCAAACGCGGCGAGCAGCTTCCAATCGCGACCCTCCCTGATGCTGTTCTTTCGGTCGACGACGTTCTCGGTGAAGAACGCGTGTGAAGAACATACAACGCAGAAACCGCGGAACCCGCAGAGAAAATGCTTGAGTTCTTTTCTGCGTGTTCTGCGAGTTCTGCGTTCAACGTCTTGAGAGCGTGATAGAGGGCCTTGCCGGCACTGAAGGACCAGGCGGTCGCCGTCGCGTCACGGTCGTTTTCTCGAAGCGTGCGCCTTCGAGACGAGCTCCTCAAACGCTATCCCAACGCGCGGTTCAACGACACCGACAGAATACTCGCCGGCGACGAGCTCGTGCAGTTCCTGCGTGGTCATGAGAAAGCGATCACGGGCCTCGACCGGCTCGACGAGCGCGTGTTCAGCGCGGTCCCTGAGCTGCGCCTCGTCAGCAAGTACGGCGTCGGCCTCGACATGATCGATCTCGACGCCGCGCGGCGACACGGCGTGAGCATCCGGTGGACGCCGGGCGTGAATCGTCAGGCGGTGGCGGAACTGACGATCGCGTTCATGATCGCGTTGAGCCGGCAGCTTGTGCCGCTCGCCGCCGAGATGCGCGACGGTCAGTGGCGCCAGCCTGGCGGGCGACAGATCTCATCGGCGGTCATCGGGATCGTCGGCTGTGGTCACGTGGGGCAGGAAGTCGCGCGTCTCTGTCGCGCGTTCGGCGCGACGGTGATCGCACATGACATCCGCGCGTACGACGAGTTCTACCGCGCACATGGTGTGACGGCGGTCGATCTGCGCACACTGCTCGCGCGATCGGACTTCGTCTCTCTTCACGTGCCGCTCGACTCGTCCACACGCGGCATGATCGGCGGGCGCGAAATCGCCTCGATGAAGCCGACCGCATATCTCATCAACACGGCGCGCGGCGGCATCGTCGACGAAGTGGCTTTGAAAGCCGCACTGATTGACGGGCAGCTCGCCGGCGCGGCGTTCGATGTCTTTGCGACCGAGCCGCCGGCCGATCGCGAGTTGCTGCACATGCCGACCTTTCTCGCGACGCCGCATATCGGTGGCAGCACTGAAGAGGCTGTACTCGCCATGGGCCGCGCGGCGATCGCCGGCCTG
Organism: Acidobacteria bacterium 13_1_40CM_65_14; assembly: GCA_001917905.1. Lineage (GTDB taxonomy): Bacteria > Acidobacteriota > Vicinamibacteria > Vicinamibacterales > CAVVIG01 > QHWF01. Next base: position 4,673 of record MNEX01000070.1, read on the forward strand.
GACGCGTCGCCTGAAAGCATCGATTTAACGGCTGAAATCGCATCGCCAAAGATTTGACACAGGCTGCGGGAGACCGCCCAAAAACAAATCTGTAAGTTCTCTAAACCTCCGCAACGTTGCCACCGATAGACATCCTCGGAGGCAATTTCCAAGTGCGGACGATCTATAACTGGCTCTCGAGCGGGAAGATCGAATACGTCCGCACAGCCGGTGGATCGGTCCGGATTTTCGTCGACACGCTCTGGCGCGATCCGAACAACGCGAATCGCCCCGCCCCTGCGGCGGAGCCGCAGCCGATGTGGCAGGCCGAGGGCCGGAACCAGGCCTAAATGGCCCGGCCGTTCAGCGTCGAGGAACTGCTGGCGAGGGGACCGATGGACGAATCACCCGAACTTCGTCTCCTCTTCCATCGCCTGAACAACCAGCTCGGGATCATCCTCGCGCACGCGGAGCTGCTCGAATCGAAGGCGCCGGACGACATGAATCGCGCGCGTGCGGCTCAGGTCGTTTCGAGCGCGCTCGAGGCCATGGGCACCGCAAAAGAGATTCGTCGCATCGCGAGTCCTTCGGTCGAACCCCAGTAAACAAAAACAAAATCGTAATTTTTGCGTCAAGCCCTTGACGTCAACGATCTCAATTTCGTCAGAAAGTTGACGAAAACTACGGTTTTTCGCCCCAAAGCTCAACTAGGGTCCTGAAACAAACCACGCCGGCAAACAGCCGTTGATAAACGGCTTACGTCTAAACTCGTCCAAATCGTGCCGAGGATTGGGACACAGCCTCGACTGTTGGTATCGCCGTTGCGATAACGCGCATTCGCCGGAATCGTCGAGCACGTCCGGCGCTAACAGGAGACTTTCCATGCGCGCCCAACCCGTTGCCGCCCACAACAACCGCCGCATCGTTGCCAGCCTGCCCTTCGTGGAGGCGCTTGCGCGACGCATGGCGGCGTCGATGCCGAACTCGATCGACATCGGCGACCTCGTCCAGGACGGCGTCCTCGGGCTCATCGATGCGGCGCACCGCTTCGACGAGGATCGCGGAATCAAGTTCGAGACCTTCGCCGAGCGGCGCGTGCGCGGGGCGATGATCGACGCGCTGCGTCGCGACGCGTGGCCGCGCGGCGTGCGGCGCCAGCGGCGCGAGCTCGACGCGGCGCGCGAAGCGCTGCGCAAAGAGCTGGGCCACGAGCCGTCGATGGCCGACTTGGCGGCGCGCGTCGGATCCGATGAGAAGCGGCTGAGCCGCACGATCGTCCGCATCAACACGATCGAGTCGACCTCTCCGCTGGCGACCGGTGAGCACATGGATGAAAGCTCGCTGCCGCCGGCGCTCGTGCCATCCGAGCCCGATTCACCCGATACGGCGTACGAAAAGCTCGAGACGAAAGAACGCGTGCGCGCGGCGATGCAGTCGCTGCCGTGGCGCGAGCGCAAGGTCATCGGCCTGTACTACTACGGCGAAGTGACGATGAAGCAGATTGGCGCAGAGATTGGCGTCAACGAGTCGCGCGTCTCGCAGCTCCACGCGCGCGCCATCCGCCGTCTGCGCGATGCGCTCGGCGACATGAATCCGCAGAAGGTTGCCGAGATGCGGCGTCAGCTGATCACGTTCGCCGTGAAGAAGCCGGTGATGGCGAAGGCGGAGCTCGTCGCGCTCAAGGCCGATCCGAATGTGACGACCGAGACGGTCGCGCCGACGCAGGGGGTCGTGCTGCCGTACAAGCGCGCCGAGAAGAAACCGGCGCCCGCGAAGGCCGCGCTCAAGATGCCGCGCCAGCGCCACGCCGTAGCCGCCGCTCGCTGACGTCGGCCTCGAGCGCTGCGCGCACTCAACACAAAGGACACGGAGGACACAAAGGTAGACTTGTACGATTTTCCCTTTGTGTCCTTTGTGTCCTTTGTGTTCCCGCCGTCAGGCCAGCACATCGCGAACCGTCCGCAGCAGTTCCCCGAGCCGGAACGGCTTGGCCAGCCAACGGCATCCGCTCTCTTCGAGAAACTCGTCCGCGTCAGTTCCGGCAACATCGCCGGTCACGAAGATGACCCGCTTGGCGAGCCCGGGCGACGCGGCCGCCAGCGTCCGATAGAACGCCTTGCCATCCAGGCGAGGCATTTTCAAATCGCAGATCACCACGTCGAACGCCTGCTCGTTGATGATCGCGAGCGCTTGTTCCCCGTCGGGCGCGTGCGCGACCATGTAGCCGGCGTCGCGGAGCGCATCGGTCACGGCGGTCGCCAGCGCCGCCTCGTCTTCGACAACGAGCACTGACGCGTTCGCCACCGGCGCCGTCTGCTGATCCAGGCGCGGGGCCGCCACCGGACCGGGCGTCGGCTTCGCGCCGCTGACCGGCAGCTCGATGTAGAACGATGCGCCGCCATTCGCCCGCGACTCCAGCCGGATGCGTCCGCCGTGCTCCTGCACGATCGCGTAGGCGACCGTCAGTCCGAGGCCAGTCCCCTGCCCGACTTCCTTGGTGGTGAAAAACGGATCGAAGATCTTCGGCTGCAGCTCGTCCGGAATTCCCGGACCGTCGTCGTTGATCTCGAGCATGATCGATTCGTGGTCGGCGTTGTGCCACGTCCGTAGGACGAGCGTGCCGCGGCCGTTGGCCGACAGCATCGCCTGCTCGGCATTGATGATGAGATTGAGCAGCACTTGCTG
>MNEX01000070.1:7446-7746 GCA_001917905.1 Acidobacteria bacterium 13_1_40CM_65_14
CGCTCGGATTCCGAGAAGATCGTGTCGAGGCCGCGCCGCATCGGTTCGTCGAGTGTGTCGCGCTGCGACAACCGCTCGGCCCAGCTGAGGATCGTGGCGAGCGGATTGTTCAGCTCGTGCGCGACACCGGAAATCGTCTGCCCGAGCGCCGCCATCTTCTCGGCCTGCAGCAGCTGGTGATACAGGTCGCGCGTCTCGTCGTCGAGCTTCTTTCGCTCGCTCACGTCGCGCATCAGCGCCTCGATGCGGACCGTTCCGTCCTCGGCTGGATGATCCGCGTGAGCGGTCACTTCCACCCAG
>MNEX01000311.1 GCA_001917905.1 Acidobacteria bacterium 13_1_40CM_65_14
ATGCAGGACTTCGGCGAGAACACCGATCACGACGTGAAGCACGCGCTCCACGAGCTCGCCTCGAAGGGGATGCGCCGGCTGCTGTTCGACGTGCGCCGCAATCCCGGCGGTCCGCTCGATCAGGCCATCAAGGTGGCGAACGAGTTCCTGCCGCGCAGCAAGATGATCGTCTACACGCGCGGGCGGATCCCGAATTCGGATCAGAATTACACCGCGACCGAAGACGGCGAGTTCACCGACATTCCGATCGTGCTGCTCGCCAATCGCGACAGCGCGAGCGCGTCCGAGATCGTCACCGGCGCACTGCAGGATCACGATCGCGCGTACGTCGTCGGCGAAACGACGTTCGGCAAGGCGCTCGTCCAGTCGATCTACAAGATCAGCGGCAGCGCGGGTCTTGCGCTGACCACGGCGCACTACTACACGCCGAGCGGCCGGCTGATTCAGCGTCCGTGGGACACGACGTTCGACGAGTATCTCAGCTACGGCTTGAAGGATCAGGACGTCGCGCCTTCGCATTCGGCGAGCGATCTGAAACACACCGACGCGGGACGTCCGGTGTACAGCGGCGGCGGCATCGAGCCCGACAAGCGCGTCACGGGTCCGATCGAAGGCTTCAATCCGACCCGCTTCGGGCGCACGTTGTACGCGCGTCAGGAGTTCGAGCGCTTCGCGCAGAGCTACGCGGCCGAAGGCGACACGCGCATCAGCGGCACCTCGACCGGCCGCAAGGCCGTGAAGCCGAACTTCGTCGTCGACGATGCGATCGTGGCCGATTTCCGCGAGCAGCTCAAAGCCGATCGCATCAAGATGGACGAAGAGGGCTTCAAGAAGGACCTCGATTTCATCAAAGCGATGATTCGGTTCCGCATCGACGACGCGGTGTTCGGCATCGCCGAGGCGCGGCGACACTTAATCGCGGTCGATCCGCAGGCGCAAGCCGCGCTCTCGATGTTCGGTGAAGCGCAGAAGCTCACGGAGCTGAGCAAGGCGAACAGGACCAAAGCGAACCATTGAGGTTCGCCGCTGCGCTTGGGGGCACAACCCCAACCAATTGCGCTGCAGTTTGCCCTTGCCGCTATAGCTAGGCCTTGTTACACTGGCGGCCGTTTCGAACCAGGGGCCGTCTTCCACCGTTTTGGTGAAGACGAGGGTTCGAATCGGCCATTTGCTCTGGTTGCATCCCAGCCAATCTTTCCATTGCGGATTGAGGATTGCGGATTGCGGATTGATTGTCGATTCAATCCGCAATGAATCCGCATTCCGCAATCCGCGTTCCGCAATGCGGTGATGCACACATGCGCTTGCAACGCCTCGAAATCAACGGCTTCAAATCGTTCTCCGATCGGTCCGAGCTCGCCTTCGATCAGGGCGTGACCGCGATCGTCGGTCCGAACGGCTGCGGCAAGAGCAATGTCGCCGATGCCATCACGTGGGTGATGGGCGAGCAGAGCGCGAAGAGCCTGCGCGGCGACAAGATGGAAGACGTGATCTTCAGCGGCAGCGACGCGCGGAAGCCGACGGCCGCCGCGGAAGTGCGGCTGCGGTTCAGCGGCTTTCTGAACGGCCACACGGCGAACGGTCACGACGGAAACGGGCACAACGGCAACGGGCATGGCCACGGCCACGGGCCTCACGACGACGTGGGGCACATCGCCGAAGAGATCATCGAGTCAGTCGCGCGCGAAGTCGAGGTGACCCGGCGGTTGTACCGCTCTGGCGAAAGCGAATACTTGATCGACGGTCAGGTGTGCCGGCTGCGAGACGTCCACGATCTGCTGATGGACACCGGCCTGGGCGCGAAGGCCTACGCGATCATCGAGCAGGGCAAGATCGGCATGATCCTGAGCACGCGGCCGACCGATCGCCGTCAGCTGATTGAGGAAGCGGCCGGCGTGACCAAGTACAAGGCGCGCCGCCGCGCGGCGGAGCTGAAGCTCGAAGCCGCCCGGCAGAATCTCACGCGCATCGACGACATCGTCTTCGAGGTGGAGAAGCAGCGCGGCACGCTGAAGCGGCAGGCGGCGAAGGCGCGCCGGTATCAGAAGCTGCGCGACGAGCTGCGCCGCTGGGAAAAAGTCCTCTTCGCGCGGAAGTATCGCCAGCTCGCCGACATCATCGGGTCCGCGCGCGCACGGCTGGGCGACGCGCGCGAGCGCGAGTCGCTCGCGGCCGCGCACGTGGCCGAAGTCGAGGCGGATCTCGGGCGCCTGCGCATCGAGCTCGCCGAGGCCGAGTCGCGCGCCACGACCACGCGCGAGGCGGCGCATGCCCGCGAGCTCGCCATCACCCGGCAGCAGCAGCAGAGTGCGTTCGATCGCGAGCAGGTCCAGTCGCTGACCGCGCGGACCGACGCCGTGGAGGCCGAGCTCGAGGCGCTCGAGGTGCGCCGCGAACCGGCGCGCGCATCGCTGGCGGGACGCCGCGAGGCGGCCGCCGCCGCCGCGGCGGAGCGCGATCAGGCGGCGGCGACGCTGGCGTCCGAGTCGGAGGCCTACGAGGCGGCGCACCGCGAAATCGAGGGTCTCGAAGCCGACGTCGAAGCCGCGCGCAGCGAAGTGTTTTCGGCGATCAATTCGGCGACGGCGCTGCGTCACGCGCTGGAGCACGCAGCGGCGGCGCGCGATCGCGTGGCCGAAACGCTCTCCAAGCTCGACGTCGAAGCCGACGATGTGCGGGTGGAATCCGAGCGGGCGGCGACCGAACGGACGGCGGCGACCGACGGTCTGCGCCGCGCGCACGACGCGATCGAGTCGACGCGGATCGCGCGGTCGGCGCGCGAGTCAGAACTGGCGAGCGCGCGCATCGAGCACGAGTGGCGCGCGCGATCGGTCCGTTCGCGCGAGCACGAGCTCGCGGGCGTCGAAGCACGGCTGAAATCGCTCGAGGAGCTCGAGGCGGCCCGCGCCGGTTACGGCGACGCGCCGCGTACGGTGCTGGCGCAGGCCAACGGCAAGGTCAACCAGCAGGGCGCCATCGCCGATTACCTCGAAGTCGAAGCCGGCTACGAGCGCGCGGTCGAGGCGTGTCTCGGCGATCTGCTGCAGCACGTGGTGGTCGAAGGTCCGGAGCACGCGGCCGCGGGCTTCCAGGTCGTCCGCGAAGCCGACGCCGGCCGTTGCGGGTTCCTGATCACGAGTCCGGCTGACGGCCTCCGCCAAGGCTACGGCGGTCCGCCGAAGCTTCATGCGAAGGCGGAAGCCGGACACCACCGGAACAGCGGCGCGGGCCCCGAACCTTCCCCGGTGGCGTCCGGCTTTGGCCGGACCGACGCCGCACCCGATGGCCTCATCGCGCTTTCGTCGATCGTCCGGGTCAACGGACCCTTCGCCGGCGCGATTCGCCACGCGCTCGGCGACGCCTGGATCGCGCGCACCTACGCCGGCGCGGCCGAACGCAGCGCCCTCACGCCGCTGCCCGTTGCGACGATCGACGGCGACGTGTTCCACGGTCCGCATCTCGTATCCGGCGGCGGCCATGCGGGCGCGCGCGGCATCCTCGAAACCAAGCGCGAAATCAAAGAGCTGCGCGGCCGCATCGCCGCAGACCGCGAGGCGCTGTTCCGGCTGGCGCAGGAGACCGCGGAGCTCGAAGGCACGATCGCGCACGCCTCCCATGCGATCGCGGCACTGAACGCCGAGCATCACACGCACGAAAAAGTCATCGTGGGCCGCGAGGCGCAGCTGCAGCACGCGACCGAAGAGCAAGCGCGTCTCGCCCAGAAGGCCGAGCAGCTGTCGCGCGAGCGGCGACAGGCGGAAGAGGAGCGTGACAGCCTCGATCGGCGTCAGGAAGAAGCGCGCGCCTCCATCGCCCGCCTGGACCATGACCAGCGTGTTGCCGACGAGCGGCTGACGGTGGCCCAGCGCCACCTGTTCGAGGCGCGCGAAGCCACCGAGGACCTGAGCCGCCGCGCCGCCGAAGCACGGGCGACGCACGCCGCACTCGTCGAGCGCGGAAGCGCACTCGACGCCGAAGTCCGGCGGCTCGAGGAAGCGGCGGCTGACCTCGAACAGCGCGCGGCAAGTCTCGCCATCGAAATCGCCGGTGCGCGGCGCCGGATCGAGGAGCTGAGGGCGGCGATCGTCGCCGGTGAAGCCCAGCTCGACGTGGACGTCCGCGAGCTCGACGGACTGCGCGGCGAGGTGATCGCGGCCGACGACGCGTCTGCCGCGCTGCGCGCCAAGACCGACGAGCACGAGGCGATGCTCAAGGAGGCGCGCCGCGCGCTCGAATCGGTTCGCGCCGTCGTCTCCGAGCTCGACATCGCGCGCGCGACGGCCGAAGGCGATCTCTCGCATCTCGCGTACACCTGCGAAGACGCGGTCCACTCGACGCTCGACGAGGTCGTGAAGGAGATTGACGCGCTCGAACGCGAGGGTAGAGCGCTGCCCGATGCGACCGTCGTGACGACCGACGAGCCCGAAGACGATGAGGCTGGTGGCGTCCGCCCTCAGCCGGAGCAACCCGATGCCGATGGCGAGGTCGGGCTGACGCCGGGCACCGCCGAGCGGGTTGTCGCCGCAGAGCAGCGGACGCTCAGCGCGGAAGAAGCGATCGCGGCGCTTCGCGGCAAAATCGATCGGCTCGGGCCGGTGAACATGATGGCGATCGAGCAGTTCGACGAGCTCGAAAGCCGTCACACGTTCCTGACGACGCAGCGGAAGGATCTGGTCGAATCGATCGCGCAGACGAGCGAAGCGATCAAGCGCATCGACGAGACGACGCGGCACCGGTTCAACGAGGCGTTCGCCGCCATCAACCGCAACTTCCAGGAGACCTTCAGCACCCTCTTCGGCGGCGGCCGCGCCGGCCTGACGCTGCTCGACGAGAACGATCCGCTCGAGAGCGGCATCGAGATCATCGCGCAGCCGCCCGGCAAGCGCCTCCAGAGCGTGCAGCTCCTGTCGGGCGGTGAGAAGGCGCTGACCGCCATCGCGCTCATGTTCGGCATGTTCAAGTACAAGCCGAGCCCGTTCTGCCTGCTCGACGAGATCGACGCGCCGCTCGACGATGCGAACATCGGGCGCTTCGTGGAGATGCTGCGCGGCATGCAGCAGCACACGCAGTTCATCGTCATTACCCACAACCGGAAGACCATGGAGATTGCCGACCGCCTGTACGGCGTGACCATGGAGGAGCCGGGGGTATCGAAATTAATCTCGGTTCAGTTGAACTGACCCTTCCCGCCGGGCGTATGTAGTAGCCATGAAGTTCCTTTACGCGCTTGTTCTACCGCTGGCGATCACGCTCGCGGGCTGCGACATGTCGGTTGGCCACCTCACCGGCCGCGCGACCGACGAGTGGACGCACCACTACACGCTCGCCCAGGGCGGCGAAGTCCGGATCGCCAACACCAACGGACGAATTGACGTCGAGGCGTCGGACGGGCCAGATGTGGAGATCCGCGCCGAGAAGATCGCGCGTGCCGCCACCGACACCGGCGCTCAGGAGCTCCTCCCGCGCATCGCGATCAAGGAAGAGGTGAGCCCCGACCGCGTGTTCGTGCAAACCGAGCGGATGAGCGGCATCATGTTCGGCGCCGCATTCGAGGTCCGGTACCACGTCCGCGCGCCCAAAAACGTCTTCGTCAACGTGGCGAACACCAACGGCCAGATCGCGCTGACCGGGCTCGGCGGCAAAGTGATGGCGCGCACGACCAATGGCGCGGTGACGGGCAAAGGCCTGTCCGGCGGCGTCGAAGCGCGATCCACGAACGGCATGGTCAACATCGATTTCGCGTCGGTCGGCCGCGATCCGATCTCGGCGAAGACCACCAACGGTGGCGTGAGCATCAGCCTTCCGCAGAACGCGAAGGCCGATCTGTCCGTGACATGGACCAACGGTGGCGTCAACGTCTCGCCGGATCTGAAGGTCGAAGTCACGGAAAAGTCACGCCGGCGGTTCGAGGGCCGCATGAATGGCGGCGGCACGCCGATCGAGCTGCAGACCACCAACGGCGGCATCCGCGTTCGGACGCGGAATCAGGATGCAGAGGATCCAAACGCCGACCCTCGGACCCCGATTCTCGAACCCCGACTGAAACCCGAGCGTGAACGAGGACAAAGCCACTAGGTATCACCGGCTGAAACGGCAGGTGAGCATCGCTGCGGTGGCGTGGGGTGTCCTGCTCCTCGGTGGATTGCTCGCGACCGGCCTCACCATTTCACTCCGCGATGCCGCCGCCGCGGTCTCGGGCCGTCTGGTCCCTTCGGGCTGGCAGCCCGGTGTCACGGTTCTCGTCTACGTCTTCCTGCTGACGCTGCTCAATGAGCTCGGCAGTGTTCCCCTCTCCTTCTACAGCGGCCTGCTCCTCGAACGCCGGTACGAGTTGTCGAACGAGACATTCGGCGGCTGGATCGCCGATCAGGCGAAGTCGCTGGCGGTCGGACTCGTGCTCGGCGGCGGAGCGGCGGCGCTGATTTACTGGTGTATGCGGCTCTCGCCGGATCACTGGTGGCTCGTCGCCGGCGCGGCGTTCGCGCTGCTCATCGTCGGTCTCACGAACCTCGCGCCGGTCGTGCTGCTGCCGCTCTTTTATTCCGTCAAGCCGCTGGATCGCGACGCGCTGCGGGCGCGGCTGCTCGCGTTGGCAGACCGCGCCGGCGCGCGCGTGCTCGGCGCCTACGAGTGGGGTCTCGCCGACAAGACGAAGAAAGCGAACGCGGCGCTCGCCGGCGTCGGCGGCACGCGGCGGATTCTCGTGTCCGACACGATGCTGGCCGAGTACTCAGACGACGAGATCGAGGTGGTGCTCGCGCACGAGCTCGCGCACCACGTGCACGGCGACATCTGGAAGGGGATTCTGTTCGAGAGCGTCTTGATTCTTGCCGGCTTTTATCTCGCGTCCGAAGCGCTGCGCGTCCTGGCGAGGACGTCAGGTCCGCTTGGTTTGCACGGCATCGATGATGTCGCAGGATTGCCGCTGTTGGTGCTGGTGGCGGGGGCGGTTTCGCTGGTCATGGTGCCGGTGGCGCACGCCATGTCGCGCGCGTTCGAGCGGAGCGCCGATCGCTTCGCGCTCGATCTGACCCGCAATCCCGGCGCCTTCGTGTCCGCCATGCGGCGGCTGGGCGCGCAGAATCTCGCCGAGGAGCACCCGTCCAAAATTGTGCAGTGGCTGTTCTACAGCCACCCGCCCGTCCGCGAGCGCATCGCCGCGGCACAGGCGTTCAAAGCGTAGCGTCCGCGCTACGCGGCTAGTACGGCCGCGGCGACGGCCGCGACGGCCGCCACTTCCTCAACCGTCTCCGCCGTTGTCGGTTGCGCTGGCGGCGCTTCCGTCTCTGGGCGGCGAAGCTCGGCCAGGTGATGCGCGACGTGTTGTTGTTCCCAGATCGTCAACGCGGTGTACATCACCGTATTGACGGCGAGATGCATCTCACGCCGGCTCAGCCATGCCGCGGCGTTGTACATGCCGCAGAGCACAGCGAGACCGAGCGCGCCTGCGTGCACCCCGAGTTTCAGTGGCTCGCATTTCCCGCATTTGAGGACTGCCAGGTCCATGGTCATACGGCCGAGAAGTGCAACGCGCATGCCCAGCGAGCTTGAGCGCGTACGCACGAAAAGGCTAAGAGCCTTCAACTCTTAGCCCAAGTTCGTCACGGAAACGGCCAGAGGTCGGGAAACCCTAGAAGATCTGCTCACGACGTGACGAAGTCTGCACTACATTCGGCGTTCCATTCGAGATGGGTCGGGACGCTGATGTCGAGCGAGTCGAGGAGCTGCTGCTGCTCTGCGGTGGGCGTCGCCACACGACGGAGCCGGATCTCTCGGCCGTCAGTGGTCGGCAGGATGATGTCCGCGCTCTGCAGCGTCGCGAGTTGCGCGAGGGCTCTCGCCGGCGTGAGCCCGGTACCGCGGCGGTGCAGCAGGTGTTTCAACGTCACCCAGAGCGCGTAGCCAAGAAAGGCGACCAGGATGTGGGCCTTCACGCGCGGCTCCAACTGATGGAAGAGGGGCCGAATCGCCAGCTCGCTTTTCAATGCCCGGAAGGCGGCTTCCGCTTCCGTCAGCTGGATGTACTTCGTCCACAGCTCCTCGGCCGTCTGGCCCTCCAGATTCGTGCGCAGCAGGTAGGCGCCCTCGCGCGCGTCGCGCCACGCGCGTCGCGCCTCGATCAATTTCCAGTGGAGCCGCACGCGACCGTCCTCGTCGCGGACGGCCATCTCATAGAGATCGGCGACCGAGGCGTACGAGGCCTGAAGCCGTCCGAGCACGCGCTCGATCTTGCCGCGGTCCTTCAGGCGCCCAGTCGCCACGCGCGTCGCCAGTCGCTGCAACCGCTCTTCCAAGCGCGTGGAGAAGCGGTGCCGAATCGCGAGTTCCTTCTCGCGGCGCGCCGTCGACCGACAGAGCACGTAGGTTTCGGTCCCGCCCGGAATGGAGACGAGTTGCGCTTCGACCTCGTCGCGGACCTGCGTCCACGGCCCGTCGAGCAGCGCGCGCTCCACCGCGCGCAGTTTCGACCGCCGCGTACCGA
>MNEX01000136.1 GCA_001917905.1 Acidobacteria bacterium 13_1_40CM_65_14
GTGGTCCCGCGCATTGCTGAAGGCCGCGATCGAGGAGCTCTATCCTGATGCCCTCTTCCTCGAGGTTGTTGGGAATCTCGATCGCGTCCCGCGTCGGCGATGGCCTCAGGTCTTGGCCATTGCCGTCGCACTCCGTCACAGCTGGCGACGTGACGGACTCGCCCGTCTCGCGAGTCGGCTGCGCATCCCGCTGACCCCGTCGTCGCACGTCGAGTCGTCTCGTCACTCCCGACCATCACGCCTGCGATTCTCCGGCTCGCCTCGGCCCCGTCAAGGCGCGTCGCTGCGCTCCGCCCGCGCGCGGCGCGGCTACGGCCTTGACCGGGCGCTCGGGCGAGCCCTGAACCAGCAGCCACGTGATGGTCGGGCGGATCTGAGGACCGTTACAGGAAGGAGGCTCTGACATGCGTCACCTGTCGATCACACCCAGCATCACGGTGACGATCGGGCGCCACACACGCCTGTACTTCGCGTTCATCACGACCGCGCCGGCTGGACTCGATTCGCCGGCCACCATGACGCTCCACGCCGGGACGTTTGCCGACGTCGTCGGCTTCGCCGCCGACGCGTGGGTCCACGACGAGATGCGCGCGCGCACACAGGCGCGACTCGTTCTCGTCGACGCCATGGAGCTCGCCTGGCAGCGGGCACGGTATCGCGGCCATCAGCACGTGCTGTTGGCGGCCGATCGCGGGCTCGTCGGTCACCACACCCTGCAGCACTGGCTCTGGCAGCGGCTGCAGGCATCCACACCGGAGGGACACGCATGAACTCCGGCTTCCCACAACACGCGTCACCCGCTCGCCCACACGGTGAGCTTTTCAGGAGGTCAATGTATGGCTCTCGTCGTCAAGATCAGCCCAAACGACAAAGGCAACCCGCCCGGCAAACTCGCGGATGCCGAGCTGCATTTCATCGATGGCGAACTCGATGGCCTGAAGCTGATCGGGTTCTCCATCTGGGAACGACGCGGCGGCGGGGGCCGCAACGTCACGTTCCCGGCACGCAGCTATTCCGTCAACGGTGAACGCCGCACTGCTCCAGGCGTATGACGAGCACGACGAACGGTCCGCGATCGGGGTCAACTCGTAACGAACATGCAGCTCCGGACGCCACCATTGCGGTGGCGTCCGCGACTTCGAGGTAATCGGCTCGACGAACATGAAAACGCGTCCCGACTCGAGGTGCGAGATGGACACCGACGAACAGAAGCGTGCCGACTTCGACAATGAAAGCTTGGCAACAGCCGAACCTGATCTCGACACGCTGTTGACAGTTGACGATGTCGCAACGTTGCTGAAGGTTCCGAAGAGCTGGGTCTACGAGCGGACGCGATCGCGTGGCACCACGCGGGCCGATCGTTTGCCCTGCATCAAACTCGGCAAATACGTGCGATTCGACGCGCGTGCGGTTCGCAATTTCCTTCGGCGTCGCTCAAGAGTCGCGTGATGCCGACGCAACGACCTACAATGGGTCGCGAGCTACCACGCCACGGAGAGCCCGCGAGAGAACAGGAGTTTTCTCGTATGGCTCGCAGGAAACGACAGTACGGCAGCGGTTCTCTCTTCAAGGAAGGCGGAGGATGGGCCATTCGCTGGCGGGAGTTGGAGATTGCTCCCGACGGCACGATCAAGAAACGGAAGTGCTACGAAGCGTTGGGCAACATCTCACGGCATGACGCCGCTGAGATCCTCCGGGGCAAGGTCGCCGCAGGTGATGGGAAACAGCCCTTGCGCTCGCGCGTGATGTTCCGGACCTTGGCGGGTCAGTGGGAACGGGACGTCTTGCCGACGAAGTACAAGCACTCGACACAGAAAAATCATCGACACATCATGGAAAAGCACCTTCTCCCGAGGTTCGGCGATTTGCCGGTTTGCGAAGTCACGACAGCCGTGATCCAGACGTACGTGACGCACTTGATCCAGGTCGGCTACGCGCCGAAGTCGATCGATCACATCCATGATGTATTGAGTGCGGTGCTTCGATCAGGTGTGAAGTGGGGCCATCTCGTCGCCAATCCGGCGCATGGAGTCGAGATGCCGCGCCTCAAGACGGTCCGACCGAAGTGGGCGCTGACCGTTGACCAGGCTGTCGCGTTGTTCGAGCATCTTCCGTGGCCGAAGCCTCGGACGATGGTTGGGGTCGCCCTCCTGGGCGGTGTCCGCCGCGGCGAACTCTTCGCATTTCGGTGGCGCGACTTCGATCAAGCGAATCGGTGTCTCTACGTTCGGGAGGCAGTGTACGAAGGCACTTTCGACGAGCCAAAGACCGACGCGAGCGTACGGCTGATTCCGTTGCCCGAGATGGCGGTGGAACTACTCCAAACGTGGCAGAGTCGCGCTCGTCGAACGGCACCAGAGGACCTGATCTTCTCAACGGTGTCCGGCAAGTCGGTCTCGCCGAACAACGTGCTGCGGACCTGGATCTGGCCGGCATGCCGAGCGGCCGCTCTGCCCAGAGTGACGTGGCTGACATTCCGCCGAACCTATTCGTCGTGGGCGCATCAGAAGGGCGTCGCACCAAAGGTTGTGGCGGCGCTCATGGGCCACACCAAGATCGAAACGACGCTCAACGTCTATACGCAGGTGCTCGACGGCGCTGCGCGTGAGGCCGCGGATCGAGTCGGATCGGAATTGGCCAGAATTGGCCAGACTGCCGGTGGGACGACGACGCTAATCCATTGAAAAGATTGGCTCGCCGCACTGGACGATTTCCGCAACTGGTTGATTCAAGAAGCGGCATGAATCGCGAATGCTTCGCCACTATTTCGCCAGCACTGGGACAGGATCAGATCTAGGAACGGCGCCCCTCAGCCTGCATGCCATCAGCCGCTTTCCTGTCCCCGCGCCCGAGCAACTGCCCGACGACATCCGCGCGCGCCTCCTGAAGGTGCAGGAGAAATCAGGATTCGTCCCGAACGTGTTCCTGGTGCTGGCGCGCCGGCCGGATGAATTCCGCGCGTTCTTCGCGTATCACGATGCGCTCATGGACAAGCCGGGCGGCCTCTCAAAGGCCGACCGCGAGATGATTGTCGTGGCCACCAGCGCCGCCAACCAGTGCCAATACTGCGTCGTCGCGCACGGCGCAATCCTGCGCATCCGCGCCAAGGATCCGCTCGTGGCCGATCAGGTGGCCGTCAATTACAGGAAGGCGGACATCACACCGCGGCAGAAAGCGATGATCGAGTTCGCGATGACGGTCGCGTTCGAAGCCTACGCCGTCGACGAGCCGCACATCGAAAATCTGAAGCAGCATGGATTCAGCGAAGAGGACGTGTGGGACATCGCGGCGATCGCGGCGTTCTTCGGGATGTCGAACCGGATCGCGAACGTGACCAACACGCGGCCCAACGACGAGTTCTACACGATGGGTCGGTGATCCAACGAGACTGGCGCTTCCGAGGGCGTGTTCAATCTGGCGCTAGACCGACTCCATCTCCCCCAACCGGCGACACGCCTCGACGATGACGCCGTCCCGTTCGCCCTGTTCGTCGATCGGGCACAGATACTGACGTCGAAGGCCAGGGCCAGCGAGGGATTCGAGATGGAGCGCATCCCATGCCGGTTGTCTTCCGAGCGCGGGCTCGACACGAGGCAAGAGGATCGACTTGAGCCAGCGGATCCCTTCGGCCGGGGCCACACGCTCGTCAATGATCTCGCGGAGACACGCGCCGGTGAGCGTGCGCGCCGCGTCCGCGATCGACGGCTCGTGGTCGCTCTTCCCAACCGCCACCTTGAACGCGGCCTCCAGCTCGTCGGCTGGATCCGAGCTCGATCGGCGCGCCAGCGCCTGGAAGGCGTCGTTCCGCCGACCCTCGCCGATGGCCATGGCGGCATATCGAATGAACCGCGATGGTGTGGCGAGGCCCACGGCGTGCTCGGCCAGGGCTTCGTGGAATGTGGTCACCGGTCCGAGCTGCCACTCGCACGCGTCTCCAAGCGACAGGCGCAGGTACTCCAACCGTGCGGCGCTCGGCACCGGGAAGATGCCGCCGACGATCCGATTGAGGCCCTTCCCCGCGATGGCCCGGACCTGGTCGTCCTCGACCGGGCTGGCGCCCAGCGTCCACGCGTCAGCGTCCGGTCTGTAGGTCCCGTCCGACGCGTCCGCTAAGGTCAGGCTCGGCCTCACCGCGCCGAGCAACGCACCCGCGATTGTGAGGAAGTCAGGCTTGGCGCCGGCGTCGATGTACCGCAGGCGAAGGCGAACGCCGACGTACCGGCGATCGTCCCACCAGTCTTTCCCCTCGGCGGCAAAATCGCTGGCACGAGCCCCGTGGAAAAACTTGACCTGTGCCGGATCGACCACACGAATCAGCGTCACCTTCAGACGCTGGCCCTTGCCGTTGCCGATGTCGAATGAATCGCGCACGCGCGCAAGCGGTCCTGCAGCGCGGTCACGCGGCAGGTTGTCCTCGGTCTCGGTGTCGCGGGTCGCCGCCGGTGAATAGAAAGGACCCAAAGCCGCTGCATGACACCACCAAGCGGCCGAAAGTCCGAGTCACGCTTTCGTGCGACAAAGAAAAAGCGATGACGCCTGCCGGACGGACGAGTCCGTACGATCCCTTACTCGTCGCGCAACACGATCATCGGATCGACCCTGGTCGCCGATCGCGCGGGCAGATAGCATGCAATCAGGGCGACGGTCGCGATCAGCGCGATGACGCCGCCGATCGTCGCCGGATCCGACGGCCGCACGCCGAACAGGAGCGACGCGAGCACGCGATTCATCGCGAACGCCACGGCTAACCCCAGGACGACGCCCACCAGCGTCAGCCCGAGGCCCTGCGACAGCACCATGCGCAGGACCGACGCGCGATCCGCGCCGAGCGCCATGCGGATGCCGATCTCCCGGCGGCGCTCCGCGACCATGTAGGCGAGCACGCCGTAGCTGCCGACCGCGGCGAGGAGGATCGCGAGTCCTGCGAAGATCCCAATGAGCTGTGCGAGCAAACGCGGACGCCCGATCGCCTCCGCGAACACGTCGTCCATCGACTGCAACTTGACGACGGGCAGCGCGGGATCGAGCTCGGAGACGGCGCGATGGATTTGCAGCGCGAGCGACTCGGGCGTGAGCGGCGTGCGCAGCACGACGTTCATCGTCCCGGGATTGAAGTTGCCTCTCGTGCTGAGGAGCTGCTCGAAATTGAAGTAGAGCTCCGTGCCCGTCTTCTTGTCGACGCCGCCCTGCTTCACGTCCTTCAGGACGCCGACAATCGTGAACCATGGCGTGTCCGCCGGCCCGGACGGTTTCACGCGGCGGCCGATCGGGCTCTGCCCGCGATAGAACGTTCGCGCCATCGTCTCGTTGATCATCACCGTCGCGCCAAACGCGTCGGTTCGTTGAAAGGCGCGGCCTTCGACGATGGGGATGCCCATCGCTTCGACGTAGCCGGAGGTCACGGTCTGGTAGTAGTCGACGTTCTCGAACGGCCCTTCGGGCGGCGCGTCATAGCCCTCGATGTCGGTGTCGTTCGCGTTCACCCGACGCAGCGGCGGCAGGCCGCTCATCGCGGCGACGCTCTGCACGCCGCCGGTGGATCCCAATCGTTCGAGCAGACGGTCGTAGAACGCTTTGATCTGTTCAGACTTGGTGTAGGTCGCCGCGGGAAGATTGACGGCGAACGTCACGAGGCGGCCGCGATTGAACCCGGAGTCGACGTTCGACAGGTTGAGCACCGTCCGCAGCAGCAGCCCCGCGCCGATGACGAGCGCCACGGCGAGCGCGACTTCGCCGGCGACGAGCGCGCGGCGCACGCGATTGCGGCCGGCGCCGGCGGTCGTCCGCTGACCGCCCTCCTTGAGCGCGAGCGACGTCGCTTCCGCGCCGAGATGCAGCAGCGGCGCGAGGCCGAAGATCGCGCCGGTCGCGAGTCCGACGACCAGCGTGAACGCGAAGACCCCGGAATCAAGCGTGATGCCGGCCGATCGCGGGAGGCTGTCGGGATACGCGGCGATGAGCGCGCGCAGACCAAAGACCGCGACGCCGAGACCGAGCGCGGCGCCGGCGAACGAGAGCAGACACCCTTCGACCATGAACTGACGCAGCAGTCGTGCTCGTCCCGCGCCGAGCGCGCTGCGCACGGCAAACTCCTTGTGGCGCGACTCGGCGCGCGCGAGCAGCAGGTTTGCGAGATTCGCGCACGCGATCAGCAGCACGAACACCACGGCGCCCTGCAGGACGAGCACGGCCGTCTTCGCGCTGCCGACGATTTGCGCCTGCAGCGGATCCAACCGCAGCCGGTGGTTCTTCGTGTCCGGCGTGTGCACGCCGGTCGCGTTGGCCGGCACCGCGATCGAGCTCGGCCACCCGGCGAGCAGCGTGTCGAGCTCCGCCTTCGCAGCATCGAGCGTGACGCCGTCGTTGAGACGTCCGATCAGATAGAGAAAATGTCCGCCGCGACTCTGACGATCCGCCGGATCAATCACGAGCGGCAGCCACACTTCGGCTTTCGAGTCGGCGACGTCGAAGCGTGGTGGCATGATGCCGACGATCGTCCGGCGCCGGCCGTTGATCTCGACCGGGGTGCCGACGGCTTGCGGGTTGCCGCCGAACGCCGACTGCCACAGCTCGTACGAGAGCATCGCGACGAGCGCGCCGTTGGGACGCGTTTCAGGAACGTCGAACGTCCGGCCGTGCAGCGGGTTCACGCGCAGCGCGTTGAACAGATCCGCCGTGCCGGCCGCGGAGTTGACGCGCCGCGGCCGATCGGGCGCCGTGAGGTTCGCCTGCCCCGTCGTGAACGCGCCGACGATGGAAAACGCGCGCGTGCGTTCCTGGAACTCGAGATACTCCGGCGCCGAGATCCAGAATTGATCGAACCCCAGCGCGGGAAACTGGCTGGAAATGTAAATCAGACGATCGGGCTGCGGATAGCCGAGCGGCCGCAGGATCACTGCGTTCACGACGGAAAAGATCGCCGTGTTCGCGCCGATGCCGAGCGCGAGCGTCAGGATCGTAACGAGCGCGAATCCCGGCGATCGCAGCAGATTGCGAGCCGCGTGACGCGCATCCCTCACGAGACCGTCCATCTGAGGCCTCCGGAAAAACACCAAATCCCGGAGCTTAGACGGCCACTCACGTCGAAGTGTTGTCAGGGCGTTCGGCGGAAGAGGAACGCTTCCGCGCGCTGTCCGCCGTCGCTAACCCGCGCCTCGAGCGTGCCGTCGGCCCGCTTCGCGTACCGAATCATCTTCGGAAAATCGTGCGACGGATTCTCGAACGTCGCGCTGCCGTCGGTGATCTCGGTCAGCGCGAAGTCAGTCGGCGGACGTCCGTTCGGCTGGGCGACATACACCAGACCGCCATCGCGCTCGACGATGCGCAGGAACTCGAACGCGACCATGCGGTCGCCTTTGAGCGTCCGCGAAACCGCGAGCATCGCGCCGCCGGCCGGCGGCGTCCAGCGCTCCTCGAGCGTCACCCCATTGCCGCCGCCGGTCCACGCACCCGCGATCCACGCCACCTGCGCGATTGACGCGTGCGCTGGAGGACGGCCCGCTTGCGTGATCACCCCGCACAACAACACGAGCGAAAGCATCAGTCGCATGCGTGCACTGTACTCGTGGCTGCGCGCGCGGCGCTTGAACAAATGCGACCGGCGATGCTACCGTCCGCGACGCGGTAGGCATTGGACACAGGTCACTTGGTCATGGCCAACTGGAAGCTGGCCGTGTCAAGTGTTCACGCGGCGCACTCAAGCTCCACCACTGGCCGCTCCATGTATGCGTCCAGACTCAGCTCTCCGGCGCCAATGTACGCGATTAGCAGCGCCCCGCCGATTAACATAAGGTTCCTCACGAACATGGTCAGCTGGATCTGAAACATCATGGGATTGGTTTCCGCCCAGAAGTTGTGCATCGTGAGGGTGACCGGAACGAGGAACAGCACCAACAGCCAGGCGCCGAGCTTGGCCCGATAGCCAAACAGAAGGCTCAGCCCTCCCGCGAGCGCGATGAGCCCGGACACTGGAACCAGCATGCTTGCCATCGGCACGCCGTGCTGCATCGCTGACGCGACTGTGCCCGCCGTGAAGTGGCCGGCCGACGCGATGATGAAGATCACTGAAAACAGTTGTCGCCCTGCGAGCGCGAGGTAGCGCGTGTCGTCCGCACGGATTCCGCTCTTCTGCATGTTTCCTTCCTTCATGTGTGGGTGGGAACTTTCATGTGAATGGAAAGCCGCCGGCCAAATCTGCAAGCTGGGTACCGGTATTGGTCGTCGTGCTCGTGCGTCGTTAGCTCCTCCGCGCCCGGCGGATACATTCAGCCAATCGGTCAGGAGTACAAGACGCTCGGTGGCATTCGAGGTGACATGTTGACGCGCGACTCTGAACTCTCACAGTGCTATCGCGGGACGACAGGAAACACAGCAATTGGGGAACGATCGGAACATCGTTACTCCAGTGACGCCGTGAACACTGTATCTGGGGAGTCTTTGTGGAGCTCGCACATGTTGTGCATGCCAGACATTCGAGGCACGGTCTCCCGTTGGAGGGGATCCCCAGGACTGGCATCGTGTCTGAACATGCGCGCCGTTTTGATTGCGATCCTCGCGGCCATTCGCCCGAGTAACAGCGCCCGACGGAGCTAGGACCGAGCGCTAAGCGCGGGGCCGTAAACGCAACCGCCGGAGCGCGCAGTGCTCGCTGAACAAATCCTGCGTGTGCGCCGCGCGCTCTGCGATTGTTCTGTGTGTGTTAAGCGACCTTCGCATCCACCGTTATCTGCATCGTGCCGCGGTAGACGTTCGACACCGGACAGCGTCCTTCGGCTTCCTTCGCGACCTCCGCGAACTGCGCGGCGTCGAGGCCCTTCAGCCCGTACGCCGTCACCTCGAGCTTCGATGATCCGATCTTGATCCCCGCGTCGCCTTTGTCGGCGGTGATCGTCGCGCGCACGACCGTGCGATCCGCCGTTGCGCCTTTGCGTCCGAGCGTGCCGTTCAACGCCATCGCGTAGCACGCGGCGTGCGCCGCGGCCATCAGCTCCTCGGGGCTCGTCTTGCCGCCCGGATCGCCGATGCGCGCGGGAAACGACACCGGCAGCTTGAACGCGCCCGTGCCGGCCCTCGCTTCGCCGCTGCCTTCCGTCACCGAGCCTTTCCATTCCACGTCGACGTGCCGTTCGAAAGTTGCCATTGCTCCTCTTTTTCTTATATGTGGCGGGGCCCCACCCCCGCCACCTGTCGCGGCTCGCTTCTCGCTCGCCGCGGTAATTCGCTCGACTGTCCACTCAGTCAGCGCTCTTCTGCGCCCGCGCCACCTGTCGCGGCTCGCTTCTCGCTCGCCGCGGTAATTCGCTCGACTGTCCACTCAGTCAGCGCTCTTCTGCGCTCACTCGTAGGGCGGCTCTTTCAGGGCCGCCATCACCTCAGCCCTTTTGCTTGCCGGTGATGCCGAGTTGCACCGCCGTACCGACCAGGCCGAGCACGAACCACACGATCGGGATCCAGCGCTGTCCCGGTGCCGTGGTGGGATAGAGAATCCAGACATCGCCGCTGGCCGCTGCGCGCGTGGCCCCGCGATCGCCGGTCATCGCCAACAGCCCGACGAGCAGCGTCCACGCGCCGCCGAACGCGGTGGCCACGATGATCACGTAGCGCTGCAGCAGCATCGCACCGATCGCGCCGGCAACGGCCAGCAGAATGACCGCGATCGCCGGCGGATCGCCGGTGCCGAAGGACTGCCACAGCACGTGCGCGACGAGCGCGCCCAGCCCCGCGCCGACGAGCGCGATGCCGACGAAGTACGCCAGCGTGAGCACGAGCGCGCCGATGAGGCCGCCGACGATCGACGCGATGACCATCGCGCCGGTGTTGTTGGCGCCCATCATCGAGCTCGCGAGCATCGCGCCGAGAATGAACCCGTAAATCGCCAGCACCACCCTGAACAGGCGGTAGCCGGCGAAGCACGACAGCGTACCGCCGACGATGAGCGCAATCGCGGCGGGAATTCCGTAGGAGAGCGGCAGCATGGCGTCGATTCGCTGCTAGATTTCGCGCCGCCCTTCGAGCGCCTTGTGCATCGTCACTTCATCGGCGTACTCGAGGTCGCTGCCGACGGGCACGCCCATGGCGATACGGGTCACCTTGACGCCGAGCGGTTTGAGGAGCCGCGCGAGGTAGATGGCGGTCGCTTCGCCTTCGACCGTCGGGTTGGTCGCGAGAATGATTTCGGCGACCCCGTTGCCGACGCGCGCGAGCAGGCTCTTGATCTTCAAATCGTCGGGGCCGATGCCCTGCAGCGGCGACAGCGCGCCCATCAGCACGTGATACACGCCTTTGAACTCACGCGTCTTCTCGATCGCGCTGACGTTCTGCGGCTCTTCGACGACGCAGATGACGTGATGATCGCGGCTCTCGCTGCGGCAGTAGCCGCAGGGATCGGCATCGGTGATGTTGCTGCAGATCGAACAGTAGGTGACGCGCTCCTTCACCTCGCGGACCGCGTCGGCGAGACGATCGGTCTGTTCGCGGGGCGTGCGAAGCAGGTGGAACGCGAGACGCTGCGCGCCTTTCGGTCCGATGCCGGGCAGACGCTGCAGTTCTTCGATGAGTCGGATGAGAGGCTCAGGGAGAGACACGTGAGATTTCAGATTTCAGATTGCAGATTTCAGATTTGATTTCAGATTTTAGATTTTGAGACCGGGCGGAAGCATCCCGCCCATCTTCTGCGCCATCTCTTCGTCCGCCTTGCGGTGCGCGTCGTTGACGGCCGCGACGATCAAATCCTGCAGCATCTCCACGTCCTCTTTCGAGACGACCTCGGGATCGATCTTCAGCGACTGAATCTGCTTGGCGCCGTTGACGACGACGGTGACCATGCCGCCGCCGGCGTTGCCTTCGACGCGCAGCTCGGCCATCTGTTTCTGCAGGCGCTCCTGCATCTGCTGCGCCTGCTTCATCATCTGTTGGATGTTCACATTTCCTCGACGTCGCGGATTTCCGCGGGGAAGACTTCGAGCATCGTCTGGACGCCCGCGTCGGCCATCGCCTGTTCCCGAAGCGCGGATTTCTTGTCCGCGGATTTCTTGTCCGACGCTTTCTGCGCGGCATCGTCCACCGGGCTCGCCGGCGCCGCCGATCCGGACGGGTCGCTCTGCACGCTCGTCACTGCGATCTTGCGGCCGGACACCTGTTGCGCCGCCGACTCGATCCACGCGCGATTCTGTTCGAACACGTCGCGCAGCGTGCGATGGTTCGGCGAAAAGGTGAACGTGACGCGATCGCCGCCGACCTCAATCTTCTGCGCCTGCGCGACGACGGTGTTGTAGAACACGTTCTTCGATTTGCGGATTTCCGCAAGCAGCGCGTCTTTCAGATTCGCGTCGGTCCGGCTGAAGCCGGGCCCCACAGGCGCAGGTGTCGAGGTTTTCGCGGCTGGCGACGGTGACGCGGCGGACTTCGAGCTCGCTGACGCTGATGTCGCCCGGAGGGCGGGCCTTTCATCCCTCGACGCGCTCGGGATGCCCTGAGCCTGCCGAAGGGCAGGTCCGCCGGTACCGGCGATCAGATCCTCGATCGGGACAAGTTTCCGCAAATAGATCCAACGCAGGAACGCCATCTCGAGGTGATAGCGCGGCTGCGCAGCGGTGCGGATGTCCGCTTCGGCCTTCGTGAGCAAATCGAACGCGCGCAGCAGATCCTCGCGCGAGAAGCGGCCGGCGAGCGTCTTCAGCCGATCGCGCTCGCTCTCGCCGGCGATTTCCGGATCGCTGATGCGCGACGGATCGACCGTGAGCACGAGCAGATCGCGGACGACCCGCGACAGCTCCCGGCACACCGCGCGCAGGTCGTAGCCCATTTCGACCGCGCGTGCCGTCAGCGCAAACGCCGCGGGCGCGTCCTCGTCGGCGACCGCTTCAACCGCATCGAGCAGGAGATCGCGGCCGACCAGGCCGAGCACCGTCGCGACATCGTCGGCGCGGATCGTCGTGCCGGTGAACGCAATCACCTGATCCAGCTTGCTCTGCGCGTCGCGCATGCTCCCGTCGGCGTCGCGCGCGACGAGCTGCAGCGAATCGTCGCTGACCTCGATGCCTTCCGCGTCGACGATGCGGCGCAGCTGCTCGGCGATCGCCTTCGTCCCGATCGTGCGAAGCTCGTACACCTGCGATCGCGACAGCACAGTATCGGGAATCTTGTCGAGCTCCGTCGTCGCCATCATGAAGATGACGTGCGATGGGGGCTCCTCAATCGATTTCAGCAGCGCGTTGAACGATTGCGGTGAGAGTTGATGGACCTCGTCGATAATGAACACCTTGTAGCGGTTGCGGACCGGACTGATGGCAAGGCCCGAGATGATGACCTCGCGGATGTTATCGATGCCCGTGTGCGTGGCCGCGTCAATC
Source organism: Acidobacteria bacterium 13_1_40CM_65_14 (assembly GCA_001917905.1). Taxonomy (GTDB): domain Bacteria; phylum Acidobacteriota; class Vicinamibacteria; order Vicinamibacterales; family CAVVIG01; genus QHWF01. The sequence continues at coordinate 12,351 of MNEX01000136.1, forward strand.
TCCAGCACGTCCATGTCGCGGCCTTCCGCGATCTCGACGCACGCGTCGCACGTGCCGCAGGGATCGGCCGTCGGTCCGTTCACGCAGTTCAGCGCGCGCGCCAGGATGCGCGCGGTCGTCGTCTTGCCGATGCCGCGCGGACCGGCGAACACGAACGCCTGCGCGAGCCGGTTGCTCTTCAGCGCATTGCGCAGCGTGCGCGTGACCGCCTGCTGTCCGACGACGTCGTCGAACTTCTGCGGTCTCCACTTCCGGGCGATGACTTGGTACGCCATGTCAGGGCTGAGGGCTTAGAGCTGGTGCGACATTACCCGCAAACCTCTCCACCGCTGAGGACACGGAGGACAGGAGGTGCAAACCTGAAGAAAAAAGTACATTGCCTCTGTGTCCCCGTGTCCTCCGTGGTGGCGAGTTGTAATTCTGCAACGCGCTTTTCGGGCTGATGGCTTGCGGATTGAACCGCAGTCCGGAAAACCTGCGGCACATTACAGGATCTGCTTAGCGCTGCTGCCTTCCGGCCCTGACGCGGTTCGCAGTCTGGAATTGCACAGGTTCCGGACCGCGGTGCAATCCGCAAGGGTCAACTTTACTACACAGGCACGCGCGTCGCGAGCAGCAGATACTTCGCGAGCACCTCGCCGACGACGACGGTGAAGAAATCGACATAGAGAATGCCGGTCGCCGATTGGGTCGAGCGGATCTTCGCCGTCTCCCACGTGAGATACGACAGCAAAGCCGGCCCTGCAAGTCCGAAGAGCACGCGCTGCCAGAAAAAAATCCCGGCGACCGACGTGATGTAGTGGCGAAAGCTCGGTCCGAGGCCAGGCTGCCCTGGAGACGACGTCGCGATCGCGAGAAACACCGCCGCCCCGACGACCGCGACGCGGACGATCATCGACGCGATGTGGACCTTGACGATCGACTGCAGATGCGAGACCTGCATCGACGGCAGGATGAGATACCAGTGGCCGAGCATCATCGCCGTGCACGCGCCGCCGAGGAGCGCGGCGGAGCTGAGAAAGCTCGCGACCGTCAGCACTTGCATCGGCAGCGCGCGATCGGCCGCCAGCGCGAGCGCCTGAAGAACGACCGCGAGGAGACCGCCGCCCACCGCGATGACGACGAGCGCCGGCCGAACCTTGGCGAGCATGCGTCCGATCGTCGCCCAATAGAGAACGAGTGCCGCCTCGGCGGCGTCGAGCGTGAGCACGGCGAGTTGTGAGAGTCGTGTGGGTGGCGGATCGCCTGGATTGGCGCCGCCGTAATAGAACGCCAGCGCAATCGCGATGAGAATCGCGGCGAGCCCCGCGTTGAACCGAAAAAATTTCACGCCCGCGTCGCGCGAGACGAAGACGAGCGTGAACGCAATGCCGACGCCGAGGTGCGCGAGGAAGAGAAACAGAATCGTGGACAGAGACATCTAGCGCAGATCCTGGATGACGGAATCCATTTCTCCTCCGTCTGATTTGGGGCTTAGACGGGGCAACGGGGAGAAAGGATGGATGGTCAGGGCGGGATGGGCAGGATGGGCCGGAAAGAACTCGCAGCTTTCCATCCCGCGCCTATCCCGCCTTTCCTGCCCTTCCTGCCTATTTACCCAGCCGCTTGTTGATTTCGGTCCAGTTGACGACGTTCCACCACGCGTCGATGTAGTCCGGCCGGCGATTCTGGTACTTCAAGTAGTAGGCGTGCTCCCACACGTCGACGCCGAAGACGATCTTCTTGTTTTCCATCAGCGGGCTGTCCTGGTTCGCGCTGCTTTCGACCACGAGCTTGCCGCCCTGATCCAGCACCCACGCCCACCCGCTGCCGAAGCGGCCGACGCCCGCCTTCTTCACTTCGTCCTTGAACTTGTCGAAGCTCCCGAACGACGAGTTGATCGCGCCCGCGATCGCGCCGGTCGGCGCGCCGCCGGCTTTTGGTCCCATGATCTGCCAGAACATCGTGTGGTTGGCGTGGCCGCCGCCGTTGTTGCGGACGGCGGTGCGAATGTCCTCTGGCACACTGCTGATGCCGCGCAGCAGATCCTCAATGCTCTTCGACTGCAGCTCGGGATGCTTCTCGAGTGCGGCGTTCAAGTTGGTGACGTACGCCTGATGATGCTTGCCGTGATGAATCTCCATCGTCCTCGCATCGATGTGCGGCTCGAGTGCATCGAAGGGATATGGAAGGGGCGGAAGTGAGTGAGCCATCGAACGTCCTCCTTATGCGCGTCGTCGATCGTGAAAGACCGACGATCGTACTATCGTTCGGGCTCCGGCTTCAATGACGCGAGCGCGCTCGGCGGCACGCGGCCGTGCTCTGACGAGAGGCACAATGTGCACCCGCGATCGGCGAACTGCTGCCACGCTCGGGCTTGCGCATCGGCGAGCGACGGCAGGTAGTCGGGCGAGGCTCGCGGCCACAGCGGCCGCTCTTCCTTGCAAACCGCGAGTCGGATCCACGAAGCGGAAAGGAAGAGATATTCGACGTGATCGGGGTCGTGTGGAAGGGAAACGAAGCGGCGCGACGCCATCCACGCGGACGTGCCGAGCAGCACGCCAAGCAGCACGCCGCATTATGCGGCGGCGGCTACTGGATCGACAACATGCGATCGAGCGCGACCTTCGTCCAGTGCTTGCGATCGTCGGGAACGACGATGCGGTTGTGAACCTCGCCGTCGACGAGGCCTTCGAGGACCCACAGCAGATGATTCGGAGAGACGCGGAACATCGTGGAACAGAGGCAGCCGAACTGATCGAGCGAGTGCACGGTCCGCTCCGGCTGGACTTCACGCGCGAGCCGGTTGACGAGATGAATCTCAGTCGCAACCGCCCACACCGAACCGGCAGGACTGTCCTTGACGGTCTTGATGATGTATTCAGTCGACCCGGCATCGTCGGCCGCCTGCACGACCTCCCACGTCACTTCGGGGTGCACGATGACGCGGACGCCCGGATGCTGCGCGCGGATCGCTTCGATTTGCCGCACGGTGAACCGCGTGTGCACCGAGCAGTGGCCCTTCCAGAGAATCATGCGCGCGGGCTTGACCGCGTCCGGTTCGAGGTCGCCCCAGATCTCGTTCGGATCCCACACCACCATCTGGTCGAGCGGGACGCCGAGCTTGTACGCGGTGTTGCGGCCGAGATGCTGATCCGGAAGAAAGAGAATCCGCTCGCCGCGCTCCCACGCCCATTTCAGCGTCGCCGCGGCATTCGATGACGTGCAGACGACGCCGCCGTGTTCGCCGACGAACGATTTGATGGCGGCCGCGGAGTTGATGTAGGTGACCGGAACCACGCCGCCGATTCCCATCTGCTGCAGATCGTTCCAGCACTGCTCGAGTTGATCCGGATCCGCCATGTCCGACATCGAGCAGCCGGCCGCGAGATCGGGGAGGATCACCTGCTGATGATCCGCGCTGAGCACGTCGGCGCTTTCCGCCATGAAATGCACGCCGCAGAAGACGATGAAGTCGGCGTCGGGGTGCTTTGAAACCAGGCGCGCGAGCTTGAAGGAGTCGCCGGTGTAGTCGGCGAACTTGATCACTTCGTCGCGCTGATAGTGATGGCCGAGGATCACGAGCCGGCGGCCGAGCTTCGCTTTCGCCGCCGCAATCCGCGCCTCCATCTCCTCGTCAGACAACCCGAGGTATTTCTCGGGGAGCGGCTGGCGCTCGGAGATGTGCTCCTTCTCGTACGCCGTCAGAAGTGGAATCAGCAAGGTTGTGAAACTTTTCGCAAGGCGCTCCACCAGTATAACACCCGGCAGGGCGCCGCTATTCCTTAAGGCTGGGCGCCGCCGCGCTCGACCGTTAGGAGCCGCATTGCAGGATTGAACTCTCCACCACGAAGGACACGGGGGACGCGGAGGAAAATCCTGTTTTGAACAGGTTTGAACCTCCTGTCCTCCGTGGCCCCCGTGGTGGCGAGGTATTTTGAAACGCACTCTACAAGGCGTGCTCGACCACTCGATATAACGTGTCGCGCTCGACGGGTTCGCGCCCCGCCGCGCGGATGAGCCGTTCGATCTCGCGCGTCGACATCGACGTCGGCGTCCGCGACCCGGCCATGTGGTAAATCTTCTCTTCCTGCACGGTGCCGTCAAGGTCGTCGGCGCCGAACCACAAGCAGGTCTGCGCCACCTCCACGCCGGTCGCAATCCAGAACGCTTTCACGTGATCGATGTTGTCGCACATCAGCCGCGCGACGGCATGGACGCGCAGCGTGTCGGCCGCGCTCGGCGCCGGCAGCTGGCGCATCTGGTTGTTGTCGGGATGGAACGCGAGCGGGATGAACGCCTGGAAGCCGCCGGTCTCGTCCTGCAGCGCCCGCGCGCGCAGCATGTGATCGACGCGCTCTTCGCTCGTTTCGATGTGCCCGTAGAGCATCGTGACGTTGGTGCGCATGCCAAGCCGATGCGCCGTGCGATGGATCTCGAGATAGCGTTCGGTGCCGCACTTGTCGTGCGCGATCTTCCGGCGCACGCGCTCGGCGAAGATCTCGGCGCCCCCGCCGGGCAGCGAGTCGAGCCCCGCGGCCATCAGCTCGCGCAGCACCTGCTCGTCGGTCATGCCGTAGAGATCCGCGAAGAACGCGATCTCGACCGCGGTGAAACATTTCAGATGAATGTCCGGCCGGATGCGCTTGAAGCCGCGCAGCATCTCCGTGTAATAGTCGAACGGCAGATCCGGATGCAGGCCGTTGACGACGTGGATTTCGGTGAGCGGCTGATGGGCGCGCTGGCGCAGCTTGTCCCACACCTGCTCGAGCGTCATCGTGTAGGCGTCGGTGTCGCCGGGCTTCAGCCGCGCGAACGAGCAGAACAGACAGCTCGCGACGCACACGTTGGTCGCCTCGAGCCGGATGTTGTAGTTGTAGAACGTGCGCGGACCGTGGCGCTTCTCGCGCTCGCGATTCGCCAGCCAACCGACCGCGAGGAGATCCGGTGAATCGAAGAGACGCCGGCCGTCCTCCAGGCCAAGACGAGCACCACGATCAAGTTTTTCAGCGATGTCTGCGAGGCCGGAGGACCGTAGACGGGACAGCATTTGGTAATCGGGGAATTTGGGTAATCGAGTAATTGAATGACCAGATTACCCGATTATCCAATTTCCCAATGGAGCGTCAGGAGGATATCCCCCAGACTTGTATTCGCAGCGATCGCGCGCGCGGGCCGTCGAGCTCCGCCATCAGGATCCGCTGCCACTGGCCGAGCACGACTTCCCCGCCGCTGACCTGCAGCGTGAGGCTGTGGCCGAGCAGCAGCGCGCGCAGATGCGAATCGGCGTTCATGCGATCGCAGTCCGAGTGGTCCGGGTTGTTATGCATCCATTCGGCGTCGCGCGCCACCATCTGTTCGAGAAAGCGTTTGATGTCGGTGAGCAGCGCCGTCTGGAATTCGTTGATGAAGAGCGCGCAGGTGGTGTGCATCGACCAGAGGCTCACCAGCCCTTCGCGGATGTTGAACAGCCGGACGAACTCCATAATCCGGTTCGTGAGATCGACGAGCTCGATGCGCTGGTCGGTCTGAATCACGATCGTCTCACCGTGAATCGTCAGTCCGCCGGCCGTCGCGGTCGCCACCTGTTCGACGGGCTTTTCCCGGACGGTGACAGTCGAGCTCTTGCTCATGCGGTTCCTCTCGGATTGGGAGGTCTGGCGCGCGTCCCAGTTGCGGACACGAACGGACAATGTTACGCAAAAACTCCCGGTCGAGGCAACCCTGCTATACTCCGCGTTCGTACAACTTGACGTTCACCCCGGCGGCCACGCGAAGTGGGTGCGAAGCCCACACGGTCCCGCCACTGTAAGCGGCTAGCGACACGTCAGCAGACGTCACTGGGATGGGACGGTCTAAAGACCGTCCCCTACAACGCGTCGATATAAGACGCCGGTAGGCGACGGCCTTCAGGCCGTCGCGACTGGGAAGACAGACGTGCCGCGCTGATCCGCGAGTCAGGAAACCTGGCCATCGGGGGCGTCCTTTCTTCGGCGCGTGAGACGCCGGGAGGAACCCGATGCGCACGTCCCGCCTCTGGCGGCTGGCTGCGGCCTGCCGTCCATCTCTTCACATCACACTCGTCACGCTGACACTGCTCGGTCACGCTGTTTCGACAGCCGCCGCCGATCGCGAGGCGTCAGGCACGGTCGTCGATCAATTCGGACAAGCGCTGCCGCGCGCGTACGTGCGGCTGCTGGATCAGCGCGGCTCGGAAATCACCGCGACGTTCGCCGACCAGACCGGTCGCTTTCGTCTGAACGCGTCGAGCACTGACTGCCGGATTGAAGCCTCGCTCACCGGCTTCGCGACGGCGAGCGTGCCGTGCGGCGCGCAACCGGCACGCATTGTCCTCGCCGTCGCCCCCGTGCGCGAGACGGTCGTCGTCAGCGCGACGCGGACCGAGGCGCCCGCCGATCAAGTCGGCGCGAGCGTGACGACCTTCACGGCCGACGATCTCGCGCACCGGCAGGTGCCGCTCGTCGCCGATCTGCTGCGCGCGTCGCCGGGCGTCATGGTCGTGCGAACCGGATCGCCCGGCGCGGTGACGTCGCTCTTCGTTCGCGGCGGCGAGAGCAACTATAACAAGGTGCTGCTCGACGGCATCCCGCTCAACGAGCCGGGCGGCACCTTCAACTTCAGCAATCTGACGACCGACAACCTGGAGCAGATCGAGATCGTCCGCGGCGCGCACTCGGCGCTCTTCGGGTCGGACGCGATGGCCAGCGTCATCCAGCTCGTGACGAAGCGGCCCGATCGATCCGGCGGCCGGCCGCACGCGGCGTTGTCGTTCGAGGGCGGCACGTACGATACCTTTCGCGGCAACGCGTCGGTCTCCGGCGCCTCGGGCCGATTCGATTACGTGCTGGGCGCACAGCGGCTCAACACCGACAATCGTGCGCCGAACAGCCGCTTCGAGAACACGACGCTGTCGGCGAACCTCGGCGTCTCGCTCGGTCACGACGCGATCCTGCGCTTCATCGGACGCGGCGAGCGGGAACACGTCGGGACGCCGGGGCAAACCGCATTCGGACGCCCGGATCTCGATGCGTTCTTCGCGCGACGTGACGGCGTCGGTGGACTGTCGTTCGACCAGCAGCTCACGGCGTCGTTCCGCCAGCGCGCCGCGTACTCGCTGACCGCGTCGAACCAGCAATCGACGAATCTCCTGCTCGACCCGCCGTACACGCCGCGCTTCGGCAGCCGCGCGGCACCGTTTCAGTTCTCCGACTTCAGATTCGACAGCCGCACGAACCTCCATCGTCATCACGCCAGCTATCAGGGGGACTGGCGCGTGACCGGCGATGCCTCGTCTGGTCAGCATCTCCTGAGCGTGCTGGCGGACTGGGACGGCGAGCGCGCGACGCTCGAGAATCGGCTGACGCCGACGCGCACCGACGCGGCGCGGAACAACTTCGGATGGTCCGTGCAGCATCAGGCGCTGTGGCGGCGCGTGTTCGCCACCGCCGGCGGCCGCATCGAGCGCAACGACAGCTTCGGGACCGCGGCGGTGCCGCGTGGATCGATCGTGTTCGTCGCGCGATCGTCGAACGGCGCGGTCGGTGAAACCAAGCTGCGCGCCAGCGCGGGACTGGGCATCAAGGAGCCGACCGTCCTCGAGTCGTTCAGCCCCTCGCCGTTCTTCCGCGGCAATCCGGATCTCGAACCGGAGCGGTCGCGGACGGTTGACGCGGGAATCGAGCAACGCTTCGCGGCCGATCGCGCGAAAGTCGAGCTGACCTGGTTCGACAATCGTTTCGAGAACAAGATTTCGACGCGGACGACCAACCCCGCGACATTCGAGGCGCAGTACTTCAATATCGGCTTGTCGCGCGCGCGCGGCGCGGAACTGTCGCTCGACGCTGCGCCGGCGAGGGGACTGCGCGCCCGCGCCGGCTACACCTTCCTCGCGTCGAAGATTCTCGAGAGCACCGCGCCGAACAACGTCGTGCTGCAGGCGGGCAACTGGTTGTTCAGGCGGCCGCGGCATTCGGGATTCGTCGGCGCGACGTGGGTCTGGAGCCTGTTGAGCGCCAACGTCGACGGCGTGTTCATCGGCCGCTACGTCGACAGCGACTTCTCGTCGCTGCAGCCGCCGATCCTCACGAACGACGGCTACACGACGTGGAACGCGCGCGTTGGCTGGAGAGTGTCGCGGCAACTGACAGGTACGGTGTCGATCGACAACCTCGCCGACGCGGAGTACATGGAACCGCTCGGGTATCCGGCGCTACGCCGCGCAATCCGTGCGGGCGTCCGCGTCGCGTTCTAATGCTTGTTTCTCGTCTGCGGCTTGCTTGATTCGGCACGCTGATCAAACACAATGGACACAAAGGACACAAAGGAAGGTGTGTTGATTCAGTGCCGCTACGCCGAATCGAAAACCGTTTTCGCCGATGACGATGACAACAAACCTCGGGCCGCCGTTTCGTGGAGCGGCGGGAAAGACAGCTGCGCGGCCCTGCAGCGCGCCTGGCCACACTTCGACGTCGTTGCCATGGTGACGATGTTCGACGAAGACGCCGCGCGCAGCCGCTCGCACGGATTGCGGCCCGAGGTGCTCGCCGCGCAGGCGGAGCGCCTCGGTCTAGGTCAGGTGATCGGCCGTTGCACGTGGCCAACCTACAACGACGCGTTCGGTGACGCGCTCGATCGACTGAAAGCCGACGGCATCACGCACGTCGTCTTCGGCGACATCCTGTTCGACGAGCATCGCCGCTGGGCCGAGGAGATGTGCGCGCCACGTGGACTCGTCGCCGTCGAACCGTTGTTCGGCGGGTCGACGCGCGAGCTGCTCGTGGATTGGATTCGGTCTGGTGGTGAAGCGGTCATCGTGACGGCGCGCGCGGAATTTCTCGATGCGAGCTGGCTGGGACGTCCGCTGACGCTGGACATGCTGGCAGAGCTCGAACCGCTCGGCGTCGACCCATGCGGCGAGCGCGGGGAGTATCACACCGTCGTCACCAACAGCCGTTTGTTTCGTCAGCCGCTCGTGCTCGAGTTCGGTGCACGCGTCGAGCGATCCGGTTGCTGGGCGCTCGACGTCAGCGTCAGCGAGGGCGTGACCGTATGATCAACGGCCCGCATAGCACGAAAGCACGAACCCGCGAAACCACGAAACGAAACCGGATATCTGTTTCGTGTTTTCGTGTTGTCGTCTTTTCGTGGCTGTTCTTGGGTGTCTTGTCGTGACGCCTGGCTCGCACGTCCTGCACGCCGCCGATGTCGCGTTCACCTACGACCGCCGCGGCCGTCTCGTCGTCGACGGCGTGACGCTCGGCGTTGGGCGCGGCGCGATTGTCGGACTGCTCGGCCCGAACGGATCCGGCAAGACGACGCTGCTGCGACTGCTGTCGGGGACGGTGACGCCGGTCAGCGGACGAATCACTATCAACGGTGTGGCCATCGGGACGCTGTCACGGCGCGAGATGGCGCGGCGCATCGCGGTCGTCCCGCAGGAGACGCACTCGGCGTTCGATTTCAGCGTGCTCGAGATCGTCTTGATGGGACGCTATCCGCACCTCGGCGCGTTCGAGCTCGAGGGCGCAAACGACGTGGCCATCGCGCGCGAGGCGCTGGCGGCCACCGGCACGGCGGCGCTCGAGTCGCGCCGGTTCGCCACGCTCAGCGGCGGCGAGAAACAGCGCGTCGTCATCGCGAGCGCGCTGGCGCAGTCATCGGAGATTCTGCTGCTCGACGAGCCGACTGCGTCGCTCGATCTTGGATTCCAGTTCGACATCGCCAGGCTGCTGACGCGTCTCAACCGCGAGCGCGCGGTGACGATGGTCGTGTCGACGCACGATTTGAATCTGGCGGCGACGCTCTGCACGGAGCTCGTGCTGTTGAAGTCGGGGCGCGTGCTCGCGCACGGACCGACCGAGCGCGTCTTGAACGCCGAAAGCGTTCGGGCGCTGTACGGCGTGGACGCAGACGTCGTGCGGCATCCGCGCGCCGGTCACCTCACGGTGGTGCCGCTTGCCCGCGCCGACTGATGTGCGGCGGCGGCTCGTCGTGACGCTTGCCGCGTTCGGCGCGCTGACGATGGTGTGTGGCCTCGTGGCGCCGATCGTCGGCAGCACGCCGATTTCGCTGTCGCGCGTGTTCAACCGGACGATTCCGTTTGCCGACAACGTCGATGCGCAGGTGTTCTTCGTCGCGCGGCTTCCGCGAGTGATCGCCGCCGCACTCGTCGGCAGCGGGCTGGCGGTCGCCGGGGTCGTCTTTCAGGCGCTGCTGCGTAATCCACTCGCGTCGCCGGACACGCTCGGCGTGTCCGCCGGTGCGACACTCGGCGCGATGATCGCCATCACGTTTCACGTCGACGTGGCGGTGATGGGGATCACCGCGGTGCCGCTCGCGAGCTTTCTCGGCTCCGCCGGCGCGCTCGGAATTGTGTACTTGCTGGCCGCCGCCCGGAGGCGCGGCACCTCGAGCACGGTGCTGCTGCTCGCCGGCGTCGCCTTGTCCGCGTTCCTCGGCGCGCTGCTGCGCCTCATCCAGATCGTGGCGGACTTCACCGACACGCTGCGCAACGTTCGATGGATGATGGGATCGCTGGACGTCGCGAGCTACGCGCCGATCGTGGCCGCGCTCGTGCCGATGACATTCGCGTTCGCCGTCGCCGGCTCGCTCCCGCGTGTGCTCGATCTCATCAGCATGGGCGCGGAGGCGGCCGAATCGCGTGGCGTGGACGTGCGCCGCGCCGAGCGGATTGCGCTGCTCAGCGCGTCGCTGTCGACCGGCGCCGCGGTGTCGCTCGGTGGACCGATTCCCTTCGTCGGCATCGTCGTGCCGCACATCGTGCGGCTGCTCGTCGGCGCGGATCATCGCGTCGTACTGCCCGCGTCGGCGCTGTTCGGCGCGTCGTTCGTCATCATCTGCGACTTGGTCGCGCGAACGTTGTTTGGACCGGTGGAGCTTCCCGTTGGCACGGTCACCGCGATTATCGGAGGACCATTCTTTCTATGGCTGCTGTTCAGGCGACTCGCGTGATCGGCGGTGCGGCGGCACGAAGAACGCAGAGGGCGCAAAGCTCGCAAAGAAACGCCTTTCTGTCACAGCAGAGTGAACCGTGCTTTGCGGTCTTGGCGGCCTGTGCGTTCTTCTTTCTATCGGCAGGCGCCGTGCACACCCAGGCGCGGCGCGTGGTGTCCATCATTCCCGCGACGACAGAAATGCTGTTCGCGATGGGTGCGGGTGATCGACTCGTCGCCGTCGGCAGCTACGACCGCTTTCCATCGGAGGTCGAGAAGCTGCCGCGCGTCGGCGCCCTGCTCGATCCGGCGGTCGAACGGATTATCGCGATGCGTCCGGATCTCGTGATTCTCTACGGCACGCAGAACGAGCTTCGGACGCAGCTCGACCGCGCGCAGATTGCGTACTACTCGTACACGCATCGCGGGCTGACCGATATCACCGAGACCATTCGGTCGCTGGGCGCGCGCGTCGGCGTCGCTCCACGCGCAAACGCCCTGGCCGACAGCATCGAGCGGCAGCTCGCCGACATCAGGTCGCGCGTCGCCACGAGTCCGAGGCCGAAGACGCTGCTCGTGTTCGGACGCGAGCGCGGCACGCTGAGGAACATCGACGCGAGCGGCGGCGTGGGATTCCTGCACGACATGCTCGAAACCGCCGGCGGCGCCGACGTCATGGGCGACGTGAAGCAGCAGTCGGTCATCATGACGACGGAGCTGGTGCTGGCGCGGGCGCCGGAGGTGATCATCGAGCTCAGGTACGCGCGCGGCGACGACACCAACGCCACTGACCTGCGCGAGTGGAACGCGCTGCCGTCGGTGCCGGCGGTGAAGAACCACCGCGTATACATGCTGCGCGGTGAAGAATTCGTCGTGCCCGGTCCTCGCGTCGCCGCGGCCACCGAGCGCTTGGGCCGCCTCCTGCACCCCGAGGCGTTCAAATGAAAACGCTCGTGTCGTGGTCGAGCGGCAAGGACAGTGCGTGGATGGTGCACGTGCTCCGGCAGCGCGGCGATGTGCAGCTCGCCGGCCTGCTGACGACGATCAACGAATCGGCGCAGCGTGTGGCGATGCACGCGGTGCGCGTCGATCTGCTGCAGGCGCAGGCAGACGCGCTCGGACTGCCGCTGTGGCAGATCCCGATTCCGTCGCCCTGTCCGAACGACGTCTACGAGCGGGCGATGGCGGCGGCGGTCGCGCGTGCGGTCGCCGACGGCTTCACGCACATCGCGTTCGGCGATTTGTTTCTCGAGGACATCCGCCGGTATCGCGCAGAGAAGCTGGCGGGAACAGGACTGACGCCGCTGTTTCCGCTGTTTGACGCCGACACGCCGCGGCTGGCGCGCGAGATGGTGACGGCGGGACTGGGCGCGCGGATCACATGCGTCAACCCGAAGGTCATCGATCGATCGTTTGCCGGACGCGAGTTCAACGCGTCGCTGCTCGACGACCTGCCACCGTCAGTCGATCCGTGCGGCGAGCGCGGCGAGTTCCACACGTTCGCCTACAAAGGTCCGATGTTCGCGCGCGAGATTCCAATCGACATCGGCATCACCGTCGAGCGCGATGGGTTCGTGTTCACCGATCTGCAATGGCGACATACCCCGAGCGCATTGTCTGTCTGACGGAAGAGACGACCGAGACGCTCTACCTCCTCGGCCAGGGCGAGCGGATCGTCGGCGTTTCCGGCTACACCGTGCGTCCGCCGGAGGCGCGACGGAAGCCGAAGGTCTCGGCGTTCATCAACGCGAAGTTCGACAAGATCGAGGCGCTGAAGCCGGACCTCGTGCTCGCGTTCTCCGATCTGCAGGCGGATTTGTCGGCGGAGCTCGTGCGGCGCGGCATCGCCGTCGTGACCTTCAATCAGCGGACCGTCGCCGAGATCCTGCAGATGATCCGGATGCTCGGCGGACTCGTCGGCTGTCAGGGCGAAGCGGAGGCGCTCGCCGATCGACTTGCCGCCGGCCTCGATCGCATTCGGGAATCGGCGTCGCACTTTCCCTCGCAGCCGCGTACGTTCTTCGAGGAATGGGACGATCCGTTGATCTCGGGGATCCGCTGGGTCGAGGAACTGGCGGAGATCGCCGGCGGCGCGCCGATCTTTCCCGAGCTTGCGCACGCCGGGCTCGCAAAGGATCGCATCGTCGATCCGGCGGAGGTCGCTCGACGCGATCCGCAAATCGTCTTCGCGTCGTGGTGCGGAAAGAAGATGAAGAAGGCGACGATCGTCGGCCGCGCCGGGTGGGACTCAGTGAGCGCCGTACGCGACGACGAGATTCACGAGATCAAGTCGACCTACATCCTGCAGCCGGGCCCGGCGAGCCTGACCGTGGGCGTCCAGCAACTTCACGACATGCTCTCGCGGTTCCACCGCGCGCGCTTGCGCCCGTAGCCGATTCGCGCCTTCACGGTGCGGCCGATCTGCCGCACGGCGGCCGCCGCCGACGGCTGCCACACGAAGACGCTCTTGCACAACGCGCGCTCCTCGCCGATCGAGGCGCCGCGGGCGCGCGCTTCCATGAGCCGCGCGTAGTAGACGCACCACAGCGTGAAGTACCGATTGTCGACCGCCGCGAGATAGCCGTTGTAGTCGGCGAACGCGCCTTGTCCCCATTCCATCGGATGGCGCTCGTGCCGAATCTCGCCGCCGCTCGCAATCAGTCCGTCGCCGTGACACATCGCGATCGCGGCGTAGACGACGTCCCAGCACGCCTCACCGATGATGTACGGCCGGAAGCGATGCTGGTTCGCGCGCCACCACCGCACGTCGAACGCGAACGCATCGAGGCCCGAGAGCGTCGGCTCGAGCGCGCGCCCCGTCTCGCGATCGACGTCGAGCCGCGAGAACGCGTACGTTTCTTCACTGCGCTCTTGAATGAGCGTAACGGCCGCCTGCGTCACGATGATGTCGGCGTTGGTGAGCATGAAGTATTGATGCCCGCCGCGCTCGGCCAGGTCGGCGAGCGCCCGCATCATGTCGGTGGTGATTGGCTTACGCCGGCCGCCGCAGCCGCTGACGCTGCGCGAGTCGAGGTGAAGATCGCAGACCGTCCGAATCCACGGCCGCCACGGCGGCGTCGGGTCCCACTGCAGATCGACGACTTCGACTCCTTCCAGCCTGCCCAGCGCGTCCATGGCCTGCGCCTGACGCCGTTGGCTGTCGCCGTGTGCGGCGTAGAACTGCGTGCCGATGAGGATGCTCATACGTCGTCATCGGGATCGATGGCGATGTACGGCTGCGACGCGCGTTTGACGACAATCGTGAGGCCGAAGGCGACGAGCACCGCCGCCGCCGCGAGGCCGACGTAGATGCCGCTGCCGACGATCGCGTGGGCGTCCTGGACGGCTGACGCCGGCACGCCGTCGGCAATCGCGACCGCCTGCGCCCACGTCCGCGCGCCCTGCTCGGCCGATCGCGGCACGATGCGCCACGCGAGAAAAGTGATGCCGAGTGAAAAGAGGCCGATGACCAGCAGCGGGTGCCGCGAGTTCTTCCGCGTGATCATGCTCAGCGTCGCGAGCACGGCGGCCAGTGCGCCCAGGCCCGCCAGCCACAGCGCCCAGACGTCGGGCACGCCGCGCCGCGAATACTCGCCGATGATGACCCAGGGCAGGAATGCGCTCGTCGTCAACGCGACGCCCGCGGCAAGCGGAACGAGATAGCCCCGCATGCCGGGACGGAACATGCCTCTAAACCGCATTCGCCCGAGTCTAGCATGCAGAACGAAGCACCCTGAGCTGACGATAGCGCTATCATGAACTTGGGAGCGTTCTGATGCGACGGATCAAGCTGACTGAAGATGTTCGTGATTTTCGCAGGGTTACCGGCAGCTGTTGAGAGTATGGAAACGGCAACGCTTCAAACGCAGATAGGCTATTGCACGTCTTTCCATTCTTCGTACCACGCCATCTGGATCGCTTCGAGCTTCGGCTCGTTCGACGTCTTCGGATCGTCGTCGAAGTCGTCGAGCGCGATCACTTTCTCGCGCAGATCGGTGAAGCGGAGGGTCAGCGGATCGACGCCGGGAAATTTTTCCACGAGTGCAATGCCGATGTCTTCCGCGTCGGTCCACTTCACGGCGTGACCTCCTGGGCTTTGCGCTCCTTCTTGTCCGATTTCCCGAGCTGGATGCCGCCGCCTTCCTGGACGTAGTTCCGCGTGTACATCGGCAGCTCACAGACGACGTCACCTGTGATGACGGCCTGGCAGCCGAGCCGCGACTGCGGCGTCAGATCCCATGCGGTGTCGAGGCGATCTGCCTCGTCGTCCTGCATCTCGCTGAGGTTCTGCGCGCCCTCGCGGATGATGACGTGACAGGTCGTGCACGCGCAGCTGCCGCCGCAGGCGTGCTCGAGCGGGACATGGAGGTTTTTGGCGACGTCGAGAAACGACTCCGGCTTGCCGTGGTGTGAGTACGGCAGCTGGCCGGTTTCGAACTCGACCGTCGTCGGTTCGCCGTCGATGATGAAAGTGACTTTGGGCATATTCTCTCGCTCGCCCTGAGCGCTCATCCTTCGACATGCTCAGGATGAGCGTCGAAGGGCTTCGCGCGCTACATTTCGTTGACGTTCTTGCCGGACAGCGCTGCGTGGACCGAGCGGTTCATCATGACTTCGGCCAGATGCTGTGTCACGTCGTTCAGCGCATGGGTCCACTTCTGAATCGTCTCGCGGTCGTTTGAGTTCAGCACCATCTTCAGCCCGGCGAGAACCGATTCGATTTTCTGGCGCTCGCCCGGCGCGAGATCCGTCTTGTCGATTTCCGAGAAATCGGGCGAGCGGAGGGACTTCTCGGTCGCGGCCATCACGCTCTCGGCCTCGTTGCGCGCCTCGATCAACAGGCGCGCGGCGAAATCGGCCTCGGCGTGCTCGAAGGAGTCGACGAGCATGCGCTCGACTTCCTCGTCGGTCAGTCCGTACGACGGCTTCACTTCGATCGTCTGCTCGACGTCGGTCCGCTCTTCGCGCGCGGTGACGCTGAGGATGCCGTTCGCGTCGATCTGAAACTGCACCTGCACGCGCGGCAGGCCGGCCGGCATCGGCGGGATGCCGCGCAGCTTGAAGCGTGCGAGCGATCGATTGTCGGCCACGAGCTCGCGCTCCCCTTGCAGCACGTGAATGTCGACCGCCGTCTGATTGTCGACCGCCGTCGTGAACATCTCGCTCCCGGTCGCCGGGATCGTCGAGTTGCGCAGGATGATCTTCGACATCACGCCGCCCATCGTCTCGATGCCGAGCGACAGCGGCGTCACGTCGAGCAGCAGCATGTCGCGGTTGCCGGTGATGAGGATGTCGGCCTGCACGGCGGCGCCGAGCGCGACCACCTCGTCGGGATTCAACTCGCTGTGCGGCGTCTTCCCGAACAGTTCTTCGACCTTGCGGCGCACGAGCGGAATCCGCGTCGAGCCGCCGACGAGGACCACTTCGTCGATCTGTGACGGCTGAAGTCCGGCGTCGGCGAGCGCCTGGCGGCACGGCTCGAGCGTACGATCGACGATCGGCTTGATGATCGCCTCGAATTCGGCGCGCGTGAGACGCTTGCCGTTCAACGTCGTCTCGTCACGCTCGGAGAGATCCACCTTCGCTTGGATGACCGCCTTGCGGATCTCCTGAACGGCTTCCGAGGTCCGGCTAGAGCCGGACGCGACATCAGAAAGAACACGATCCATCAGCAGGACGTCGATGTCGTCGCCGCCCAGATGCGTGTCGCCGTTGGTCGACAACACCTGGAACACGCCGTCCTCGACACGGAGAATCGAAATGTCGAACGTCCCGCCGCCGAGGTCGTACACCGCGATGATGCCGGTGTGCCGTTTGTCGAGGCCGTATGCGAGCGACGCCGCGGTCGGTTCGTTGATGATGCGCAGAACTTCGAGGCCCGCGATCCGTCCCGCGTCGCGCGTGGCCGTTCTCTGCGCGTCGTTGAAATAGGCCGGGACAGTGATGACAGCGCGATCGACCTCGTTGTCCACCTCGCGGTGTTCCGCGAAGTGCTCCTCCGCGCGGCGCTTCAGCTCGCGAAGGATGAATGCGGAGATCTCGGGCGGCGTGAACTCCCGATCGCCGAGGCCGATGCGGACGACGCCCCCCGCCTCGCCGCTCACGCCGAACGGGAAATGTTCGGCTTCGTTCTGCACGTCCTCGCGGCCCTTGCCCATGAATCGCTTCACGGAGTATGCGGTCCGCTGCGCGTCGATCAACAGCCGCCGCTGGGCCTCGCGTCCGACGTGGACGGCGCCGTTCTCGGCGACCGAGACGACGGACGGCACGAGGCCGTCGCCGCTCTTGTCGCGGATGACGATCGGCACGCCGTCCTTCACGTAGGCGACGAGCGAATTCGTGGTACCGAGATCGATGCCGACGACTTTGCTCATACGACGAAGCGCTCCACCACAGAGGACACGGGGGACACGGCGTGGCAAACCTGTTTGGTGAGCAGGTTTGAACCTCCGCGTCCTCCGTGGTAGCTAGTTCTCACAGCGAGAGCTCCCGTTCAATTCCCGCCAACAGATTCGCGATGTAGTTCCGCTCGAGAAATCGCTCGCGGAGCGACTGGAGAATCGCCCGGCGCTCCTCGTCCGGCGCGCCGCGATCGAGGGCGGCGTCCCACCGTGTCGAGAGCTCCTGCAACTCCGCTTCGTGATCGGCGCGCTTGGCGTCAATCGGCAGACGGGCGCGTTCGAGGCGACCCTTCAACTGGTCGGCTGGTGCGCCGCCGGCGCGCATCTCGCGAACCTCGTCGAGCTCTTCGTTCAACGCGAACACTTCCTCGAGCAGCGCAGGCGGGACTTTGTTTACTCCGGGGGCCCCTGCCCCCCGGTCACGCTTCGCGGGGGCCCCTTCGCCCCGCTCCGCTGCGCCTTCTTCGAGCGTCAACAAATACTCGAGGCGCCGAATCGGGTCGCGAAGCGTGCGATACGCGTCGTTCAAATACGACGATTGTTCCAGGCTCGCGCGCCGCTCGGCCGCCGGTGCGTTGTAGAAGTAGTCGGGATGAAACTGCCGGCTGAGCGCGCGATACCGTTGCTCGAGATCGGCCATGTCGAGGTTCAGCTTGCGGGGCAGGCCGAGGAAGCTGAAAAAGTCCGCGCTACGCGCCAAAGGAACTGCCGCAGCCGCACGTCGACTTGGCGTTCGGGTTGTTGAACACGAACCCCTTGCTGATCATGTTCGTGTCGTAGTCGAGCACCGTGCCGTTGAGATACAGCAGGCTCTTCTTGTCGACGTAGATCTTCGCGCCGTCGGGCCCCTCGAAGATTTCGTCGCCAAGACGCGGCTGCTTCTCCCACGAGAACGTGTAGCTCAACCCCGAGCACCCGCCGCCCTTCACGCCGACGCGCAGTCCGCCCTCGTCGATGCCCTGCTTGGCCATCAACGTGCGGATCTTGCGGGCTGCGGTTTCGCTGATCTGAATCATTTTTTACTTTGCGGTGGGGCCCCACCCCCACCGCCTGTCGCCGCTCGCCTTGTCGGCTCGCGGCGGTATATCCCAACGACTTTCTGCTTTCACAAACGTTATGCAGTGGGTTGCGGCTGCTTCTGTTCAGCCCTGTTCGCGGCCGCCTGCTTTTTCTTGTAGTCGGCGATGGCGGCTTTGATCGCGTCCTCCGCCAGCACCGAGCAGTGAATCTTGACCGGCGGCAGGCTCAGCTCGGCGACGATCTCGGTGTTCTTGATCGCGAGCGCCTGATCGACGGTCTTGCCCTTGAGCCATTCGGTCGCCAGGCTCGAGCTCGCAATCGCCGAGCCGCAGCCGAACGTCTTGAACTTCGCATCATCGATGACGCCCGTGTCCGGGTTCACCTTGACCTGCAGTTTCATGACGTCGCCGCACTCCGGCGCGCCGACGAGGCCCGTGCCGACGTTGACGTCGTCTTTTGGCAGCGAGCCGACATTGCGCGGGTTCTCGTAGTGATCGATGACCTTGCTCGAATACGCCATGTTCTTAATGTCCTTCTGTTTGCCACTGCATCGTGGAGAGGTCGACGCCTTCTTTCGCCAGCTCATAGAGGGGCGACATTTCCCGCAGCCGCGTCACGACATGCGTCAGTTTGTCCGCGACGTAATCCACTTCCTCTTTCGTCGTCCACCGGCCCAGTCCGAAGCGGATGGACGAGTGCGCGAGGTCGTCCCCCGCACCGAGCGCCTTGAGCACGTACGACGGTTCGAGGCTCGCCGACGTGCAGGCCGAACCCGACGAGACCGCGACGTCGTTGATCCCCATCAGCAGCGATTCGCCCTCGACGTAGGCGAAGCTGATGTTCAAGTTGTGCGGCAGCCGGTGTTCCACCGAACCGTTGACGTAAATCTCGTCGAGGTTCTTGTGAAGCTTGTCGTTGAGGTAATCGCGCAGCTTCCGCAGACGCTCACTCTCGCTCGCCATCTCCTGCCTGCACAGCTCCGCGGCCTTGCCAAAGCCGACGATGCCGGTGACGTTCAGCGTGCCTGAACGCATGCCGCGCTCGTGGCCGCCGCCATCGATGATCGGGGCGAGCAGCACGCGCGGATTTCTGCGCCGGACGTACAGCGCGCCGACGCCCTTCGGTCCGTATATCTTGTGCGCGCTCAGCGAGGCCATGTCGACCTTCAGATCGTTGACGTTGAACGGCACCTTGCCAACCATCTGAACCGCGTCCGTGTGGAAGAGGATCCCCTTCTCTTTCGCGATCGCGCCAATCTCCGCAATCGGCTGGAGGACGCCGATCTCGTTGTTGGCCGCCATGATCGTGATGAGGATCGTCTTGTCGCTGATCGCCGCCTTCAGCTCGTCGAGGCTGATCCGGCCGTCCTTCTGCACCGGCAGATAGGTGACGCGGTAGCCCTCCTTCTCGAGGCGCTTGCACGTGTCGATCACCGCCTTGTGCTCGGTGACGGCCGTGATGATGTGATTGCCCTTCTCGCGATACATCTCGGCGACGCCTTTGATCGCGAGGTTGTCCGACTCGGTCGCGCCGCTCGTGAAGACGATTTCCTTGGCGTTCGCGCCGATCAGATCCGCCACCTGCTTGCGCGCCTTCTCGACGGCTTCTTCCGCTTCCCACCCGAACGGATGATTGCGGCTGGCGGCATTGCCGAAATGCTCGGTGAAGTAGGGAATCATCGCCTCGACGACGCGCGGATCGGCCGGCGTGGTCGCGTGATAGTCCATGTAGATCGGGAGCTTGATAGCCATAGCGTTCAAATATGCGTGTGAAGCACCGCGGGTTGCGCGGTCGCCGGCGGCGGGGAATCCGCCGCAAGCTCCGCGATCGTGCATTCTCCGAGCGCGGTCAGAATCCGTTCACGCACGCGCCAGAGCGGGTCGCGTACGTTGCATTTCGCGAACTGTTCGCAAAGTCCGTCCTCGGTCGAACAGGCCGTGACGGTCACCGGTCCATCGATCGCTTGAATGACGTCGGCAACCGAAATCTGCGACGGAATTCGCGCCAGTTGATACCCGCCACGGGTACCCTGATGCGAAGCGAGCAGTCCGCGCCGAACCAGTCGCTGAAGCACCTTTGCCATGAGCTCTATCGGAATGTCGTACAGTTCCGCGATTTCCCGGGCTGACGATGACGCCTGGGAGCCCCGGTCGCCTCGCAGCGCCAGGTGTTTCATCGCGATCAAGGCGTAATCCGCCTTTTTTGACAGCCTCAACATGCCGGTCTTTCACGTATGCGATAGGAAACGTTCCGGCCGCGCGATCCGTACACGGCCTCGTGCTGACCCGGCTTTTTCTTGCTCGCGGGGCCCCGCTCGATCGGCGTCCTCGCGCCTCGCGCGGGCCGCAGGCGCATATCCGACCGCTATGGTCTTACTTTAACACACTGCAGCGGCGCGGTTTAGTATTTCGGCTGGGTCGGATCGACCTTGTCTATCCAATCCAGGACGCCGCCCTTCAGGTTCAGAACCTTCTTGAACCCGACCGACCTCAGGAAATCCGCAGCTTTCGCGCTCCGCCCGCCCGTCTTGCAGTGCACGACGATCTCATCGTCAGGGTTGAGCTCGTTGACGCGCTTCGGCACGTCTCCGAGCGGGATGAGCTCGGACCCGGGGATGCGATTGATCTGGTACTCGTTGGGCTCCCGCACGTCGACGATCTTCAGCTTGTCGCCACGGTCGAGCCGTTGCTTGAGCTCGACCGACGTGATCTCAGTGGCACTGTTCACCGTGATCGGCTCCGGTGCGGCCGGCCTGACGCCGCAGAACTGTTCGTAGTCGATGAGCTGCGTCACGGTCGGGTGCGTGCCACACACCGGGCAGTCGGGATCCTTGCGCAGCTTCAGTTCGCGGAATCTCATCCGCAGCGCGTCGACGATCAGAAAACGTCCGATCAGCGGTTCGCCGACGCCGAGAATCAGCTTGATCGTTTCCGTCGCCTGAATCACGCCGATGATGCCCGGCAGCACGCCGAGCACGCCGCCTTCGGCGCAGCTCGGGACGAGTCCAGGCGGCGGCGGCTCGGGATACAAGCAGCGATAGCACGGACCGTCCTTGGTCGCGAATACCGACGCTTGGCCTTCGAAACGGAAGATGCTGCCGTAGGCGTTCGGCTTGCCGGTCAGCACGCTCGCGTCGTTGACCAGATAGCGTGTCGGAAAATTGTCCGTGCCGTCGACGATCACGTCGTACGGCTCGAACAGCTTGAGCGCGTTCTCTGACGAAATCGCGGTCTCGTGCGCGACGACGTCGACGTTCGGATTGAGCGCTTGCAGCCGATCTTTCGCCGACGCGAGCTTCGATCGACCGACGTCGGGCGTTCCGTGGAGGATTTGCCGCTGCAAGTTGCTGAAGTCGACGACGTCGAAGTCCACGATGCCGAGCGTGCCCACGCCGGCGGCGGTGAGATACATGGCGACCGGCGATCCAAGTCCGCCTGCACCGATACACAGCACCTTGGCCGCCTTCAGCTTCCGCTGACCCTCGACGCCCACCTCCGGCATGATGAGATGCCGCGAGTAGCGTTTGATCTCGTCGTTTGTCAGTTCCGGTAAGGTCCGGCTGACACCGGACACCACATCCGTGACGCTTGGCGCGCCGCCCGCGACCGACGGGATGATGCTGACCGTGTCGTCCGCGGTCACCGGCGTCTGTTCCTTCTGCAAGTACCGGATGTCTTCGTCGTTGACGTACACGTTGACGAAGCTGCGCAGCTTGCCCTGCTCGTTGTAGAGATGCGGCTTGAGACCGGCGTGCCGGCGCGTCAGATCGGCCAGCAGCTCGCCGACGGTCGCGCCCGACGCGTCAACCGCGTCCTGCTTGTCGGTGTACGGTCTGAGCGGAGTCGGAATGAGAATTTTCACCATGATCGAGACTGCCCTCTTCGAAGCTCGAACGATCGTTTTTGAGATACCACACCGTCATGTCCGCGGCGGCGCCGTTCATCACCGACACGATGATGTAGGCGAAGGTCGGCCACGCGTGATCGAGATCGTACTGCGACGGCCGCGATGGATGATCCGGGTGCGAGTGATAGAACCCAAGGAGCTCGCCGCCCATTTCGGTCGCCCGCCGCTCGGCCTGCCGGTAATCGGACGGTCGCACCAGAAACCGGCGCCGCGGTCCTTCCTCGGTTGTGTTCGGGAGCGCGACGACCGTCGTCACGATATCGCCTTTGCCGACGAGCGCCCCGCAGCACTCGTGCGGATACGTCTCCTGACCGTGCGCGCGAATCGCGTGCTCCACGTCGCCTGTGATGATCAATCGCCGATCAGCTGCCATGTTGCTCCGCGGTCCAGAAGCTTTCTGTCAGGTACTTCTCGGCGCCGTCGGGAAACACGGTCACGACGATGCCGCTGTCGAGACGCTTGGCGACATCGAGCGTCGCGGCAATCGCGGCGCCCGACGAGATCCCCGCAAGCAGACCCTCTTCCCGGGCGAGACGGCGGACCATGCGATACGCGCGCTCGGTGTCGATCCGCAAATCCTCGTCGGCGAGCGTCGGATCGTAGATGCCCGGGACGATCGCCGACTCCATGTGCTTGAGACCTTCGAGTCCATGGAACGGCGAGTCGGGCTGAAACGAGATCAGCTTGATCGACGGATTGAACTTCCGCAGCCGGCGTCCGATCCCGATAAACGTGCCGCTCGTTCCCAGGCCGGCGACGAAGTGCGTCATGCGGCCGCTCGTCTGCTCGATGATTTCCGGTGCGGTCGTATCGTAATGCGCCTGCCAGTTCGCGTCGTTGTTGTACTGATCGGGATAGAAGTAGCGGTCCGGATCCGACGCGTACAGCCGCCGCGCTTCGCGAATCGCGCCGTCGCTGCCTTCGAGTGGACTCGTGAGCACGAGCTCGGCGCCAAGCGCGCGCAGAATCAGCTTGCGTTCGGGGCTCGCGTTCTCCGGCACGCACAACTTCACCTTGTAGCCGCGCGCCGCGCCGACCATCGCGTACGCGATGCCGGTGTTCCCCGAGGTCGCATCGAGAATCGTGCGGTCAGGCGTCAGCGTGCCCTTCGCCTCGCCGTCGAGGATCATCCGCGCCGCGGCGCGGTCTTTCACCGATCCGCCAGGGTTTTGCCATTCCGCTTTCGCGTAGATCTCGACGCCGGGCGTCTCCCGCTCGAACTGGTGCAGCCGCACGAGCGGCGTGCGCCCGATCATGTCGAGCACGGACGAGCCGGGCGCTCGGTCCAGCACGGAAGACGCGTCTGATGAGGACATGGGATATATACGACCGACTGAGTCGGTGATTGTATCAACTATACTCCGGCCCGTCGATGACCCACCTCGGCGGTTGGTTGTTCCGCCACCGCACGATCATTCCGCTTCCGCTCGCGATCGCCGTGCTGCTGCTGCGGATCGGCGAGGCGCCGCCTTCCAAATGGCTCATCGCAAGCGGGATCGGCCTCACGTTGACGGGCGAAGCGATCCGGTTGTGGGCCGTTCACCACATCGGCGCGATCTCGCGGACGCGAAGCGATCGCCTCGGCCCGCTCATCGCCGCCGGGCCGTTCGCAGTGGTGCGCAATCCGCTCTATCTGGGGAACATCGCACTGTGGGCAGGGTTTGCGATGGCGGCCCGGCTCCTCTGGCTGGTGCCGGTCATCGTCGTGCTGCTCGCGGTGGAATATCACGCGATCGTGCGCTGGGAGGAGCAGGTGCTCGAAGCGCGCTACGGTGACGAGTATCGTGCGTACGCCGCGCGCGTGCCGCGATGGTGGCCCACGTTCAACCGCGGAGCGCGCAGAACTCGCAGAGAAAACGTGTTCTCTGCGAACTCAGCGAACTCCGCGGTTGCTTTCTCCTGGCGCGAGACGCTGTTCAGCGAGCGCGGCACGCTCATCGCCATCGCAGCTGGATTTTTCCTGCTCTGGCTCAAACTTAGAACTTAGAACTTAGAACCTAGAACTTCGAACTCAGAACCCAACCGAGCACAGTTCTAAGTTCTGAGTTTTGAGTTCTTAGTTCCGCGCGGCGGAGTTTCGCGGAGCGTCTGCCAGAGATACCACGACGCGACCGATCGATACGGACGCCACGCTTCGCCCATTTTCAGGATGCGCTTCGGATCGGGACGCTTGCGGAGCCGATAGAGGCGCTGAATCGCATTGACGATGCCGAGGTCGCCCGCCGGCAGGACGTCCGGGCGATGAAGCCGGAACATCAGAAACATTTCGGCCGTCCATCGGCCGAAGCCTTTGACCGACGTCAGCCGCTCGATGACCAGGTCGTCAGGCAATGCATCGAGCTCGTCGAGATTCAGCCGGCCATCGGCGATGCGCGCGGACAGATCGCGCAGATACCCGATCTTCTGTCCGCTCAAACCGACTCCGCGTAGCGTCGGGTCATCCAGCCCATCAATCGCCGCCGCGCTCGTGATTTGGTTGTCCGGAAACAACGCCGCGAACCTTCCGAAGATCGTCGCGGCCGCTTTGGTTGACAGCTGTTGACTGACGATCGCTCCGATGAGCGCGGTGAGATGGTCTTTGCGCTGGCGCTCCGCCATGCGACACGCCCCGATGCGCTTGATCGCTTCGGCAAGAATCGGATCGCGCCGCATCAAGAGACGCCGCGCGCGCTGGTAATCCGCCTCTGTCATTTCATCGACGCCGTCAAGGTCACGCGTGCGTGGATTTCGATGAGTCCGGGCTCGACCGGCGTCTGCGCCGGGCTCTCGGCCGTGCGGGCCATCGTCATCATCGGCCTCGGTGGCATGATGCCGCTATCGCGCGAATCCTCGATGCGCAACACGCGATCGATGGCACGGCCCGCGCCCGATGCCGCGGCTTCGGCGCGTGCACGGGCGTCGGCGACGGCGAGTCGCAGCGCTTCGCGTTCGACGCTGTCGCGATCCTGCAGATCGAACCGGATGCCGCTGACCGACGTGGCGCCCGACTGTACGACCGCGTCGAGCATCTCACCGGTCCGCGCGATGTCGTCCACGCGGACTTCGATGCCGTTGCGCGCCACGAACTCGCGCAGCACGCGCCGGCCCTGCACGAAGTCGAACTCCTGCTGGAGGTCGTAGCCGGTCGTACGGATGGCGTCTTTCGCGATGCGCGCCTGCGTCAGCCGCTGCTGGACCGCGGTCATCGCCTCCGCGTTCAAGCGCTGCGCGTCACGCGGACTCTTCGAGCGCGTCTCGACGCTCACGGTGACGAACGCGCGGTCGGGCGCACGACGGACCGTCGCCTCGCCAACCGTCACGACGACCGGACCCTGTGGCTGCGCCGGCTCTTGAGCGGCGACGGCGCAGGCCAGGGCGATCCAAACGACTGCTATGAGCCGCATACGATCCGGAACCCGATGCTGTGCGCGTAGGTGTCCGGCGGAACCTTGTGACGATACGCACATCGAAGCATCGACACGTCGTCGTTCACCCAGGAACCGCCACGCACGATGCGCATGCTGCCGGTCGCGAGGCCCTGAGGGTCGCGCATCTCGCCGAGCCCATAGTAGTCCGCGCTGTACCAGTCGGACACCCATTCCCAGACATTGCCCGACATGTCGTAAAGGCCGTATGCATTGGGCGAATAGGTGCCGGTCGGACGCGTGCCGCGCTCCCGTTTGAACGACGGGTCCGTCAGGTAGTTGCACCGCGACGAATCGATGTCGTCGCCCCACGGATAGCGCTGACCTTCGAGGCCGCCGCGCGCCGCTTTTTCCCATTCCGCTTCGGTCGGCAGGCGCACGACGCGTCCCAGCGAATCGGACAGCCACCGACAGTAGGCCTGCGCATCGTCGTAGCGCGTGAGCACCACGGGATGACTGCCGTGACCGGCCGGCGGATTGCCCTCCTCCCAGACGTACGGCGCCGCGAGCTCGCGGAACATCGAATCGCGGCCGCCGAGCGTCACGAGCGGCAGGCCGCGGATCGACGGCGCCGGATAGCCGGTCTCGCGGATGAATCGCGCGTACTCGTCCTGCGTGACCGCGAAGCGGCTGATGAAGAATTCGCTGACGAAGATGCGATGAACGGGACGCTCGTCCTGTTCGAAGTCCGGCGCGCCCATCAGAAAGTCGCCGGCGGGAATCCGCGCGAGGTTCGGGGTTGTCGCGAGCGTCATCATGCCTTCGGGCGCGGCCGTGGTGATCGCCCGTCTGTCTGCACTTGTGTCCAAAGCGGTGAGTATATAGTCTGCGCTCATGAAACTCGAACAGTTTGCGATGGAACGCATGCAATCCACCTATGAAAACCAGGTGGAGTTCAACCTGTCGGAGAGCGGCGTGCAGCCGCTGCGCCTCGCCGAGCTCGTCGACGATGAGGCTGCACGCAACGCGCTGATGACTGAAGCGCTCCGTTATACACAGTCGAACGGCACTGTGCCCTTGAGGTCGGATATCGCCGCGCTGTATTCGGGGGCGGACGCGGATCGCGTGCAGGTCACCAACGGCGGATCGGAAGCCAACTACATCACGACGTGGCACCTCGTCGAGCCGGGCGATGAAGTCGTGCTGATGGTGCCGAACTACATGCAGACGTGGGGTCTGGCGCGCGCGTTCGGCGGCATCGTGAGAGAGTGGCCGCTCGTCCCCGCCGAAGCCGCACGCGGCGAAGGCGGGCGCTGGCGGGTCGACATTGATGCGCTCGCTCGTCTGGTGTCGTCGCGAACGAAGCTGATCATCATCTGCAATCCGAACAACCCGACCGGCGCACGCATCGACGCGGCGGATCTCGACGGCATCGCCGCGATTGCGTCACGGCACGGCACGTGGATTCTCTCGGACGAGATCTATCGCGGAGCGGAGCTCGACGGCCGCGAGACGCCGTCGATGTGGGGCCGCTCGGATCGCGTCATCGTCACGAGCGGTCTGTCGAAAGCGTACGGACTGCCGGGACTCCGGATTGGCTGGATCGTCGGACCGCCCGCGACCGTCGCGTCGCTGTGGTCGTATCACGATTACACGACCATTTCGCCAGGCGCGCTCAGCGATTTCCTGGCGCGGCGCGCGCTCGCGCCCTCGCACCGCGCCCGCATCCTCGCGCGGACGCGGAAGATTCTGAACGAGAACTTTCCCGTCATCGCGCAGTGGCTTGACGCGCACGGCGGCCTCTTCAGCTACGCGCCGCCCGACGCGGGCGCCATCGTGTACGTCCGCTACCACCATCCCATCAACTCGACGGATCTCGTCACCAGGCTGCGCGAGCAGAAAAGCGTGCTGATCGTCCCGGGCGATCACTTCGGCATGGACGGCTATCTGCGAATCGGCTTCGGCGACGATGTCGAGTACCTGCGGAAGGGATTGAATCGGCTGGATGAGCTGTTGACGGAGCTGGTCCGGCTGAGGCCGGACACCACCGGAACCACGGCGCCAACCGTTGCCCGGTGAGGTTCGATCTCGTTCTCGTTTACTCGGGAGATCGCGATCGTCCAGCGCGGCGGGAACCTGACGCAGACGGCCTACGCGCTCGTCTCAGATTTAGTGGCTATTGCTAATCTGGTGGCCCCTACCCCCCGGCGTTCGCGCGCCAGTCGGCAATCGCGGTCATGAGCGCCGGCTCGTCGAAACCTTTGATCGTGCGATCGCCGAATACCGTGACCGGAATCGTACGGAATCCGCGCGCGATGAGATCGCCGTACGCGCGATCGTCCTCGTCGACGTTGTACGCCGTGAACGGCACACCTTCGCGTGAAAGCAACGCTTTCACCTGTTCGCAGCTGCGTCAGGCGCTGCCAGCGTAGACGATAATCATCTGTTCATTATGCCGTCACTCGATGGAATCACCGTGCTCGACCTGACGCGCGTGCTGTCGGGCCCGTACTGCGCGATGATGCTCGGCGACATGGGTGCGCGCGTCATCAAGATCGAACAGCCAGGTAAAGGCGACGACACGCGCGCGTGGGGGCCGCCGTTTCTGCACCCCAGCGCGCACAAACCGCGCGCTGGGGACCCCGGCTTCCACCCCAGCGCGCACAAACCGCGCGCTGGGGACCCCGGCTTCCACCCCAGCGCGCACAAACCGCGCGCTGGGGACCCCGGCTTGGAAGGCGAGAGCGCGTACTTCCTCAGCATCAACCGGAACAAGGAAAGCGTCACGCTCGACTTCAAGCATCCCGAGGGCCGCGCGATCCTCGATCGCCTCATCGCCAAGAGCGACGTCCTGGTCGAAAACTTCCGTCCAGGCACGCTGGCCAAGATGGGACTCGACTACGCGTCGCTGGCGCCGAAGCATCCACGGCTCGTGTACGCGTCGGTGTCGGGCTTCGGGCAGACGGGCCCGCGCCGCACGGAGCCGGGCTATGACGCGGTGATCCAGGCGGAAGGCGGGCTGATGAGCATCACCGGCGCACCGGACGGTCCGCCGTATCGACTCGGCGTCGCGATCGCGGACATCGTGTCGGGCATGTTTGCCGCGTATGGCGTCGTCACGGCGCTCTTTGCACGCGAGCGCACCGGCCGCGGCCAGATGGTGGACGTCGCGATGCTCGACGCCGTCGCCGCGCTGCTGACGTACCAGGCCGGCAATTACTTCGCGAGCGGCAACGTGCCCGCGCGGCTCGGCAATCGCCACCCGAGCATCGTGCCGTACGAGACGTTCGCGGCCGAGGACGGCGAGTTCGTGCTCGCGGTCGGCAACGAAGACTTGTGGCGCCGCTTCTGCGAGGTGGCCGAGCTCGATCTCGGCGAGCGCTTCGCCACGAATCGTCAGCGGGTCACGCAATACGACGGGCTGCGCCCGCTGATTGCCGACGCGCTTCGGCGTCACACGCGGCAGTACTGGATCGAGCGGCTGACGGCAGCCGGCGTCCCGTGCGGATCGGTCCGCAATCTGCAAGAGGTGTTCGACGATCCACAGCTCGGCGCGCGAGCGATGATCGCCGAGCTCGAACATGCGACGATCGGTCCACTGAAAATGCTCGGCGTGCCGGTGAAGCTGTCGGAAACGCCCGGCGCCGTGCGGACGCCGCCACCACGGCTCGGCCAACACACGGACAGCGTGCTGCAGCACGATCTCGGTTTCGACACCGACGCCATCACGCGGCTGCGCGCGCAGAAGGTTGTCTAAGCGGGCGGACGGCATCGAAACGGCACACGCGCGAGCGGCGACAGGCGCCCTGGGCTTCTGGTACCGCGGACTGAGCGGATAGACGTCGCGAGCAACCGGCGCGAGCCAAAGGCGAGCGCCGACAGGTGGCGGGGGTGGAGCCCCGCCACACCTAAGAAAACGATGGAAACCTCCAACGTCCGCCAACGACTGCAGCAAACCATCGAGCGCGCCAGGCGCAGCGCGGGCGAGCGGCGCGCGCGCAACGACGAAGCCACGCGCGCCTTCAACGACTTCCTCGACCACGTGGCGGTTCCGCTGTTCAAGCAGATCGCCAACGTCCTCAAGATCGAGAACTACCCGTTCACCGTGTTCACGCCGGCGGGCAACGTCCGGTTGATGTCCGACAGAAGCGCAGACGACTATATCGAGCTTGCACTGGATACGAGCGACGCAGAGCCGCGCGTGATGGCGCACATCAGCCACAGCCGCGGCCGGCGCGTCGTCGACGCCGAACAGGTGGTTGGAAGCGGCCGGCCGGAGACGCTCACCGAAGAAGATCTGTTCGCGTTTCTGCTGAAGGAACTGGAACCGTTCGTCGAGCGGTGACACAACGTCAAACGCAGAAACCGCAGAACACGCAGAGAAAGGCTTGCTCTGCGGATTCAGCGAGTTCTGCGTCGAGCGGTGACACCA
Organism: Acidobacteria bacterium 13_1_40CM_65_14; assembly: GCA_001917905.1. GTDB lineage: Bacteria > Acidobacteriota > Vicinamibacteria > Vicinamibacterales > CAVVIG01 > QHWF01. The sequence continues at coordinate 42,406 of MNEX01000136.1, forward strand.
CGACGAACGCAAAGGTCGCAAAGGCCGCAAAGCAAGATTTTCTCTGCGGTCTTCGCGGTCTTTGCGTTCTTCGGTTTTTAGGCGAGACGCTCCGCAAACGACGTATCGAGACCCTGGCGCTTGAGGAGCGCGAGGAAGCCCGGACGATCGCTCGAACGACGGTAGGCTTCGCGGCTGTCGACGGCGCCGCTCTGGACGAAGCCGACGAGCGAATCGTTGAGCGGCACCATCCCGTGCCGCCGTCCGCCTTCGATGGCCATCGGCAGCTGCGACGTCTTGCCTTCCGCCAGCACGCTCGCCACCGCGGGCGTGTTCAGCAGCACCTCGCGCGCCGCCACGCGTCCGCCGCCCATCTTGTGCAAGAGCACCTGCGCGATGACGCCGCGGAGATTGTCAGCCAACGCCAGCTGCACCTGACGACGGTACTCCGGCGCGTACAGATCGATGATGCGGTCGATCGCGGCCGCGGCCGTGTGCGCCGAAAAGCCGCCGATGACCAGGCGGCCCGAGGCCGACGCTTCGAGCGCCACGTTCATCAGGGCGCCCGTGCGCAGATCCTCGATGATCAGGACGTCGGGATCCTCGCGCAGCGCCGCCCGCGCGGCCGCCAGCAGATCGTCGTCGTCGCCGCGCACCTCGCGCTGGCTGATGAACGAGCTGCCGCGATCGTGGACGATGTTGATCTCGCGCTCGATCGTGATCACGTGATCGCGCCGTGACCGGTTGATCAAGTCGACGTAGGCCGCCATCAGCGTGCGCTTCCCGCTCGACCGGGGACCGGCAACCACCACCAGGCCCTCCGGCTCGATGGCCAGCGCCTGAATCGCGCGCGGCAGACCGAGCTGATCGACCGACACCGTGCGCATCGGCATGAGGCGAAAGACGCCGCCGGGTCCGCGATGATCGCGGAAGCTCATGCACCGCACCCGACCGACATCCTCGATGTCGACGATCCATTCCGTCGTCGCGCCCGTCCGCAGCGCTTCGTGGCTGCGCTCCGGCATCAGCGTCAGCAACAGCGACTCGACGTCGCGCGCCGTCAGCTCCGCTTCGCCGTCAAGCCGCTGCAGCTCGCCGTCGACGCGGACCGACGGCTGGGCGTCCGACGAGAGGTACAGTGTCGACGCGCCACGCGCGGCCGACACGCGCAGCAGGCGATCGAGGCCGAATACCGGCGGTTCGACGGTTGGCGACGCGGGCGCATCGCTCCGGATCGGATTCCGTGAGATCGGCAAGACGACCGCGGGCTGCGGCGGTTCGGCGCGCGGCGGCGGTTGCGCGGGACGCAGCGGCCGTGCGGCTCGCTCCTGCGCCACCGGCGGGGGCGGGGGGGCGGCCACGGGTGGTGGCGGCGCGGCGGCCATCGGCGGAGGCGGCGCGGCGGGAACGCGCGGCGACTCCTCACGCGGCGTGAGCGGCGGTGTGTCGCGAACGAGCGGCTCGACGCGCGGCGGCGCCTCGCGCGGCGTGAGCGGCGGTGTGTCGTGAACAACAGGCGCGACGCGCGGCGGCGCCTCGTACTCCGGCTCGACGTGCTCCGGTTCCGGCTCGGCGTACTCCGGCTCCTCGGTAGCCGTTCGTTCGTACGCCGGCGAGTCCGCGTCCACCGCGACGTCCTCCGACTCGAACGACGTCGTCGTCTCGCTTGGCCAGAGCTGGGTCGCGTCAGGCAACAAGAGGTCGTCGCCGTTGGCCTCGTCGAACTCTTGGACGGACGCGACCGCCTCTGCTTCATCAACAGCGCGAGCCTGGAGATGTTCGACGGCCTGCGCACGCTTTGTCTCCTCCAGCAATTCCAGCGGCACGAGATCGTCATCGTGGTGTGGGAAGGAAGCGACCGTCGGCGGAGCGGCAACACCGGCCGGCTGCGCGGCCTGTGGCGCGGACGGCGCGCCGGGAGGCGGCGCAAAGAATTCCTCCGGCACGTGATCTTCGTCTGGCACACGTCGCCGGCGAATCTCCACCCAGACGTCGTCTCCACCGCGCGCCGCGACGACCGTGAAGTGCTCACCCGGAAACTCCGGCATCGCCTGCAGCTCGTACTGCACGGCGCCGAACTCGTCGAGGGCGCTTTGGAACTCCGGGGGCAGCAGCTGATTGACGATGCCGTTGACGGCATCGAGCGTCAGACCACGGCTGGCGAGATCGGTCTGTCCCGTGGACCCGACCACGTACGGCTTGTCGCCGGCGTGCATCACCAAGGCCTCGCCATCCACGTGGATGACCGCCTGGAGCAGAGACGGAACGATACTCATTTTCTTGACGAGCGCGGGGCCCCAGCCCCGCGCCTGACGCCCTCGAGGCTTTCTCCAATGCTCGCGGGGCCCCACCCCCGCTCGCCTCGCTCGCGCATTCGCACTCCCTCATGCCGCGGGCGCTGCGCTCGGCAGTATCCAGAACAGCACGTCAGGTCAGAGTCCACCACTCGTCCCGTTGTTTCGGTACGAATACACGTGAGCATTAGGCACGCCGTGGTGATCCGACCTCATAAATACGCACGAGCTCGACCAGCTTGTAGCCGCGCGTTTGATAGGGCGGGACAATCCGCTCGGTGCGCAGGTACTGGAGCATGCCTTCGTCGGAATAGTCCGGGCCGCCGATGTCGGCGACCGTGGTGAGCGCCTGCTCGAGACCCGCGACGTCGAGCGCCTTTTCCGTGACCGTACGCATGGTCGGCAAAAAGCCGAACCGCGTCGAGCGCTCCTGGCGATCCCTGGTCGCGAACCCCACGAACACCTCGTTGCTGATGAAGTTGTAGTCGGCCTCCGATCGGGTGGCCGGCGCGTCTTCGACACGGACGAACGCCACGCCGTCGATCTCGCGCAGCCGTTCGATCAAGAGCTGCGTGAACGTCCCCTCGCCCGACCACTTCGACGTGTCAAGTTCTGACGGCACGATGGATCGCCATGAGACCGCCGAGCACCGGATAGTACCGCGCGCCGCTCAAGCCCTGCTCTTCGAGCAGTCGGACGACGGCCGCGGCGCCGGGATACTGGCGAATCGACGCCGGAATGTACCGGTACGTATCCGGATCGCGATGCAGCATCCATCCGAGTGTCGCGCCGACCGTGTTCAAGTACATCAAGTACACGGCGCGCACGAGACCGTTCGACGGCCGATTGAAATCGAGCGACAGCATTTGTCCGCCGGGCTTCAACACCCGATGAATCTCCCGGATGGCCAGCGTGAGGTCCGGCACGTTGCGCAGTCCATACCCGGTGGTGACGATATCAAATGACGCGTCGGGAAACGGCAGCGCCAGCATGTCGCCGACCACAAAACGTAGCGCGGCCCTTGTAGGGCCGCGATCGCGGGGCTGAAAGCCCGGCGCTACTTTTGATTGCGCCAGTTCGATCATCCGGTGCGTGACGTCGAGGCCGACCACGTTCGCGCCGCGCGCCGCGAGGGCAAACGCGATGTCGCCGGTGCCGGTCGCGAGATCGAGCGCTCGCGCGCCGGCCCGAGGCGACGCGAGATCCACGAGCCGCCGCTTCCATCGGCGATCCTGTCCGTACGACAGCGCCACCGTAATGAAGTCATAGCGGTCCGCGATCGTCGCAAACAGCACGCGCACGTAGCGGCGCTTGCCGTCGGGCGTCGCAATTGAATCCCGCAAGGGCATTTTTTACTTTCTCGCGGGCCGCGCCATGCTCCATCGCGCTTGGGGCCCCACCCCCAAGCGCTTTCGCTCGCGCATCCGCGCTCGCTCAGGCTCACGGCTGTCGCTCGCTGACGCCTCGCACGCGTCGCGCGAAGCGCTCGCGTGCTGGCGTGGCCGCAGGCGCTCGCATAATATCGTCTGAATGCTTCCCTCGAGCACCGTCGAGAACTACCTGAAAGCGATCTACCAGGGCCAATCCGCGTTGCCGCGCGACCAGCGGCTCGTGTCGATGGGACAGGTCGCGACCGCGCTGGGCGTCACGCCCGGCACCGCGACGACGATGGTGAAGGCGCTGGCCGAGTCGGGGCTGGCGGAGTACGAGCCGTACAGCGGCGTGCGGCTCAGCGCGGCGGGCGAAAAACTCGCGGGCCTCGTGCTCCGACGTCACCGTCTCGTCGAGCTGTTTCTCGTCAAGGTGATGGGCATGAGCTGGGCGGAAGTCCACGACGAGGCGGAGCAACTCGAGCACGTCGTGTCGGAGCGATTAATCGAGCGGATCGACGAGATGCTCGGCCGCCCGACGCACGATCCGCATGGCGATCCGATTCCGAACCCTGATGGCGCCATCAATGCGAAAGATCTCGACAGCCTGCTGACGTGTCCGGTCGGCACGCCGCTGAAAGTGACGCGTGTCGCCGACCAGGACCCGGCGTTTCTCCGATTCATCGAGAACAACGACCTCAAACCGGGCCAGCGCGTCGAAGTCGAGACGCGCGATCCGGCCGCCGATTCCGTGATGCTGCGCGGCAAAGACCATCGTCGCATCACGATCGGCGCACGCGCCGCCTCGAAGCTCCTCGTCGAAGTCGAGCCCGCCTGACTTGTGGCGTGTCTTCCGAATTACGAGCGGGCCGCTCCGCTCGCACCCCACCGCGCAGGCGTGCGCGGTGGGGACCCCGCGCTCGCACCCCACCGCGCAGGCGTGCGCGGTGGGGACCCCGCGTTGTCGCGGCCCGAAAACCGCGATTGAAGGCTTGTTGTGAATAGTACTTAATCAGCTCGTATGGACGACTCAGAGTGACTTCAGGAAGGCCAGCAGCGTATTGCGCTGTTCAGAGGAAAGCGACAGGAAGCGGCTCCGCGCCGACAAAGCCTCGCCACCATGACGGACGATGGCATCCTCAATCGTCGCGGCCGTGCCGTCGTGCAGGAGCGGGCGGCGCAACCGGAGACCCCACAGCGCCGGCGTCCTGAACTCCTGCGGTCCGGCGGCCTCCTGCCGAATACCGTCGCCGGTCTCAACGTCGTGCAGGAGCAGATCCGAGAAGAGCGGTACTGTCTTTCGGTGGAAGACAGGGTTCGAGCTCGGACCCGTCTGCAGCGAGGGAACGTGGCACGCGGCGCAGCCAACGGCGCCGAACACCGTCTCGCCCGCGCGTACGGACTCGTCAATCACGCCGCGCCCGACGGGCGCCAGAAACTTCATGAACGATTCGAAATTGTCGATGCCGCGGCGCCGAGTTCGAGGGTCAGGGCGATCTTCGGGATCGGGGATCCGGTCGCACAGCTTCATCTGCTCTTTCGAAATCCCGAACGCGAGCTCCTCGGGGAAGAGATCGTTCGTAATGCCCATTTCATTCCGGTAGGCATCGGCGCCGAACGCGAGCAACGTCGCGTGTTGGGCCTTCCAGCCGAACCTGCCGACGCGGCGGTGGCCGGTCGCGATATCGACGATGATGGCAGCGCGTCCGCTCACGCCGTCGCGATCGCGGTCGTCTGCATCGTCGAGCGCGATCAGGACTTCGTCGGGAATCGCTTCCACCAGACCGGCCCCAAACAACGGGATCGGCACGCGCCGGGAGATGACGTTCGCCTCGGGCGGAATAGTCGGCTGGCACGTGTGGGTGGGAATCGAGAAGATCTGAAACAGCGAACCTGAGGTGGGCGCCAACTCCACGAACTCGCCTCGTTCGTCGCGACGCGCGGCCCTGACCTCGGCGACCACGCCGGCGCCGCCGATGGCCGGCACGCTGTGGCAGACGGCGCAGCTCGAACCGTTGAAGGCCGGACCGAGCCCATCCTCGGCGGTTTCAACTTCTGTGAAGTCCTTGAGTCCGAGCCTGAATTCCTCGAATTCCGACCCGTTGATGCCCGGCAAGGGATCTCCCGGCAGTGGCCGGCCGTTCTGGCCTGCCACGTCGATCCACAGCAACGCGACGTACGCGCAGGTTGTCAACGCAATCAGGCGCTTCACCGTTTCACTCTCCTACGGTAATCGTCCCGCGCATGAAGGTGTGTCCCGCGCCGCACATCTTCGAGCATTCGAACGTGTAACGGCCAGGCGTATCGGCGCGGAAAATCAGCGTCGCCTCACCGCGGCCGCGCTTCGGGATGATCGCGTTGAAGCCGGAGCCGACGATGCGAAACCCATGGTTCGTATCCTCGCTTCGCAACCGGAGCTCGACGATCGTCCCGCGCTTCACTTTGATGTGCGACGGTGTAAAGGTGAACCGCTCGGCGGTCACTCGAATCACCGTCGGATCCTGAGAAAAGCTGGAAGGCGACACCAACACCACGAGCAGCGCCGCACAGGCGAGCGAGCCGCCGCGCAACCATGTTGTCCTGGTCATCAGAACCACCAGCCGAGACCGATGTTGAGACTGTCGACGCTCCGAAACAGGGAGCTGCGATTCCGGATGATCGAGTAGTCGATCTTGAAGACGACGTCGGGATCGGGAAAGTACGAGCCGCCAAACACCCAGGCGGCCCGATCGAACTGCTTCAACGGGAGCACGCCTTCCGGCATTTTGAATTGTGTGTCGAAGTTCTCGTAGCGCACGAACGCTGCAACGTCGTGCCGGATCCACGGCAACGGCCGAATCGAGGGCTCGACGTAAAACCCACGCATCTGCCGCGCGATGTTCGGACTCACGCCGGCCGTCCGCTGCAAAAAATCGTTCAAGTCGGCCGCGCCATCGATGAAGACCTGCGCGAACTCGCCGCGCGCCGCAAAACGTCCGGCGCGGTAGCGACCGTCGAATTCGAACAGGCCGACGCGCGAATCGACGCGGCGAAAGTTGAAGCCGGTCTTGCCCCGCCAGAAGCTCGTTCCGAGGTTCAATCCCGGGACACCGACGTACTCCAGCCGCCCCGTGTGCGCGACGTTGCGGACGTTCGAGGCGAAGCCTTTCTGTGTCGCCTCGTGCAGCCCCTCCTCGGCGGTAATGCGTGTGGCGTCGAGTGGCGCCATGAGGTACGCGCGGTACTGCCAGCCGGCTCCGACCGTCCCATGAACGCCCACGCCGGCATCGAACCATGTCGTCGGGATGATGAACGTGTCGACGAACGGCCGCTCGACGCCGTGGAACGACGGCGGTTCGTGCCGCTCGTTGATGATCCCAACGGGCGCCAGCACCATTCCCGCGCGAAAATTGAGCTCCGGTTTCACCTTGAAGTCCAAGTACGCCTGCTCGAGCTCCACCTCGCCTGACGCCTCGAGACCGCTCACGAAGGCGTGCTCCAGTTCGAGCTCGCCGACGAAGCGAAGCCTGTCGCTGAAGCTGTGGTTGAACAGGAGCACGAACCGGTGGAAATCGAGCTGGGCGTCCTCGTGCTCAGGTTTGTTGAGATGAAAATCCATGTACCCAGAAATCGGCCCGGTGCGCGAGACCGTCGAGCTCTCTTCGACCGACGTGGGTGGCCCCAGCGACGGCGGCATCTGTTGGGCAGGGGCCGGCTCGCGCGGTGCCGGCGGCGGCGCGAGCGGCTTGGTCGCCGCAGCTTCCAATTCGCGGAGCCGCGTTTCGAGCTCTCGGACACGGCGCTCGAGCTCCTCGATTCGCGTCTGGCCCGGGGAGGCGACAGGACTCTGCGTCGCGGGAGGATCAGGGGTCTGCCCCGACACCGGGCCGCCGACCAGCAGCACGATTGAGATTGCGACCAACACCGCAATGCGTCGCCTCATAGCGTTCATCACTCGTCAAAAGCGTATTTTTGACTACACGAAAACTACGCGAAAACGCATTCTATATCAGGACGGGGGCTCTTGGAGGCGGGCTTTGCGGCTGAGCGGTTAACGCGCGACGAGTTGGACGTGATCGCGAAAATCAGGCGTGCGCGCGTTCGAGGACGTCGCTTATTACTTTCCAACGCGCATTCGTGATCCGCGACCGGGCGGCGTCGTCTGCTCGCAGCCCTAAGGGCTGCGCCACATCACGATCGAGGCAGATGAGCGCGGCGCTATAAGATCGACGCTCAATGATTCGGGCGCTGGCGGCTGCATCGCTGTGCGTGATCCTCGCCGCGGTTTCGGCGCACGCGCAGGAGACCATCGAGCCGGATCGGCCTGACGTCACCAACGGCACGCACATCGTCGACATCGGTCTTCTCCAGATCGAGATGGGTGTTCTGTTCACGCGCGCCACACCCGGTCAGCGCGCGTTCGGATCGCCGTTCACGGCACGCGTCGGTCTCACCGATTGGCTCGAAGTGCGGTTCGGCACCGATGGTCTGCTGACCCAGACCGACGGCTTCACGCACGTCACCGGCATCGGCAACATGCAGGTCGGCGGTAAGCTGCGCCTGTGGGCTGATCCAGGAGGCGCGCCGGTGGTGTCCATTCTGCCGACGGTCAACGTGCCAACGGCGAGCGCCGAAAAGGGCCTCGGTTCGGGCTCGGCGGACTACACGCTGGCGATGCTGACCGGCGCGGACATCGGCCGGCATGGACACGTCGACGTCAATTATGGGATCGGGAGCATCGGCGTCGGCGACGGCAAATCGCACTTCCTCCAACACGTCGTGTCGGTCTCGGCGAGCGCGGCAGCTTCGGATAACTGGAATCCGTACGTCGAATCGTTTTGGTTTTCGCGTGAGGAGTCGGACGGCGGGGCGGTGACGGCGATTGACGCCGGCGCGATCTACCAGATCGGCGCGCGCTACGCGCTCGACGGCGGAGTGCAAGTTGGCGTCAGTGACAACGCGCCCGCCATCGCCGCATTCGGCGGCGTGTCGGTCATCGTCGGCGAGATTCTTGGCAGCCACGGCGCTCGCGGGCGTCAGAGGCAGATTCAACGACGAGCGGCGCGCAGAGCGCCGCGTTCTTCGACGAGCAAGTAGAGCGTCGGCAGCACCAGCAGCGTCAACAGGGTCGCCGATACGAGTCCACCGATCACGACGACCGCCAGCGGCTTCTGCACTTCCGATCCGATGCTGTGCGACAGCGCCATCGGCATCAACCCGAGCATGGCGAGCAGCGCCGTCATCAGCACCGTCCGGAGACGAACCGTGGCGCCCGTCGTCACGGCGTCGCGCGGCGACAGGCCCTGCGCACGCAGGTCCGCGAAATAGCTGACCATCACGACGCCGTTCAGGACCGCCTGGCCGAAGAGCGCGATGAACCCGATGGCCGCCGACACGCTCACGTGGATGCCGGTGAGATAGAGCGCGACGATGCCGCCGATCGAGGCGAGCGGAATGTTGACGAGGATGATCGACGCGTTCTTCACAGAGCCGAACGCATCGAACAGCAGGATGAAGATCAGGAACACGCTGACCGGCACGATGACGGCGAGCCGCGTCATCGCGCGCTGCTGGTTCTCGAACTCGCCGCCGAACGTCGCGTAGTAGCCGGGCGGAAAGGTGATGCCGCGGGCAACCTTGTCGCGCATCTCCGCGACGATCCCCCCCATGTCGCGGCCCCGGATGAAGACCCCGATGGCGGAGACGCGCAACCCCGCCTCGCGGCTGATGTTCATGCTGCCGCCGCGCACCGAGATGTCGGCGACATCGGCGAGCGGCACGCGTGCGCCCGAGGGCGTGTCGACGAGCACGTCCCGAATCGCCGCCATGTTCTTCCGATCTTCTTCGCGCAGCCGGACCGCGACGCCGTAGCGCCGGTCGCTTTCCCAGATTTCGGTCGCGACTTTTCCGCCGATCGCCGTTTCGATGACGTCCTCGACATCCGCGACGTTGAGGCCGTAGCGGGCCGCGCGGCCGCGATCGACCTGAATCTGGAGCTGCGGCACTTCGCCGGCGCGGTCGATGAACGCCCGCGACACGCCGCGCACGCCCGACACGGCGTGGAGCACGTCGTTCGCCTTCTGCCGGAGCGTCGCCGCGTCGTCGCCGAAGACCTTGATGACGATCTGACCGTCGATCTGCGAGATGCTCTCGAGCACGTTGTCGCGGATCGGCTGCGAGATCGCGGGCTCGAGGCCCGGAATCTCGTTGATCGCGTCTTCCATTTGCGCCGCGAGCTCCTCACGGGTGATGTTGCGCGTCCACTCCCCCGGCGCCTTCAGGTCGACGAAGAACTCGCACATGTTGATCGGCTTGGGATCGGTTCCATCTTCCGGCCGTCCCGCCTGGGAGATCACCTGCGTGACTTCTGGAAACCGCCGGAGCAGGCTCCTGACGCGGCCGACAATGCGTGACGCTTCAGAGACCGACACGCTCGACGGAAGCGTCAGGTTCACCCACAGCGTCCCTTCGTTCAGTTCGGGAAGGAACTCGGTGCCCAGGCGCGGCACGAGCGCCAGCGCCGCGACCAATCCCGCCACCGCGGCGCCGATGACGAGCGCCGGGCGCCGCAGCGAGCGATCGAGCGCTCGACGGTAGACGCGCGTGAGGAACTCGACGAGCCGATTGTGCTCGTGCTTCGCGCCATGACCGAGCAGCCAGAAACACAAGAGCGGCACGAGCGTCAGCGAGAAGATGAGCGACCCGACGAGCGCCGACGTGACCGTGTACGCCATCGGCGCGAAGATCCGTCCCTCGTGCCGCTGCAGCGTGAAGATCGGAATGTGCGCGACGATGATGATGAGCATCGAGAACAGCGTCGGCCGTCCGACCTGCACCGTCGCATCGAGGATCGCGCCACGCACCGACTCGCGATCGTCGGTGCGGCCGTGCTCGGCCAGCGTACGGAACACGTTCTCGACGACGATGACCGCGCCGTCGACGATGATCCCGAAGTCCATCGCGCCGAGCGAGAGCAGGTTCGCGGGAATGCCGCGGATGCGCAGGCCGATGAACGTCGACAGCAGCGCGAGCGGAATGACCGCCGCGACAATGCCGGCCGCGCGGCCGTTTCGCAGAAAGATGTACAGCACGAGCGTGACGAGCAGCGCGCCTTCGAGCAGATTGCGAAACACGGTCGTCAGCGTCGTCGCGATGAGGCGAGAACGGTCGTAGTACGGCACAATCCGGACGCCTTCGGGCAGGACCGACGCGTTGAGATGCTCGACGCGCGATTTCACTTCATCGAGCACCTCCGATGGATTCTCGCCCTTGCGCATCAACACGATGCCTTCGACGATCTCGTCCTCGTCGTTGCGGCCGACGAGACCCTGACGAGGCACCGCGCCGATCCGGACGTCGGCGATATCGCGAATCAGCAGTGGCGTACCTCCGTGTTCGGCGACGACGATCGAGCCGATGTCGTCCGCCGATCGCAGCAGTCCGACGCCGCGAATCAGGTACTGCTGCTCTCCTTGTTCGAGGTAGTTGCCGCCGGCGTTGGCATTGCCGCGGCCGAGCGCCGTGAACACCTGCTGCAGCCCGACGCCGTACGCGCGCATGCGTGCGAGATCGACGTTCACCTGGTACTGCTTGATGAAGCCGCCGCGACCGACCACGTCTGCGACGCCCGGCGCCATCTTCAGATTCCGTTCGACCACCCAGTCTTCGATGCCGCGTAGATCGGTCGGACTCGCGGTGTCGGAGACCAGGCGGTAGCGATACAACTCGCCGACCGGCGTCGACAGCGGCGCGAGCTGCGGCTGAGTGTCCGGCGGAAGGTCCGCCTGCTGGAGCCGTTCGAGCACACGCTGACGCGCGAAGTAGTCGTCGACCTGATCGTCGAACGTGACCGTCAGGTACGACAGTCCGAATTGGGTGTGCGAGAACATGCGCACCGAGTGCGGCACGCCAGCCAGCGCGATCTCGAGCGGAATGGTGACCTGCTTTTCGACTTCTTCCGCCGCGTGTCCCGGCACGAGTGTGATCACCGTGGCCTGCACGTCGGCGACGTCGGGAAACGCTTCGACCGGCAGCGATCGAAACGCGACGATCCCGCTGGCGATGAAGAGCACCGTGATGAGCGCCAGGAAGAGCGGCTGATACAGCGCGAACGACACGAGTCGGCGGACCATCAGCTCGACCGTTGTTGTTCTTCCTGCCGGAGCAGGAGCACGCCGTCCACGACCACGCGGTCTCCAGCGCGGAGACCCGACAGCACGCCGCGCTCTGTCCCTCCACCGCTCACCACCTCGATCGGCCGTCGCGCGAATCGTCCCGGGCTGACCTCGACGTACACGTACGAGCGGCCCGTCTCCATGAAGATCGCGGCGGTCGGAACCGTCAGCGCGCGCTCGTGCGCGTCGACGTGGAGGTCGATGGCCGCGAACATCTCGGGCTTGAGCCGTCCCCGGGGATTGTCCACGCTGACGCGGACCTTTGCCGTACGCGTCGCCGGATCGATCGCAGGGCTGATGTAATTGACGCGGCCCTGAAACCGATCGCCCGGATACGCGGCCGTCGTAATCGACGCCGTCTGCCCGACGGTCACCAGACGGAGATCGCGCTCGAACACATCGCCCACGACCCACACCGTGTCGAGATTTCCGACGGTCAGGATCGGTGTGCTGTCGCTCTGCACGAACTGCCCTTCGGTGACCTTCCGCTCGATCACGACGCCGGCGATCGGCGACACGATTGGCACGCGGCCCCTGACGGCATCGACGGGGGGGAGGTCGTCGTGTCCGGCCAGTCCGAGCATGCGCAGCGCCTCCTCGGTGCGCGCCACCCGCGCGCGCGCCTTCGCGAGATCGTTTTGCGCCTGCTGCAGAGCCATCCTCGATGCGGCTTCATGTTCGAACAGATCCTGCGTCATCGCGGCGTTCTTCTCAGCGAGCTCGAGGTCCTTGCGGCCCTCGATGTGCTCGCCGACGACCGCGGCCGCTTCCCGGCTGCCGATCGCACACAGCATCTGCCCTTTGCGAGTGGTGTCGCCGACTTTGACGCGCAGGTCGACGACGCGACCGGCCAGCGGCGCCAGCACGTGCGCGACGCGGTCTTCGTCGAACTGGACCTTGCCCGCGATGGCCAGCGCGCTGGCCGTGTCGCGCTCGGCGATCGTGTCGACCCTGATCGAGGCGCGCATCTTCGGGTCGAGGGCAATCGTCCCGTCGCCCTCGGTCGGCGCGGCCACGACCCCTGTGTCGGGCGCGGCGCGTCCCGTCTCGGGATGCCCGCTGCACGAAACAGCGACGAGCGTGGCGGCGAGAACCGCCGCGCGTGCGTGCGTGTCAATCGTGCTCACGGCGCCACCTCCGTGCCGATCGCGGCGTTCAACCTCGCCGCCGCGCGACGCAGGCTCGCCTGCGCGTCGACGTAGCTCTGCGTCGTCTCGTTGAACGCCCGCTGCGCGTCGAGAAACTCGAGCAGCGTCGCGCCGCCGGCTCTGTACGTGTACGCCGAGATGTCGCGGGCGTGCGCCGCAGGTTTCAGCAGGTCGCGCTCGATGGCCGCGACCAGATCGCGGGTCGTCGTGTACTCGTGAAGCGCGCCGCGGACGTCGGCGGCGATCTGCGCCTTGCGCGCGGCGATCTGGCGCTCCACCTGCTCGCGCTCGGCGCCGGCGCGCGCGATTTCGCCCTGATTGCGATTCGAGATCGGCAGCGGCGCGCTGACGAAGAACCCGAGAGAGTTCGAACGGCCGGAGGTCCCCTGCTGGCGCCGGTACTCGGCGCCGACGGCGTAGTCCACGCGGCCGAGCGCTTCCTGTAGACGCAAGTCGGCAACCGATCGCGCCTGCGCGAGCTGCAACGCACGCAGGTCGGCCCGCGCGCTCATCGCCATCGATTCGAGCGCGGCGCCATCGGGCACGGCCGTTCCGCCGGCCGACGCCAGCGAGTCGGCGATCGCGATCGGATCGCCCGGCGGACGTCCGAGCAGCACGCGCAGTTTTGCCGTCGCCGCCGCGAGCTCGAGCTCGGCGCGCACGACGGTCGCACGGAACTGCAGCATCGCAACCTCCGAGCGCGTCGCCTCGAAGGATGCAATCGATCCGGCCGTGACACGCGCCCTGTTGACGCGGACGAGATCGTCGTAGGTTCGGAGCGTGTCGGCCGCTAGCGCACGCGTCGCTTCGGCTGCCAGGACATCGACGCACGCCAGCGTGACCTCCTGGCGCAACGTTCTCACGGCATCCGCGAATTGCGCCTCCGCCGCGGACCGCACAACTGACGCAAGCGCGATCCGCGCGTCGCGCTTGCCGCCGCGCTCGAACGGCACGTCGATCCGCCAGGCGATTTCCGGCGGACCGCCGTTGTTGGTGTCGTCGAAGCCGGTGCCGAGCAGGTCCAGATGGTCGGCGCTGAAACTGACGACGGGATTCGGGCGCAGCCGTGCGCCGACCATTTGCGCTTCGGCGACCGTCAACTGGCTGCGCTCGGCGTACAGCGCGAGATTGTGCTGCAGCGCTTCGTCGATCGCCTGCGCGATCGTGAGCGGCTGCGCGGCCGCGGGCGCCGCCAGTGCCGACAGCACGACGGCGAACGAGAACACTCGTGGCATCGATCCACCTTGTCCGAAGTTGGGACTTAGAACTTGGAAGTCAGAACTTAGAACGAGACGGCGGGCGGAGCACGAGGGGCGCAACCAGCGTGCGCGAAGGGCGCGCACAACGGAATGTCAGTGGAGGCGGCAGGTTGAGAGATCGAAACCGGCGGGGCGTGAGTAGATTCATCCGGCAGCTGCAGCGACCGTAAGCCGTTCTGAACGGTTTCATGGTCGCGCGGCTCGGAGCCGTTCCACGTGTCGGCTGGCGGGTCGCCGTCGAGCGCCGGATGCGGCTTCGGCGCTTGTGACGTGAGCCGGCCATGTCCATCGTTGACCCAGACGAGGAACCCGCGATCCGTCGAGGCAAGGACGTCGAGGTCGCCGTCGCGATCGATGTCGGCCGCCACGACGCGCTGCAGCACGACGTGATAGCGAATGGCGACGGCTCGCGCGAACGCTGTGACGTCGATCGGCCGATCGACGCGGACGATCGAACCGCTGGGCACCGTCGCCGCGCGTGCCGGCACCGCGACGGACGCGACGCAGCCGATCGCGATCGCGAGCGCCGCCCTCAGCGGTCGATGTCGTTCAGAAACACGCACGTTCGGGATGATACCGCACTTGGGTCGTTTCGATTTTCCTTATGCCTACATCAGCTTCATCGCACCAAGATCAAGATTGAGATCGTCTGGCGTGAGCCCGAACTTGTCGCCGATCTCGCGAATGGTGCGTTCGAGCTGCATCAGCGCCGTGCCGACCGCTTCCACTTCTTTCCGCGTCAGCGTCTTCTGCTCCATGCGCCGGATCGCTTGGCGCTCCATCAGCTTGCGGAGGAACTCGACGATGGTCAGCACGAGCTGCGCCACCGACTTCTGCACGTCCTCTGGTTCGGGATTCCATCGCATCGGCGCGGCTCGGCGGCGTGTCGCGCCTTTCATCGAAGTCCGCTGTTTGCCGACGGCGATGGGGTTGGTCACCTGCATCCGACGCTGAAGCTCGTCGCGCAGCGTGCGGAGCTCCGCCGCCGTCACCGGCACTGCCGCGACGGCTGTGCGAGATTTGGTGCGCGGCGCCGCGCGCCGGCGCCTTCGTGCGGGCTTCCGTTTGTTCACTTGAGCAGCTGCGAGCCAGGCGGACGATGGCGCCTCCGGCGCTTCGGCGTGTCCGGATCCCGAGGCATGATGCGATCGGCCGCGCAGAGCAGTGCTGACAGCCGCAAGTAGATCAGATCGATGCCGGCGACGCCGAGCGTCACGTCGCCGTCGGCCATCACGCCTTTGTTCAGCAGCTCGTCGATCAGATCGAGCACGGTCGATTCGGGCGTCTCGAGCACGACGTCGGCGACGCTTCGATCCCGTTTTGCCATCTAGTGGACCGTATCCGCTGAAGGAGTACTAGTCACAACGAGCCTTCGACCGCGATTTTCGGGCCGCGACAACGCGGGGTCCCCACCGCGGCAGCCGCGTTGGGGTGCCGTCGCGGGGTCCCCACCGCGGCAGCCGCGTTGGGGTGCCGTCGCGGGGTCCCCACCGCGCACGCCTGCGCGGTGGCGTGCGAGCGGAGCGGCCCGGTAGTCATTCGGAAGAGACACGCCACTAGTCCTGCACGAAGGTGTACGGCGGCCACGGCCCGGTGAGCGTCAGGCCGTAGCCGTGACGAGAGAGCGCGCGCGCCTCGCGCGCCGCGAGCGCGCGAAACGTCTTCGATCGCGATCGCGGCACGAGAAACGCCGCGTCGAGCAGCGGCGGACCGCCGTGCGCCGGCAGCTCGGTCGCCGCCCGGCGCCGTGCGACGCGCGACTGGGCCGACAGTCGATCGTACAACGCGGCGACCGCTTCGCGTGCTCGCTCGGCGAGCTCGGTCGACGCGTCACGCTGAGCTTTCTTGCGCGACAAGTACGCGACGCCGGACGCGCCGGCCGCTCTCGTTCGAGCGGGCACGGCCGCCTCGGCGGCACGTGTACGATCAAGCACCACGCGGACGCCCCACTCGTAATGATTCGCGACGCGCTTCACCAGTGCGTCGATCCGCGATCGATCGGCGCGGATGTGCTCGAGCGCCCGTTCGTCGCTGTTGAAGATCGTCAATAGCTTCATCGGGAGCACGGCGGTCGCATCGATGAACGATTCGACGACGACTTCGTGCGCCACCGCCGCGCGCGAGACCCACTCGAGATCCGACAGGCCGCGATGAATCGCCGCCTCGCCGTATCGAGCGAGCGGCACGTCGGCGACGACGAGATACCGGCCGCGCTCGAGATCGAGCAGCCGTACGCGTCCGGCGCCGGGCAATCCAGCCGGCACGCGCGACACGGTCGACAGCCGCGGCGCGCGCGGCGCCGCGACCACGCAATACACGTACGTGCCCGTCCCCTTAGCCATCAGCCTGAGCCCTGTCGAGCGTCCACCATCGCGCCCAGCGATCGAGCGCGCGCACACCGCGCGGCGGCGGCGCCGACAACGGGGTTTGGATGATAACGCACTCGCGCGACCGCGCGCCGCAGCGCCGGCGCAGCGCCGCGAGCGACCGCCGCTCCGTCGCCGCGGTGGCACGGCACCGCGTGCAGCGGCCCGGGGCCAGCGTCATCGCGTTGACGATGACGGCGGGCGCGGCGAGCGTCAGACGCCGCAGGCGGGTCAAGAGACGCTCGGTTTCGAACCGCGGGACTTCGGCTGCGCGCGTGACGACGAGGAAGCGCGTGTGCGACGCGTCGCGGAGGATCGTCTGCAGTTCGCGAATCGACTTCGACACGTCGACCAATTCGGCCGCGAGCTGTCCCGGGCGAACGAGCGATTTGTATTTCAGCAGCATGCGCAGCAGCACCTGGACCCACTCGCGCGCCGCGTCGGGCAGCTCCAGCAGTCGTAAGGCGTGACCGGTCGGCGCGGTGTCGACGATGATGACGTCGTATTCACTGGCGCGTGGGGCCCCACCCCCACGCGCTGAAGACCTCGCGCTCGAGCGTAGACTCTCGCGCTCGGGTGTGAGAAGCCGGGTCACCTCGAGGATGCCGAAGAGCTCGTCGACACCCGGCGGTGCGAGATCCATCAACTCGGCCGCGCCGCGCGGGCCGCCGGCGCTCGCGTCGGCGCCGAACGAGTGGGCGATCTCATCGAGCGCGTGCTCGAGATCGACGCGTCGTGCGGCGAGCGCCCGCGCCGCGTCGAGCTCGCGGATGAACAAGTTCGCTGGGCCGCCGCGGACGGCCTTCGGCGTATCGCCGATGGCCTCCTTTCTCGCATCGAGTACATCCGCGATCGAGTGCGCGGGATCAGTCGACAGCAGCAGCATCCGCCGATCCGGATGCGCGCGCGCCAACCGTATCGCCGCCGCCGTCGATACCGTCGTCTTCCCGACGCCGCCCTTGCCGCCGACGAAGAGCAGCTTCGCGCCGCGAAGGACGTCAAGCGATTCGGGCGAAACGGTGCGCTCGCCTTTCGGGGCACTCAGCGCGAACGGAACCCTCTCTTCACCACGGGGGCGACGGAGGACACGGAGGGCCAAACCAGTTTTTTTCTCCGTGTCCTCCGCGTCCTCCGTGGTGGAGAGTGTCGTACCGATCTTGGCGAGCGCAGCCACGCCTCGCGGCTCGCGCAGACTGGCCGGGATGATGCGCAGCGTTCGCCCGCGACCGAGACGGCGTGTGATCCGGGCGATGACACGCTGTTCATCGGCGCGCCGGCGATCGCAGATGGGACACGGTCCGGCCGCGGGCAGCACCCGGTTGACGATGATCTCTGCGGCGTGCATCCCGTTGGTCTCGAGCGCCGCGAGACCGTCTTCACTCTCGGCGAGCGACAGCGCTTCGGGCAGCGTCACCCAGCAGAACGTCGTGCGCTGCCGATCGCGGAGCGTCTCGCCGGTCTCACGCGCCTGCTCGGCGAGCCGTGCGATCAGTCGATCGGCGGCTTCGGGCCGGCCGACACGCGCGAGCTGCTCGCGAATCAGCCGATGCTCCGCCTGCAGCGCATCGAGGATGCCGGCGACCACCGCCACGGTCTGCGGTGACGCGAGCAGCCGGAGGGTGTGACCGGTCGGCGCGGTATCGACGACGATGTGATCGTAGCGACGCGAGTCGGCGAGCCTCGCGATTTCGAGGATGCCGGCGAGCTCGTCGACGCCCGGCAGCGACAAATCCAGGAGCGTGTCGACGTCGGCGCGATCGAGCCAGGTGCCGTGCTCGAGCGCCTCGCCGAGCGCCGCGCCATGCTCACCAATCCACCGCGCGAAGGCGCGCGGCGCGTCGAGCTCGACGGCCGTCAACCCGCGCCGGATCGCGCGCGGTGACGCCGCGAGCTGCACGCCCAGCGCGTCGCCGAGGGAATGCGCGGGATCGGTCGACACCACGAGCACGCGTGCGCGCTTGCCCCGCCGAAGCGCTGAAAGCGCGCAGGCGGACGCCGCCGCGCACGTCGTCTTCCCCACGCCGCCTTTCCCGCCATAGAAGATGAATCTCGGGAAGCTCGAAAAGTTTGAAGTCTGAAGTTTGAAGTCTGAACGGCGAGATCTCAAGGCCGGAAATCTTCAGGCTTCATACTTCAGACTTCAGACTTCATACTTGAATCAGCCTTCAGACTTCCAACTTTCGACCTCGACGCCGGAGATCTTGTCCTTGGAGGACATCGTGATGGCGCCCTGCTGCTGACCCTTGATCTCGCGGATGCGCGCGAGCACGTCCTTTTCGATCTGCGCGAACTCCTCATCGGAGATCTCGCCGAGCTCCAGCCGCATCTGCGCTTCGAGCAGCTGCTCGCGCAGCGCCGTGTCGTCGTTCATCTCCGCCTCCGCGGCGGCGACGACCTTGTCGAGGACGAAACGCAGGCTGCCAATCAAGAGCGTGTCGAGGATGAACATGACAGGAACATGAGATTGCAGAGTTCAGAGTTCAGATTTCAGATTGGATTTCAGATTCAATCTGCAATCTGCAATCTGCAATCTGAAATCTGAAATGTCACGCTCGCTCGAGCTTCAGCCGGATGTTCACGAAGTTGTACGGCGGCCACGGCCCCGTGTACTTGAACGTCAGCTTGTCGAGGCGGCCGGCGATCGATTTCACCTTCACGTCGAACGCCGTTTCCTGACGCGACCGACACTTCCTTGAGCTGCTCGAGGATGTCGGCGACGTAGCGCTCGGACCGGGCCTGCAGCGCCGAATCGATCAGGCGGCCGTACTGCATGCGCGCGAAGTAGGTCGGACCCTTCTGGCCGGAGATCTCCTTCTTCAGCCGGCTGATGTCCTCGTCCTCGTGCTCGACCTCGCGAATCGCCTGATCGCGATCCCAGAGCACCTTCAAACCGAACTCGAGCTTGTTCTGCATCTTGTCCAGCACGTCGCCGAACGCTACGGCCGCCGATCGCAGCAGCTCGACGATGTCTTCACGCGTCTTGAAAATCGTGCCGAACGACATCGGGATGACGGTGTGCTCGCGCATCACGGTTTCGTTCACGCGCTCGTGCGCGAGCACGTTTTCACGCGTCGAGTCGAGGACCTCGAGTGGCGCATCAGAGACGACGGCGGCGAGGCTCTTGTAGTGCACCGTGTACACCTCGGAAGGATCGGCCCCGATGCCAACCGGGCCGAAGCGCAGCGCATCGGGCGCTTCGATGATGCAGTACACGTATTTGCCGCGGCTCGCGCCCGTGGCCGCATCGGTCGACGGCGACACGCGGCCGCCGTGCAGGACTTTCTCTGACGCGCGGCGCTCGATCCGCCTCGCTTCGCGCGGCGCCGCCTTCGCCGCGCGCACGGCCCCGTTCGGCCTCGCCGGCCGGGCGACCGGCGCCGCGGATTTCTTTCGGCCCGCCTTCACGCCCGTTTTCACGCCCGCCCCGACGGCACCGCGCCCTCGCTCGCCCTTCGGCGCGCTACCCGATGCTTTTCGCATATTTGCCGCTCCTGCGGACTTTTCTGTCAGCCGATCCCTGCGCGTCCAGAATCTTCCTGATCTCCTTCACGAGATCTTCCGGCAGGCACGGCTTCGTGACGAAGGCGTCGCATCCCGCCTTCTTCGCGCCCTCGGAGATCCCGGCCAGCGCGTGGCCGGTCAGGGCGACGACGGGAATCGGCGCGGTTCGCTTGTCGGCTTTGAGGCGACGCGTCGCCTCCCACCCGTCCATCACCGGCAGGGACAAGTCCATCAGGATGATGTCGGGCGAGGTCTCCACCGCGCGTTGCAGCGCCTCCATACCGTTCTCGGCTTCGACGACCTCGAAGCCCGAGAACTCGAGGTACTCCGCGTACATCTCGCGGGCGTCGGGGTAATCGTCCACGAGCAGCACGCGCGGGCGATCGCCCTTCTTGGTGTCGGTGTTCGAATCCGTCTTAGTATTCATCTCCGTCCCTTGGTCGGCAGCGTCAGCGTGAAGGTCGATCCGTGGCCCATCTGACTCTGCACAGAAATGCGGCCATCGAGCATCTGCGCCAGGCGCCGGCAAATCGACAAGCCGAGGCCCGTGCCGCCGTAGGCGCGCGTCGGAGAGTTGTCGAGCTGACGGAAGTCCTCGAAGATTTTTTCCTGGTCGGAAGGTGCGATGCCGATGCCGGTATCGGTCACCGACAGCTGCACGATCCGATCCCGTTTGTCGGCATGCGCGCTGATGGTCACGGCGCCGTGATGCGTGAACTTCAGCGCGTTGCTCAGCAGGTTCAGGAGAATCTGCTTCACCTTCTGGCGATCGGTGAAGAGCGATGGCAGATCCCGTGCCACGTTGAGCGTCACCGACAGCTTCGACCGGACGATGATCGGCTCGAGCTCCGCTTTCACTTCGCCGACGAGCTCAGGGATGCGGAATTTCGAGACCTGCAGCGGCATGCGGCCGGCCTCAATGCGCGAGATGTCGAGAATCTCGTTGATGATCGTGAGCAGATGGCGGCCGTTCGACTCGATGCGCCCGAGCTGCCGTTTGACCGGCGCTTCGATGGGCCCCCCCACACCCTGCAGCAGCATCGACGTGTAGCCGAGCATCGCATTGAGCGGCGTCCGGAACTCGTGCGACATGTTCGCGAGGAACTGCGACTTCAACGCCGACGCCTGTTCCAGTTCGATCGCCTGGCGCCGGAGCAGCTCGTTCTGCTGCGCGATGTCGGCGGTGGCCAACTGAATCTTGCGCTCGAGCTCGTCGGACGCCTGCTTCAGCTGCTCGTACAGCTTCGCCTTCTCGATCGCCTCGCGCCGGTCGTGCAGAATGGTGACGACGGCGGTCAACTCGCCATGCTCGGAGAGGATCTTGCCGGCGATCGCTTCGACCGGCATCGGCTCGCCCGTCTTGGCATCCACCAAGCCGATCTCGCCGACGCGCCGCTGGTCGGCGCTCACGAGCATGCCGGCGATAAACGACGAGAAGTGCGCGTCGTTGGACTGGACCCACCGCTGCTCGATGGAGCTCGCTCCTTTCGGGATCGTGAACAGCCGCTCCGCCGGCTCGTTCATCAGCGAGGTCGCCCCGCCGGCGTCCGTCACGACGATCGGGTCGGCGACCGAGTCGATGATCAGGTTCAGGCGATCGCTCTCGGCGCGCGCCTGCACCTCGGCGACGCGCATCTTGCGGTAGTTCTCTTCGATTTCCTCGCTCGCGCGGCGCAGGTCGGTCACGTTGCGCAGAATGGACACGACGCCGCTGCCCTGCCGCGGATCCTCGGTGACGGTGCTGAGGAGCTCGAACACCAAATCGGATCCGTCGATCGGATTCACGAGCAGCAGCTCGCGGCGGGCGGCGCCGGTTTCCTCAATCGCCTTGCTCGACAGCGCCGACGACAACAGCATGTTGTTCATCCGGACGGCGCTGCGGCGGCCTTCGCTCTCTTCTTCGGTCGCGGTGAACAGCGTCAGCGCGCGGCTGTTCGCGATGAGCAGCCGGCCTTCGGTGTCGGTCAGCAGAATCGGATCGCTGACGGCGTTGATGATGCTGTAGAGCAGCGAACGCTCCCGTCCCTGTTTGCGATCGCCTTCGGTCAGCGCGTCCTGACGAAGAATCTGATCGAGCTTCTGGCCGAAGATCGACGTGAACCAGTGCAGCTCGGAGGGCAGCGGCGCGCTGCCGCCGAGCAGCAGCAGGCCGAACGGCTCGTCGGAAAAGCCGCTGACGCCGAGCGGCACGACGTGGAACGCCGCGTCCTCGAACGGCGTCGACGGCCGGCGTTTGCGGTCCGCGGCGGCATGCGGCTCGGGAAAGAAGATTTGCTTGCGGTCGTTCAGCGCCGTGACGAGTGGATTGTTCCAGTCCTCGAGCGAGATGCTGAACGACGGGGCCGCCGAACCGGCGAGGCCGTAGGCGCCGACCACGAAGAGCGACGCTTCACCCGAGAGCCGGACCAGACAGATTGATTGCGTGATGCCGATCACCTCGCCCAGCCATTGCAGCGCGATCTGCGCCGAGTCCGCGATTTCGGCCCGGCCGACGAAGCCCTCGAGGAGACGGACGCGTGCCGCGAGCTGGTCCGCTTCTTCGCCCGCGTCTTCGACGGCGACGCGAACGCGCGGAACGCCGGTGTAAGGGGCGGAGCCGTTACGCTTTGTCGCTGGCCTGCGTGCGGCGCCGACTGCTACCAGCGCGGCCCTTGGACCGAGTCTGGAGCTGAGCCCGGAGGGCGGCGTTTTCAGCAATGACTTCCTCATACCCCTTGCCCTCGATCGCGGGCTTCGACACTGGAGTGATCTGGCCGACCGCTTCCGAATACTTCAAGTACGTCTCGATCGACGCGACGACGACGCGCGCTTCGACGGTGATCAGGTCGATACCGACCAGCGAAACGCGAACCCATGCGTCGATGACGATCCCCTTGTCGAGTACTCGATCGAGGACGTCGATGAGACTTGCGCCGCCTGCGGCTCGTTCAACGGGCATCGGACACTCCTTGCGTCGCGACTGCGTGCGGTCTTGCTACCTCATGGCCGGAGCCGAACGCTTCCGCGTCAATGACGCAAGTTGCCGTTCGAGCGCTCGTACTTGCTTCTTCAACTCTTCGTTCTGGGCCGACAACATCTGCTTGCCGGGTGAAAAATGGTGATCGAACTTCCACCAATCGAGGCCGATCTGCTCCGCCTTGTCGATCGAGCAGATCAGCAGCCGAATCCGGATCGTCAGCAGCTCGACTTCGGCGAGCGAGACCTTGATGTCGCCCGCCACCACGAGGCCCTTGTCGAGAATGCGGTCGAGAACATCGACCAGACCCGTGGATCGTCCATGCCCCCCTTCAGTCAGTGACGTCGGCATAGGTTCGGTATTCTACGCAACTTTTTCGGACGCTCGCTTGGCTTGACGGGGGCGAGGACTGGCTTATCTCAGCAATGGTCGTACCACAAATGTTACGGAACAAATTCGCGCCGGCCATCAGATGCCCGCATCAAAGCCCGACGGTAGCGCGAGGCTCATCGTACTGATTCCTTACAGCTCGATGAGTTGGGCGGGCTCATCGATGACGTAGTCGCCGGGCCGCAGTTCTTCGAGCGGAAATCCCTCGAAGCCAAATCCATAACGCGCAACACAAATGGACGAGGACGCGCGTCGCGCTGTCTGCCAATCGATGATCGAATCGCCGACGAGCAGAGTGTCGCCCTGTGCAGTTCCGGCGCGCGAGACGAGATGGTGAAGGCCGGTGGGATCGGGTTTGCGCGGAAACGGTCCATCGCCGCCGACGATCGCGTCCTCGTCGAAGAACCGCGCGAGATCGAGACCCGCGAGAATGCGCCGTGTCGACGCGAGCGGTTTGTTGGTCAGCACCGCCAGCGGCGCGCGAGAGGCGAGCGCCTCGAGGACGTCGGGAATGCCGTGGTACGCGCGCGTGTGATTCAGCAGCCCGCGGCCATAGATCGCGAGAAACCGTTCAAGCGCATCGGGCGGCCGCTCGATTCCGCTCGCCGCGAACGCGCGCGCGACGAGCGTCGCGGCGCCGGCGCCCACCATGCGACCGATGCGATCTTCGGCCAGCGGCTCCGCGCCGCAGTCACGCAGCAGCAGATTCGCGGCGTCGGCGATGTCCTTGCGCGAATCGATGAGTGTGCCGTCGAGGTCGAACACGATGAGGCGAAAGGAACCCGTCACGACGGTAGTGTCCCGACTCCGAAGTTCGCTGACATTTTCCGGGCGGGGCATCCCGGCGGGCTGCGTTGCTCGTCGCTCACATATTCCCGATATGCTCGCTCCTCGCGCCTTGCCGGCCGGGCGCCGCGCCCGGAAAATTTGTCACCGAACTTCGAAGTCGGGACACTAGAACGCAAAGCCCGCGAAGACCGCAGAGAGAATTCTCTTTGCGTCCTTTGCGACCTGTGGGTTCAATCGTTGGTCCGGTATTCGGCGAAGGATGTCGGTGTTTCCCAGACGGTCACGCGGACGACAGGCAATCCGTGCTCCGCCGCCTTGTCGAAGATCAGCCGCGCAATGCGCTCGACCGTCGGGTTGCTGTCGACGATGTAAATGGGCTCGCCCAGCGTCTGCAGCGGCGCGACGAGCGGATCGTCCTGGCGCAGGATCATCTTGTGGTCGAGCTCGCGGTCGATCCACCCCTTGACCACGCGCTTGATATCGCTGAAATCGCAGACCATGTTGCGGTTGTCGAGCGTCCCGGTCCGCACTTCGATCTCGGCCACCGCGTTGTGGCCGTGGGGATGCTTGCAGATGCCGTCGTAGTCGAGCAGCCGGTGGCCGTAGCAGAAATCTATCCGTTTCGTGACGGAGTACATTTTTTCTTTCTCGCGTGGGGCCCACCCCCACGCGCCGCCACGCCTCGCCTTCGGCTCGGCGCGCTGGTCAGCAGCGACTTTCCGCTCAGTCAACTTCTGCCGGACGCGGCCGATTGTGTCATAGAATCGCCGTCACATGAGCGTGACGGCGGTGCTGTTGTCGGGCGGATTGGACAGCGCGGTCCTCGCCGCGGAAGAAGCGGCGCGTGCTGAGATTCAACCGATCTACGTGAGCGTCGGGCTGGCCTGGGAAGACGCCGAGCGCGCGATGCTGTCGCGACTGCTCGCCGCGGATCGGTTTCGCGCGCGCGTGCGGCCGCTCGTCGCGCTGACCGTGGACATGCGCGATGTGTATGCGGCGACGCACTGGGCCGTGCAGGGGACGCCGCCCGCGTATCACACGCCCGACGAGGACGTGTACCTTCCCGGCCGCAACGTCATCCTGCTCGGCAAGGCGGGGGTCTTCTGCGCCGCCGTGCGGATCGATCGCCTCGCGCTCGGCACGCTCGGTCACAATCCGTTTCCTGATGCGACACCAGCGTTCCGATCCGCGATGGCGGAGGCGTTGTCGCTCGGCCTCGCGCACGCGCTGGCCATCGACGCGCCGTTTGCGGACATGAGCAAAGGTGACGTCGTTCGCCGCGGCGCCGCGCTCGGCGTGCCGTTCGAGCTGACGCTCTCCTGCATGAGCCCCGTCGATCTCACCCACTGCGGAACGTGCAGCAAATGCCGCGAGCGACACGACGCATTCGTCGAGGCGGGCCTCGCCGATCCCACCGGGTACGCAGATGAACGGTACGTCCACGCGTAACCGGTTGGCGCTGTCGGCCGCGATCGGCCTGCTCGCTGCCGCCGCGGCGGCGCAGTCGTCTGCGACCGTCGACGAGATCGTCGCGCGCGTCGGCGCGCGCGTCGACGAATACTTTCACCGTGCCGAGAGCATCGTGTGCCTCGAGCGCGTCATGGTGCAGCCGATTCGCAGCGACCTGACGCCGGAAGGATTCGCGCGGGTGCTCGAATACGATCTGCGCGTCACCTGGGAACGATCCGCCGGCGGCGAGACGCCTGAAGCCAAGGTGCTGCGGCAGCTCAGAAAGATCAACGGCCGCGACGCGCGTGCCGGGGCGGAACCCAAGTGTATGGACCCCAAGGCGGTGTCGCCGGAACCGCTCGCGTTCCTGCTGCCGTCCAAGCGCGACGACTACGTCTTCGCGCTGTCTGGCGCGGGCCGCGACCGCAACCGCGCCGCGCTGATCCTCACCTACAAGGCGCGAGCGTTCGGCAAAGCCGAAGTGACGCACAAAGACGACTGCACCAACATCGAGCTGCCAGGCTGGATGAAGGGGCGCATCTGGGCGGACCCGGCCACGCACGACGTGCTGCGGCTCGAAGAAACGCTCGCGAGGCGCTTCGATTTCCGGACGCCGATCGAACACGCGCGCTTCGGAGGCGACGACACGGCGGTTCTGGAGCGGGCTGACACGTCGATTCGCTATCGGCCCGTGACGTTCACGGATCCCGAAGAAACGGTGCTGCTGCCTGAATCGATCGAGTCGCTGACGCTCGTGCGCGGCGGCGGACGAATCGGGAATCGAACGGTCCAGACCTTTTCCGGATACAAACGCTTCGTGACCGCCGGCCGCCTCGTGAAATAGGGCGCCTGCGGCCACGCTGAGCCGCGGCCATGCGATGCCGCGGCGAAGCGTCAGCGTCAGTTCGCGCCGGGGGTACAGGGGCCCGGCGCCAGTGCAATGAAGGAGGTCCGATGTCCCGCGTCGTCCCGCGTCGAGTGATCCTGTTCATCGCCGGAGCGCTCGCCGCCGCGGCGGCGTCGCTCTCGGCGATCACGCCGCCGTCGGTCAAGTTCACCGACACCAAACTGAAGAACGGCCTGCGACTCATCGTCGCCGAGGATCACGTCGCGCCGGTCATTTCCGTCGCCGTGGTCTACAACGTCGGGTCGCGCGACGAACGCGCGGGCCGCACCGGGTTCGCGCATCTCTTCGAGCACATGATGTTCAAGGGATCGGAGAACGTCGGACCGGGCGAGCACTTCTACACGGTTTTCGCCAACGGCGGGACGATGAACGGCACGACGAGCAAGGAGCGCACGCTGTACTTCGAGACCATGCCCGCCAATCAGCTCGAGGCGGCGCTGTTCCTCGAGGCCGATCGCATGCGGTCGCTGGCGATCGTCAAGGAGAACCTCGACAACCAGCGGAAGGCGGTGCAGGAAGAGCGGCGTGAGAGATTGGACAACCAGCCGTACGGCCGCACGAACGAAGCGATCGACGAGCTCGCGTTCGACAATCCCGCCTACAAACACTCGGTGATCGGATCGATGGACGACCTGACCGCCGCCTCCGCGCAGGACGTCGCGTCGTTCTTCCAGACGTACTACGCGCCGAATAACGCGATCATGGCGGTGACCGGAGACGCCACGGTGGCGAAGGTCCACGAGCTCGCCCGCAAGTATTTCGAGTCGATTCCCGCGCAGCCCGCACCGCCACCGGTCGACATCATTCAGCCGCCGCAGAACGGCGAGCGGCGGCTGGCGCTCGAGGATGCACTCGCGCGGCTGCCGCGGCTCGACGTCAGTTATCGCATTCCGTCCAGCCTGTCGGCGGACGACTATCCAGTCGAAGTGCTGACACAGATTCTGTCCGGTGGACACAGCTCGCGGTTCTACGAGACCATCGTGCGGCAGAAGCAGCTCGCCGTGTCGGCCAGCGCGTTCGCTCCGGACAGCCGCGGTCCGCGCCTCCTGCGCATCGTCGCGACTCCGACGCCGGGCAAATCGATCGACGATCTCGAGGCCGCGGTGTACGCCGAGATCGAGCGCGTGAAGACCGGAACGATCGAGCCCTGGGAGATCGAGAAAGCCCGCAACACCGCGCAACGTCAATTCGTCGGGCGCCTCGGTCAATCGTTGTCGCGCGCGATCGATCTTGCGGAGTACGCCGTCGCCTACAACGACCCCGGGCTCATTAACACCTGGTACGACAAGCTCGCGAAGGTGACGGCGGCCGACGTGCAGCGCGTGGCCAGGCAGTACCTGACGCCAGATAATCGCAGCGTCATCATCACGCGTCCCAAGGCCGGACCGGGAAGAGGAGGGCTGTGATGGGTACGCGGGCCGACGTCGTCGCGCTGAATCAACTATCTTCTTTCCTTCGCGTGCTTTGTGTCCTCTGTGTCCTTTGTGTTCCGTCAGCCCTGGCGTCAGGCATTACCGCCGCCGTGCAGGACCAGCCGTCGCCGACGAAGGGCGTCGTCAAGAAGGGCAAGGTCCCGGTCTCGAACGAGATTCTGAAAATCAGGCTGCCCAAGCCAGTGGAAGCCGATCTGCCGAACGGCCTCCACCTCATGGTCCTCGAGGATCATCGGCTGCCGCAGGTCTCGTTTCAGATCTTCATTCCGGGTGCCGGCGGCTATTATGACCCGGCCGATCAACCCGGCTTGGCCTCGTTCGTGGCGGCGCTGATGCGCGAAGGCACCGTGTCGCGTCGCTCCGAACAGATTTCGCAGCAGCTCGAAGTGATGGCCGCGAACTTGACGCTCACGGCGGGAGCCTCGAGCGTCGAGGCGACGATCGCCGGCTCGAGCCTCAGCGATCAAATCGATCGGCTGCTCGACGTGACGGCCGACGTGCTGCTCCACCCATCGTTTCCCGAAGAGGAGCTCGCGCGGTACAAACAGCGCACGCGCGCGCAGCTGATGCAGCAGCGTGCGAATCCCAATTTCCTCGCGGCCGAGATGTACAGCCGCGTGGTGTACGGCGCGCATCCAGCCTCGCGGTTGTCGTCGTCGGTCGCCGCGCTGGATCGCGCGACACGAGACGGGCTGACGTCCTTTCACCGCGCGCACTACGTACCGGATCACGCCGCCATGGCGGTGGCGGGCGACATTTCAGTGGCGGAGGCGCGCAAGCTCGTCGAGGCCAAGTTCAGTGCCTGGACGAAAACCGGCGCCGCTGCGCCGGCCGTCTCCGATCCGTCGGCGCTCGCCGGCTCGAAGATCCACTTCATTGGGCGGCCGAATTCCGTGCAGACGACATTGATCGTCGGCACCCAAGCGATCGCGCGGACCAATCCGGATTACGACGCGCTGCAGGTGATGAATCGAGTGATCGGCGGCGGGCCGACCGGCCGGTTGTTCATCCACTTGCGCGAGGAGAAGGGCTACACCTACGGGGCGGGCAGCGCGCTGAACGCGGCCATGTTCCGCGGCGACTGGTCCGCGTCGACCAGCGTGCGCACCGAAGTGACCGAGCCGGCACTCAACGATCTGCTCGCGGAAATCGGTCAGCTTCGCGATCAGCCGGTGTCGGATCAGGAGCTTGCCGACGCCACACGCGCGATGGTTGCGTCCTTCGCGTTGTCGCTCGAGTCGCCGGCGCAGTTGCTGAACTATCACGTCACGCGGTGGCGGTACAAGCTGCCGGCGGATTACTGGGACAAGTATCCGGACCGGATCTCGGCGGTGACGACGGCGCAGATCCAGGCGGCCGCGCGAAGGTACCTGCTGGCCGAGCGGATGCAGATTGTCGCGGTCGGCGACCCCGCGAAAGTCGCCGACACGCTCAAGAAGCTCGGTGAAGTGGAGATTTACGATGCCAACGGAAAACGCATCTCGTCGTCGTTCTGAAGACAACAGGCAACGCAGAGACCGCAGAACCCGCAGAGAAAACCAGCTCTGCGTGTTCGGCGTGTTCTGCGTTGTACGTTCGTGATCAGAAGCGCCGGAGCGTGATCGAGCCGTCACCCGTGCGGACGCGCACGTTCGGGCCACCGGAACCGAGCCGGCCGCGGACATTGTTCCGGCTAATTTTTCCGCTGACGTTCGACAGCGTGATGTCGTTCATGCGGATGCCGCCATCGCCGGTGTGCGCGTCGAGCTCGCCGTTGAAGCCGTCGGGCAATTCCAGCGTCACCGATCCGTCGCCGGTCACGATGTCCCAATCGGACTCCGGCGCGCTGCCCGCGTCGGCGTGAATCGTCACGTTGCCGTCGCCAGACCGCGCGCGGACGCTCGTCATCTTTCCGCTTGCGGTCACGCTGCCGTCGCCCGTGTCCACGTCGAGTGCGCCGTTGACGCCCTCCAGTTTGATGGGGCCGTCGCCGGTATGCGCTCGCACGTCTCCGGCGAGGTTCCGGCCTCGAATGCTGCCATCGCCCGTCCGCAGCTCGAGGCGGCCGGAGATGCGGTCCACGTCAATTGAGCCGTCGCCGCTCCTGGCCGCGATGTTCGCGGTCGCCGGCACGGAGACGATGAGCTTCGCCGATCGCGAGTAGTTGAAGTGGATGCCGAAGCCACTCGTCTTCTGCGTCTTGACGTCGACGGTCACCTGATTGCCCTTCTGGTCCGCGTGAATCTCGATCGTCGCGGCCGCTTCCTTCGAGGTCGCGCGCTTCTCGATGATCACCTCGACCTCGGGCTTGTCCCACGCACGAATCTCAATCGCGCCGTCGAAGGTCGACAACACGACGTCCGGCGTCCCGCTGGTCGAGAAGCGCTTTTCCTCGCGCTCGACGTACTTGTTGAAGTCGGCGCCGTCCAGGTTGATGCAGCCAGGGCCGACGAGCAGCAGCACGAAGGAGCCAACGACGAACGTTGAGCGCAAAGCCATGACGACAGCCTCCCGCCGCTTAGACGGCCATTCCGAACCGCGAGTTCTCAGTTCAACGTTCTCAGTTCAAAGCGCTTAGTTCTCAGTTCTCGTGTACACGAGCTGCCCGCCGATGTACGTTTGGACGACTGAAAACATCGCGTCCAGGATGACCAGATCGGCGGCTGCCTCGGGCGCGAGCACGCCGTGACCGACGAGCCCGAGCTCGCGCGCCGGCGTCGTCGCGCAGAGCGTCACGGCGTCGATGAGCGAGAGACCGATCCGCCCCACCAGCGTCTGAAACGCGCCCTCCATCGTCAGCGTGCTGCCGGCGAGCGTCCCGTCGTCGAGCATCGCGGCCGAGGAGCCGGCGGTGATCGTCTGGCCGCCGAGCCGTGCGCGCGACCCGACCGGTAGACCGGAGACCGCCGTCCCGTCCGTAATGGCCAACACACGCGCGGGGTGCTTGGCGGCGATGGCGGTGCGCACCATGGCCGGATGCACGTGATAGGCGTCGCAGATGATTTCCGCCGCAATCTCGTCGCTCTGCAGGACGGCGCCCGCGAGCCCCGGCGCCCGATGACCAAGCGGCGGCATGCGATTGAAGAGATGCGTGGCATGCTTCGCGCCCGCGCCGATCGCTTCGAGCGCCTGATCGTAGGTGGCCGCCGAGTGCCCGAGCGAGACTCGCGAAATTCGCGCCGCGAGCCATCGAATCAGTTCGAGTCCGCCGTCCAGCTCCGGCGCGACGGTGACGATGCCGACGTCGGGTGCGGCGCGCTCGATCTCGCGAAGGATGTCGACCGCGGTGAACTCGCCGTCTGGACGCGAATCCTCAGTCGGCGCGCGCAGGCAGCGCGGCGGCTGCGCGCCCGCGTATGCCGGATTGATGAAGTTGCTCTCGAGATGCGCCGGCAGCACGCGCGCACCACGCGGCTCGGGATTCTGGCGCGCGCGCCGCACCTGATCGAGCACGCGACGCAGAGCCTCCGGTGCGCACGCGACGGTCGTCGGACAGAACGCCGAGACGCCGTAGCGCGGGAGCTCGGCGGCGATCTTCGCGATCGAGTCCCCGCCGGGCCGATCGTCGAGCGTGTCGATGCCGTCGACGCCGTGGACGTGCACGTCGATGAACCCCGGCACGATGTAGTGGTCGTGGAACGCGAAGTGCGAGTGCGATCCGACCGACGGCGCATCGGGCCGAATCTCGGCGATGCGCCCGTTTTCGACGACGAGCGTCCCGGGTGAGAGGATGCGGTCGGGCAGCACCAGCGCGGCGCCCGACAGGACGATCACTGGAGCGCCGCGGCGGCGAGACGCGCCGCACCGATGGCAGGCGCTTCGTCGCCGAGCGCCGCCGGGACGATCGCGAGCGCGTCCATCATCGCGCGCGGCAGCCGGCGCGCGATTTCCGCGCGCAGCAGCTCGAGCAGCAGATCGCCGGCGGACGCCATGATGCCGCCGAGCACGAGCATGTCGGGATCGGCGACGACCACGAGATTGGCCGCCGCCATGCCGAGGTACTTCGCCGTATCGCGCACAACCGAAATCGACACGCCGTCGCGCTGGCGCGCGGCGTCGAGCACGTGGTCGATGGTGATGCGCGAGAGATCGTCCTCGACGATCTCCTGGATGCGCGACCGATCGCCCGACTTGATGCGCCAGATCAGGCGGCGCACGATGCCGGCGGCGGCGACTTCGGCCTCGAGGCAGCCCATCTTGCGATAGTCCTCGCGCTCGACCGGGTTGAGCGCGAGCCACGCCACCGACCCCGCGCGTCGGCGCGTCCCGGTCATCGGCGCGCCGCCCCGAATGATGCCGCCCGTCGTGTGTTCCCCGACTGCGAAGTAGACAAGATCCTGCACATCGCGGCCCGCGCCGATCCAGGCTTCGGCGACGGCCGCCGCCGTTCCCGACGGTGTCGCGCCAGCCTGCGCGTACGGGCCCGGGTACCGCTGCGCGAGCACCTCGAGGACTGGCGCGATCGCGAACGACTCGGGCGCGGCCGATGCCACGCCGAGCGCCGCGTCGGCCGCAGACCGCGACGTGATCTGCTGAAGCGCGGTTTGCGCGGCCGCCGCGAGATCCACGGGCGAATCGACGACCGCGCGCGCGAGCACCTGTCCCGAGCCGTTCACCGAGACGGCCACGGCCCGCGCGTCCTGGAGCTCGAGACCGAGCATCATTCGGCCTCGCGGCCCCAGTCGGTGTTCACCTGCAGCTTGCGTCCGGCGAGTGGCAGCGGAACCGGATCCTCCGCGGCGTCCGGATGAAACAGCACGCGGTGCACGCGATCGAGCAGCGACGACAGCTGCCGCTCGTCCGGCGCCTGCACGACCAGCACGCCGCCGCCGGCGTGCGGCGGAAACCGTCGATCGTCGAGGTAGTCGCGATCCATCGTCACCAGCGTGCGGCGCAACTGCTGCGCGAGCTGGTAGTGCTTCTCGTCCGGCGCGCGCCGCAGATCGTCCTCCTCGAGCACGAACAGCACGTCCCACTGCAGCCGCGTGCGCATGTGCGCCACGATGCCGGCGGGGACGTTGGCGTCGGCGTAGATTCGCGGCCGCGCCGTCAGCCGTTCTGCGTGCGGCGCAAGTTCGGAGGAGAGAGTACCCATGCAAGTTTGAAGTCTGAAGTCTGAAGTCTGATCGTGTCTTACTTCAGACTTGAGACTTCAGACTTACGCTTCTCCAGAGCCGCCTTTGCTTCACGCGTGAGGTCTGCCACGAGCCGCTCGCGGTGGTGAATCAGCTCTTTGCGCTGGCGCCGTCCGTTGGGGGAGCCGACGGCGTACTCGGCAAAAATCGGGAACGCGATCGTCGAATCGCAGTACGCGACGACTGTGTCCGGCAGCACAGCAGGGTTTACCTTACCCCAGCTGACGGCTTCGGCCGGCGTTGCGCCGGAGAGACCGCCCCACACCACCGAATCCGTGGTGATCTGAATGAAATAGTCGTTGCCGCCCTTCGGGATGCCGTACACCTCCCACAGCGTCGGCTGCGCCTGCAGGTAGAAGTTCTTCGGCGATCCGCCGCCGAGGATGACGCAGCCGTTCATCTTGCCCGCCAGAACGATCGCGCAGACTTCGTTCACGTCCTTGTTGGGATCGATCATCAACCGGCTGCCATTCATGAGCTCGTGATACGCGATGTTCATGCCAATCGAGCTGTCGCCGGGCGACGAGGTGTAGAGGGGCACACCGACGCGCGCGGCACGCGCAACCACCGAGTGCTCGTCGCAGCCGGGAAAGCGCTCCAACAGATCCAGCCCAAGCCGGTAGTGGAACTCCGAGGTCGCGATCGGTTCGTTCAACGTCGATCGGACGATGAAATCGCGGATGTAGGCGTCGGTTTCGAGCAGTACCGTCGCGGGAAAGAGCACGTCGTAGATGCGGATGATGCCGTCTTCGTACAGCTCGACGTCGTTGACGAACGGCGAGCCGCGCCGCAGCGTGAAATTCAGCGCGTAGTGCAGATCGTGATAGAGGTTCGCGCCCGTCGAGATGATGAAGTCGACGAGCCCGCGATCCATCATCTCGATGACGCAACCGCCCAGGCCTGCCGGCGTCATCGCGCCGGCGATCGTGAGGCCGATCGTCGTCTCGTGCTCGGGCGACAGCATCTTCTCGGCGAAGATCTGGCAGGCCTCCGACAAGCGCCCCGCGTTGAACGCCTGAAAGCCTTCATCGACGAGATGCCGGATCTCGGCGCTTCCTTGTGGCCGGTAATATCGAATCGGCTTGCCTGACAGGCGCTGGCGGGCGTGCCCGGGCGATCCGGGGGCGCGATACGGCAAGGAGGTCTCCTTTTTTTACGAAACCTGAATAGCTTAACATCTGCATTTGTGACTGGCGAGCCGGTTTGGCTGTGGTGGTCCCTCGCGGGTGTTGCGGCTATCGCCGTTCTGCTGATCCTGTGGATCTGGTCGAAAGGCCGGCCCTTCGCGTCCGGAGATGTATTTCGCGCGAGCCGCCTGAGCTCGGGCAATCGCCTGTTTCCGACGCAAGTGCTCATTTCGCCGACGAGCGTCGTGCACTACACGCCGCGCTGGATCGGGAAGCAGGAAGAGACGATCCACATGGCGCACGTCGCCTCGGTGAAAATCGATACCGGGATGCTCTTCTCGAACGTGCTCATCGAGACGAGCGGCGGGTCCGAGCCCATCGTCTGCCACGGCCACCGGAAGGGCGACGCCGTGGAGATGAAGACGCTCATCGAGCGATATCAGACCGATTACTACCGCGGCCCTTCGACTCGCCGCTCGCCTGAATCGGCCTAGGCGGCGCGCTGTCGTGATACGAAAAAAGTCATCCGAATGAACGTCGAACATGGCGCTGCAGCCGACGCGCAAATGGCGGCGCGCGGCTGAGCTTTCACGTGAGGTGTATTCCACTTTGTCAATCTTTACACGAACGTGCCTGACCGTCGCTTCACCTGACGTTACAGTGGTGCGTACACAATGGAGGACGGTGCCCTATGGCAATAGCAGGACTGCACTTGACCGAACAGGAACAAACGGCTCTTGAGACTATGGCGCAACGCACGGGGAAAACGCCCGACGAATTAGTCCACGACGCCATTAAGCAATTAATCGCGCAATTCCAGTCTGAGGATCGACTGAGTCTGCTGCGGCAAGCGCGCGGTATGTGGAAAGACCGGACCGACCTCCCCTCATTGGCGGACTTGCGCCGCGAATGGGACCGGCCGACTGAGCCCGACGATGGCGACCCAAAGGAGAAAAGCCTATGACGGTTCAGTTTGCCACGATCCCTGTTGTGCACCACTATGTCGACCTTCCTCACCTGGTCCGGCAGATTGAGACGTGGGGGTTCGCAGCGGTCGGCGTTCCTGACGCCCATTGGCTGTGGCCAGACTGTTATGTGACCCTCACCCAATGCACGCTCAATAGCCGCAGACTGCGGCTAGGGACGTTTGTCACCAATCCCTCCGCGCTCCGCGATCCCATTGAAAAGCTGCAGACCGCTTACCGGCCGCATGAGCATGAGCTACGATGAAGCAGAGCGGAATCCGGAGGCAATAGCCGCATGATGCCTATGCTCATTCCGCTAGTTGTCAGGTTCCAACACATCGTTTACATCAAAACATCAGGTTTTTCGCGGAAAAAAGTGTTAACGATGTCGTGGAACTCGACAGCTAGTTCCTGGATTTCGCCTGCTGCGCAGTCGGGACACTGCCCGGTCCTGCTCCGTCCTCCCATCCTGAGAGAGGGGCGCGACAGGGTGCCAGTGGGCGATCAAGGGAAGTCGCTGTCGGAGAGCTTGGCTCGCTTGATCACCAACTGAGAACATATGCCTTTTTCACGTTCACTTGCCAGTAGTGAACTCCGCTATGGTGGACACGAACGACTTTACCCATGCGCTGTGCCTGCGTGCGAAAGGCGGAGTGTCGTAAGAAGCGGCGGATAAAGTCAGCGGCCTTGTCAAAGGCGACATCAAGAAATACGAGGCAATATTCACGGTGGCACAAGTCAGCCATGTAAAAGTCGCGATCACGGGTAAAAAAGGTTGGGCGGCGCAAAGTATGCAAGAGCGGAATAATCTCGTTGCGATCTTTCATCCCCATTCGTCCGACTTCACCACCGATGCGCCGAAAATGGATTTTCCACGATCGCAGCAGCTCGCGTTGTGTAACGACAATGTTCTCATCAAGGACATTCACGCCGCGCGCTGCTGCTTCTCAGCCTTCTCAATTAAAGCCTGACTAGCCAGTTCAATCGCTTCGGCGATGGCTTCATGACTGAGATGACCATCGAATTCGAAAGAGATGCGATCCCAATCATAGCCTTTGGCTAGCATCGCAAGGACATCTTTGACAAAAATGCGCGTGCCCTTGAACGTTAACTGACCGCCACAGATTTCCGGGTCAACGACGATGTATTGCCCAAGTTCTTTGCGCTTACGTGCTTTCATGGCTTGCTCCGGACCTCTCCGGTGCAATCACATTTGGCACCCCTTTCACTCCCTGACCCTACCTCCCCCGTCGAGC
Source organism: Acidobacteria bacterium 13_1_40CM_65_14 (assembly GCA_001917905.1). GTDB lineage: Bacteria > Acidobacteriota > Vicinamibacteria > Vicinamibacterales > CAVVIG01 > QHWF01. Next base: position 78,862 of record MNEX01000136.1, read on the forward strand.
CGAGGGGGGCTAGGGCTATCTTGGGTCGTTCGGGATCCGGCGTTGGGTGAAGCCGATGACCATGCCGAACGCATCGTCCCGGTTGAGGACCAGTGACTCCGTGCCCTGCCGCTCGAGGCGCTGCTTTTTGGTCTGCAGGAAGTCCGCCGCCTTCTTGAGATCCTTGGTCTTGAAGGTGACGGCATAGATGCCCTCG
>MNEX01000214.1 GCA_001917905.1 Acidobacteria bacterium 13_1_40CM_65_14
AGAGGTCTTGTCAAGACGTGTGTAAACGGGATCAGGCGGCGGCGCGCTCGTCGACCTGCGGCGGATGAGGTATGATCGCGTCCGGACGCGATCATGTTATGGACGCCGTACGCCGTACGCCTCTTGCTTTTGACGGCACTGCTCACGGCGAGCGCGCCCTCGTTAGCCTTCGAGGCCGACGTCCATTATGGCTTGACGCACTGGCTTGCGCTGCAGACCGGTTTCGACCCCCTGGCGGCGCAAATCATTGCAACCGGCGATCAACGTGTCGACTCCGGCGACATGCAATTCATCGACGTCGTCGCGTTGTATGCCTGCCCCGGGAAGGACGACGTGGGAGCACGGCGCGCCGGTAGCCATCACTATCCCACTGCCGGCTCGGTTCCAGGTCCGCTCGAAACCCGCGCAGTTTCGCCCGAGAGCGATGCGGCACGAAAGGCAGCGCTCGCCGCCATCAAGGTATCACCGAGCCAGGCGGCGTACATGTTACTCAAGCTTGGCGAAGCGCTGCACATCCTGCAGGATTCCTGGTCGCATCAGGGCGTTCCGGACGTCCCTCGATTCGGCGATGCTGCCTTTGGCTGCGACGCCGCGCGGGCGTGGGGTCACCCCAAGACGCGCGGCGGCGCTTCCTCGCACAAGGCCGATCTCACCTCGTACTGGCCGGCGGATACGGTGGCGATGGCCAAGGCGACGTACGATCTCCTAACGCAGTATCCACTCATCTCCGGCCAGAAGCGCACGGCGCGGACGTGGGAAGAGATTCGTCCCGCGCTCGACGGCTTCATCAAGGCGTCGACCAAAACCGGCAAGGCCGGCTGGTTCGTCGCGCATGGCGTCAGCGACGTGTCGTTTCTCGAAGGCATCAGCCTCCCCGACGGCGCCAAAGCCTTCGAGCAGCAATGGCCAGGACGCAAGCTTCCGCCGCTTGCCGCGAAGGAATCACGGCAGCACGCGGTCGATGCCGATGTCCTCGATTTCTACAATCGCTTCTTTGCGCGGTGGCTGGGAACGGAAGACTTCGGCGCCGTCGCAGCGCAGTTCGGTGCGAGCCCAGACGGAAAAAAGGAAAAGCATGCCGAGGCAAGCACGGCGGCTGCAAACAGTGAGCTGGGTATGCGGCTTAAGCTCTGGCGGTTGCGCGACCACGGAAGCGTGGCCGCGCTTGCCCATACACCTGGACCGTTGACAACGCCCCAGCGAGCGAGCCTCGACGCTATTGCGAAACGACCGAATGCCTATGCACGTTATCCGGCTATCGCCGCCGCGTATTTCCCGCTGCTTCCTCACGGCGACGACGTATCGCCGTTGCTGCCGTTCTTCGTGAGCGTAACCACGCCGCCGGGCGGCCATCCGCACGCGATGGCGGTGGCGAAGTTCCGTCATGCGCCGTACGATATCGTTGGCGTCGTCGCTGAAAGAATCGGTGCAAGCTGGCGCGTGGTGTCCATCGTGTCGACCGTCGATCATTAGTAGGACAGGGACCCATTTGCAATGACCTTCTACGCTGCCGCCTGCCAGACCGATTTTCCCTGCCCTGCGACACCCGCCGAGATCGCGGATCGCACCCGGCGTATGTGCGCGATGGGCGAGCAGACCGTGGTCGCGGCGAATCAGGGTGCACAGCTCGCACACTATCCGCCCTTTAGCTGGCCCGGCGCCAGCATGATCGTCGATTATGACGGCCGGATCCTGGCGCAGGCCGATCCTGGCCCCGGTGAAAAAGTCGTAGTCGCGCGCAGCGAACCGCACACCTATCTCGCTCGCCCATGGTTTGATCGCAGCGGAACTGGGGCTCTGAATCGCGATAGCATCCGCGATGCGACGCGCAAGCTGGCCAAGTAACGCGTTCACGCTTCTGGTTGCGCTCGCGGTGCTCGTGGCCGGCTGCAATCGCGCGCCGAAAGCGTTGCCGCCCAGTCCAGCGGAGCTTGCCGAGCTCGATCGCGGAGTCGGGCTCATGGGCCAGTTCGATTTCGCGGCGGCCCGGGATGCGTTCGCGCCGCTTGCGGCGCGCCATCCGGATTGGTTCGAGGCGCGCTTCGACCTCGCCATCGCAACACTGAACCGGCAACAGGAAGGCGACGAGCGCGCCGCGCGCGACGCGCTTCGCGAATTGCTGCGCGAGCGGCCGGACGATCCGCGGGTGCTCTACACGCTAGGCCTCATCACCTTGCATGGTGAAGCGCCCCAGGATGCCGAGCCGCTGTTGCGGCGCGCGGCCGCTAGCGACCCCCGCGATGCCTACGCACAGTATTTCCTTGCCCAGTCGCGGTTGACGCAGGCACAGGCCGAGGAGGCGCTGGCGGGCTACCAGCGCGCGATCGCGCTCGATCCGCATCTGCGCAGTGCGTATTACGGTGCATCCCAGGCGCTGCGGCGCCTCGGTCGAAACGACGATGCGGCGTCACGTCTAGAAGAATTCCAGCGTCAGCGCAACAATCCCCTGGCGAGCCTCGCCGAATTCAAGTACACCCGCATGGGGTCGAAGAGCGAAGTGATCGGCGCGCCGCGGCCGATGGTCACGCGCGCTCGGCCCGACGGCCCGTTGTTTGCCGAACCGCGCGAGATCAATGGAAGTCCCACGCCGGCACCCGCCAGCCTCCCCGTCGCGTCGGCGGTGGATATCGACGGCGACGGTCAGATCGATGTGTTCATTCCCGGCGGACGCGGCGCCACCGGAACGGTGTTGCTCGCGCGTGGCGACCATTTCGAGCGCGTCCCGCAACATCCGCTCGCGAACATTCCCGGTGTCGAATTCGCGGCGTGGGGCGACGTCGACAACGACGGGCTCACCGATGTGGTGCTGTGCCGCTCGGGCGCTTCGCCGATCCTGATGCGCCAGAGTCCCCGCGGCACGTGGAAAGCCGTCGACGTCCCCGCGCTCAAGCCGCTCGGCGAGGCTCGCGATTGCGTGTTGTTCGACGCCGACCACGACGGCGATCTGGACCTGCTGGTCGTGACGCGCAGCGGAGAGCGCGTCCTGATCGCGAACAACGGCGACGGGACATTCCGTTCGCTGGCGGATCGTTTTCCGCGGCAGGCACGTCCCGCGAGCGCCGTGCAGGTGCTGGCGGCGGATCTCGATGACGACCGCGACGTCGACGTCATCGTCTTGCGTGATCGCGGCCGGCACGAAGCATTCGAAAACGAACTCATGTGGCAGTGGCGTCCGGCGCGCGGCCTCGACGCCTTCGTGCGGCACTCTGCCCTGGCCGCAGTCGCGGCGGATCTGGAAGGCAAGGGAGAGCTCGACATTCTTACCCTCACTCCGGAACTCGGTGTGCTGCGCTGGCAAAGAGGAAGGGACGGCGCCTGGAAGGCGACTCCGCTCGTGCCGGCGTCGGGCAAGCCGCGGCCGGGTGTGCGAACGCAGCTTGCGGTGGCCGACCTGGACGGCGAGGGCCGTCCGGAGATTGTGGTCACCTCGGAGCGCGGTGTCGCGATCTGGCGCATGACGACTCGAGGCGTGGAGCGTCAGCTCGAGATCGATGACGAGGCGATCACCGCATGGACGCTGGCGGTGCTCGATGCGCGCGGCCCCTCACTCATTACCCATCGTCGCAACGGAGCCACGCGTCTTTACGCGCCCGGGTCAGGGCGCTTCGCGTTTGTGCGATTGCAGCTCTCTGGCCGCGACGATCGCGCGAGCTCGCTTCGTTCCAACGCGTCGGGCATCGGTGCCCGCGTCGCCGCACGTGTCGACGGAGGGTGGGTCGTGGAGCAGGGCATACGACAAACATCGGGTCCCGGCCAAAGCCTCGCGCCGATCGCAGTGGGTCTGGGCGGCGAAGCGAGGATCGACTATGTGCGCATTGACTGGTCCGATGGCGTGTTGCAGACCGAGATCGGGCTCGATGCGTCGCGCCTGCATCGCATCGCCGAGACGCAGCGCCAGCTCTCCAGTTGTCCGCTCGTGTTCGCGTGGAACGGCGAGCGCTACGCGTTCGTGACCGATATCCTCGGCGTCGGCGGGCTCGGCTACCTCGTTGCCCCCGGCCACTATGCCAAGCCACGTCCGTGGGAGAATCTGCTGTTGCCCAACGACCTGCTCCAGCCCCGGGACGGGCGTTACGTGGTCAAGATCGCCGAGCCCATGGAAGAGGCAGCGTACGTCGACTCGGTGAGGTTGGTCGCGTTCGACTTGCCGCCGGGCTGGGACATCGCGCTCGACGAGCGCATGCAAATCGGTCCACCGAGGGTCACGGGCCGGCCGTTGTTCTTCCGGCGCGAGGCGCTGCCCGACAAGGTCATTAACGATCGCAACGAGGATGTGACCGATCGCGTGCGCACGGCCGACCTCCGCGCTCCCGATCCAGGGCCGCGCGACCGGCGCTTTATCGGACGCCTCGCACGCGACCACGTCCTCACGCTCGAGTTCGGAATCGATCTCGATACCGCGCCCGGCACACCGGTGCTCGTTGCTGATGGCTGGATCGAATATCCGTATTCGCAGACCATGTTCGCCGCCTGGCAGGCGCATGCGGATTATCGAGCGGCGACACTGGAAGCGAAGGGCGCCGACGGCCGCTGGCGCGTCCTGCTCAAGGAATTTGGCTATCCTGCCGGCATGCCGCGACGCAGCGCGGTGCCGCTACCGCGTTTGCCGAAGGGTACGCGGGCATTGCGGCTCTCGACCAACCAGGAAATCTATTGGGATCGGCTCGCGATTGCATGGACCGAGGGCGCCGAGGTTACGACGCACGAGATTCGCATGGTCGCTGCCGACGCGCGCCAGAGCGGATTCCCGCGCAGGACGACCGGTCCGCAGCAGCAGCCCGATTACGATTACGGGCATCGCGTTCCCCTCTGGGACACGCGAATCCAGAGCGGACGCTACACCGACTTTGGTCGAATCGACGAGCTTGTCATGGCGACCGATGATGCCCTCGCAATTATCGGCGCCGGGGAGGAGTTGCATCTTGAATTCGATGCTGCGCTGCCGCGGCTCGAACCGGGCTGGTCGCGCCGGTTCGTATTGGAGACTCATGGATGGGTGAAGGACATGGATCTCTACACCCGCGACGGCGATTCGCTCGAGCCGTTGCCGACCGCGGGGGGGCGGCGCGTTGTCCGCGACCGACTCCATGCCCAATACAATAAGCGCTTCGGGTCCGGACATTGAAGTCAATATTGAGGCTCTCACTTCAACATCCCAAAGAAAGAAAAAAGGCGAAGATTCCATGACAACGATCACTACCCAAGATGGTACGACGATCTACTACAAAGACTGGGGCAAAGGCCAGACCGACGAGCTCCCCCCGCGCGAAAGACTCCCGAGCCGGGGTGCTTTCCGCTGGCGTAAACCTCACAGGTGACACCGTTCTGCCTTTCGTGCACCGGATGAAAGGAGTTCGGTGAAACTCCTCGTGGCGGCGTTCGCGTTCCTCACGGCGAACAGCGTGTACGTGCTCTGCTTCGTCGACGCCAATCCGGTGTACTTCGCCAACGTCCTCCTCCACTTCGCCGTCGGATTGCTGGTCATCCCGCCGTTCCTCGTGTGGGGAGTCCGGCTCCTCCGGGCGCCCGCCGCGCAGCCGGGGCTGGCGATGAAGCGAGTCGGGTTCGTGGTGATGCTCGGTGGGATCGGCACCGGCATCGCGCTGGCCATCGTCGGAGGATTGCGCGCCAACCAGTGGCTGATCGACACCCACATGACGGTGGCCGCCGTCGCGGTCGTCATGCTCGCGCTCGGCGCGCTCGCCGGTCGCGCAGCTCCCACGCTCGGGCGACGTCGCCGCCTGGGGTGGGCGCGCGGGGTGCTCCTGGCGGCCGTCGTGATCCTCCCGGCCGGTCTCTGGGGCACGCGTGCCGCCTCCGTGCCCACCAGCCCCGTGGTCGCGAACCCGCCGACCGCGCCGCTCACGATGGACGACGAGTCGATGGGCGGCAGCCAGGGGCCGTTCTTCCCGTCGTCGGCCTCGACGAGCACGGGGGGGCTCATTCCGAGCGAGTTCTTCACGCAGTCCCAGCAGGCGTGCCAGCGCTGCCACGCCGACATCTACACGCAGTGGTTCTCGTCCGCCCATCACTTCTCCTCGTTCAACAACCAGTGGTACCTGAAGTCGATCGAGTACATGCAGGAGGTCAACAGCGTCCAGTCGTCCAAGTGGTGCGCGGGCTGCCACGACGTCTCCGTGCTCTTCAGCGGCCTTATGGACAAGCCCGTCCAGCAGATCACCAACACCGTCGAGGGTCAGGCCGGGCTCGGCTGCATGGCGTGTCACACGATCAATCGCGTCAACAGCACCATGGGACAGGGTGACTACTTCATCGAGTATCCGTTGCTCCATCGTCTCGCGAACAGCGAGCAGCCCCTCCTCCGGGCCGGCCACGACCTCCTGGTCCATCTGAGCCCCGAGGCGCATCGCCGCACGTTCCTCAAGCCCTTCCATCGCTCGGAGGGGGCGCAGGGCGCGGAGTTCTGCGTCGCCTGCCACAAGGTGCACCTCGACGTCCCCGTGAACAACTACCGCTGGTTCCGCGGCTTCAACGAGTACGACAACTGGCAGGCGAGCGGCGTCTCCGGTCAGGGCGCCCGCTCGTTCTACTACCCGCCGGCACCGAAGAGCTGCGGCGAGTGCCACATGCCGCTCGTCGCCTCGCGGGACAAAGGCAATCGCAAGGGCTTCGTCCACTCCCACCGGTTTCCTGCCGCCAACACAGCGCTGCCGATGGCCAAGAACGATCCCGAGCAGATGAAGACGGTCGTCGACTTCCTGAAGGGCTCGGTGTCGGTCGACATCTTCGCGGTGGCGCGGGCCGGCGGCGGTGAAGCGATGCCCGGTGGGGGCGCGCCTCGACGCGATCCGCTCCGTCTGTCCACCACCTTCTCGGTGGGCGAAGAGGCGGCCGAAGGCCCGGCTCGGCAGGCGGTCGGCGCCCGGTCGATCACCGCGCCGATCGACGAGGTCGGCGCCAAGGTCCACCACGGCGAATCGGTGCTGGTCGACGTCGTGGTCAGGAATCGGAAGACGGGCCACTTCTTCCCCGGCGGAACCGTCGACGCGTTCGACACCTGGGTCGAGCTGCGCGCGGTCGACGCGAGCGGCCGGGTCATCTTCTGGAGCGGCGCCGTCGCGGATGACGGCAAGGGCCCGGTTGAGGATGGCGCGCATTTCTATCGGGCCTACCTCCTCGACGCGCATGGCAATCACATCAACAAGCGGAATGCGTGGTCGGCGCGCTCGGCTCTCTACAGTCGCCTGGTCCCGCCGGGAGCCGCCGACACCGCGCACTTCCGACTCGACATCCCGAAGGACGTGAAGTCGCCGATCTCCCTGGAGGCCCGGGTGAACTACCGGAAATTCATGTGGTGGAACACCCAGTTCGCCTTCCGCGGCATGCGGGATCCGGACCAGCCGAAGCCGGACTTCACCAAGCACTACGACGACGGACGTTGGATCTTCGACGCGCAGAAACCGGCGCCCGATCTGCCGATCGTGGTGGTGGCCGAGACGAGGGCGGTCCTGGACGTCGTCGATGCCGGCACATCCTTGCCTGCCGCAGTCGAGGGCCGCGACGCCAAGGCCCGCGAGCGCTGGAACGACTACGGCATCGGCCTCTTCCTCCAGGGCGACCTTCGACACGCCGAGCGGGCGTTCGGCAAGGTGACCGAGCTCGATCCTGCGTACGCCGACGGCTGGGTCAACGTCGCGCGCGTGAAGATCGAGGAGGGCAACGCGGCGGGCGCGCTGCCGTTCCTCCAGAAAGCCCTGGCCGTCGATCCACAGTTGGCCAAGATCCATTACTTCATGGGCGTGGCGCTGAAAGCGCATGGGAAGTACGCGGAGGCGCTCGAGTCGCTCAGGCGGGCGCAGGCTCGGTATCCGCGCGATCGCGTCGTGCTGAACGAGATCGGCAAGGTCCTGTACTTGCTCCGGCGCTTCGACGAGTCGGTCGTCGAGCTCCAGAAGGTCATCAACATCGATCCGGAAGACCTCGCCGCGCACTACACGCTGATGCTGGACTACCGGGCCCTTCGCAAGCCGGAGCTCGCCGATCGCGAGTACAAGCTCTACCTGAGGTTCAAGGCTGACGAGACGGCGCAGACGGTGACCGCAGGGGTTCGGCGCGCCGATGCGCACGCCAACAACGAGCGCCAGGCCATTCACGAGCATCGCTCCGTTCCGCTCCCGTGGAATGGCCCGGCCGCGAAGGACGAGTATCAGACCGCGAAGCGTGCGCGATGAGATTCACGAGGATCGCTCCTGGCGCGATCGTCGTCGCCGTGACCGCGCTGACGTGGGTCTGGCCGGCGGTCCCCGCCGAGGAGACCGTCAGTTTCACGGATGTCACCGCAGCCTCGGGCGTGACGTTCCGCCACTTCACGGGCGCGTACGGGAAGAAGTACCTGCCGGAGACCATGGGCTCCGGCGTGTGCGTTCTCGATTTCGACAACGACGGCCGGCAGGATCTCTTGTTCGTCAGCGGCAAGGCGTGGCCGGGACAACCCGGAGGCCCGAAGACATCGTTGACGCTGTACCGTAATCTGGGCGGCGGCCGCTTCAAGGACGTCACCGAGGCCGCGGGACTCACCCGCCAGCTCTACGGCATGGGCTGCGCCGTGGGTGACTACGACAACGACGGGTTCGTCGACATCTACGTGACCGGTCTCGGGTCAGCGCTGCTGTTCAAGAACAACGGCAACGGCACGTTCACCGACGTGACGGCCCGGGCCGGTGTCGCCGATTTGGGATGGAGCACGAGCGCGGCGTGGGTCGACTACGATCGCGACGGTCACCTCGATCTGTTCGTCGGCCACTACGTCACGTGGAGCCGGGACACTGACATCTGGTGCACGCTGGACGGAAAGAACAAGTCGTACTGCACGCCGGAGCCGTACGTCGGGGAATCGAACCGTCTCTTCCACAACAACGGCAACGGCACGTTCACGGAGGTGAGCGGCAAGGCCGGCGTCGCGAACGCGCGCGGGAAGACGCTGGGCGTGGCCGTCTACCCGACGGCGGAGGGCTGGCCGAATCTGGTCGTGGCGAACGACACGCAGCCCAACTATCTCTACGTCAACAAGAAGAACGGGACCTTCGCGGACGATGGCGTGCAGGCGGGGATCGCCTTCGACGAGAACGGCAAGGCGCGCGGGGCGATGGGCCTCGATCTGGCTGACTTCGACGGCTCGGGCAAGCTGGGCCTTGTCATCGGGAACTTCTCGCACGAGATGACATCCTTCTATGTTCAGGAGCACGAGAACTTCTTCTTCGACTGGAGCGGGCCGTCCCGCGTCGGGCCCGCCGGACTCCTCCTCGTCAAATTCGGTCTCTTCTTCTTTGATTACAACCTGGATGGTCTGGAGGATGTCTTCATCGTCAACGGCCACGTCGAGGACGAGATCCAGAAGATCCAGCCCGAGGTCAGTCACGCGCAGGCGCCCCTGCTCTTCCTGAACCTGGGGAAGGAGGGCTTCCGCGAGGTCGCGGCGAAGACCGGGGCGGCGTTGACGCGGAAGTTCGTCGGACGGGGCGCCGCCTACGCCGATCTCGACGGTGACGGCGACCTCGACATCGTCGCCACCAGCAATGGCGGCCCCGCCATCCTCTTCCGGAACGACGCCGGCAACCGCAACCACGTGCTGCGGATGACGTTGCTCCGCGGGCCGCGCGCCGGCGATGGGATCGGCGCGCGGGCGGTGGTCCAGACCAAGGCCGGCCGCCGGATGAAGTGGGTGAAGAGCGGCTCCAGCTACCTCTCGCAGAGCGAGCTTCCGCTGACCTTCGGGCTCGCGCGTGACACAACTCCGGTCTCGGCCGAGATCCTCTGGCCGAGCGGTAAGCGGGAGACCCTGACGGGACTGCAACCGAATTACGCCTACACTGTCCGGGAGGGCCGAGGCGTCGTCGCTCAGTCGAAGATCCAGCGCTAGGACCGATGGCACCACCACCAACGTCGACGTGCCCTCGGCAAACCGCGTGATCGAGGTCAGAAAGCNNNNGCTGCTGGTATGCGACGAGGTTGCGCGCGAGGAACGACTTGTCGACGGGTGTGCCGGAGCGTTCGTAGCCGATGATCGTTTCCTGTTGCAGCTTGACTGCCTCCGTGAAGTTTCCGATTTCGGCAAAGGCCATGGCGTAGGTCTGGCCGACCGCGAGGCTGCGGGTGGCCTCGAACAGCGACTTCGCCATCTCCAGCGCGCGGCGACCATCGCGCACCGCTGCATCGGGCGCGGTGGCGAGAAGGCGTGCCAGCGCATTGAGCAGCTCGGCGTTTCCAGGCTGCGCGGAGAGTGCGCTCTCGAGCACCTTGCGGGCTTCGGCATGGCGGCCGGCCTTGATCAGCGCCATCGCGAGCGCATGCGAAATGCGAGTCGAGTCCGGCGCTTTGGCGAGTGCCTGTCGATACCAGTGTGCCGCCTCCAGCGCCGCACCGGTACGCAGCGTGGCATCGGCCAGGTAGACGACGGCCTGGACATTGTTCGGGTCGTGCTTGATTGCTGCGCGATACTGCTCGATGGCGGACGCATCGGCTCCCTGGCGGTCATAGACGACGCCAAGACTGAAGCGCGCCAGCGCAATGGTGTCATCCATGCGCAGCGACTCCACCAGCCGGTCCCGGGCTTCTTCGGTGCGTCCAAGATTCGCGAGCGAGATACCGAGATTCGCGATCGCCTCGGCGTTGCTGGGATCGGATGCTACCGCAGCGCGAAACGCCCGCTCGGCGAGATCGAACCGGCCTTCCTTACCGAAGCGTTGCCCGCGACGAAGCAATACCCGCGAGACCGCGACCTTCTCGCTCAGGGCATCGACGATCGGGTCGGACACACCAGGCTCTCCGCCGTCCGCCGCGTAATTCGCAAGATTCGCTTCCGCCCTCGCTATATCACCCAGCCCCCGGTACGCCGTCGCCAAGGGTTGCCGCAGCCGGCTCGCGCTGGGCCACAGCTTCAATACTTCCTCGAGGCGAGCGACGGCTTCCTGGTAGTCGCCTTTGGCGAGCGCAACCTTCCCCAGCCCGGTCAAGGCCGCGGCCCGCGCATCCTTGTCGACGTGCGCCTTCTCGAACATGGCGCGCGCCTTGTCCAGATCGCCGTTCAAGAAATACATCTGGCCGAGATAGACCTGCGTGGGCACGTCGTTGGGGTCGATGTCGCGAACGATTTCGAAGTATTTGATCGCGTCGGCGACCTTGCTTTCATCGGCGTACAGATGGGCGAGCAGATAGGGCCAACGTTTGTCGCGTGGATCGAGCCGGTGGGCATTGGTGTAGGCAATCTTCGCGGGCGTGGCGAGATCTTGCGCGTGATAGACCATTGCCAGCTCACCATAGGCTTTGGCGAGCTGGACGGAGGAGGGCTTTCGCGCTGCCACCGCATCGAACTCGGCGTGCGCAGCCGCGATCCGGTTGCGCACCGCGGGTTCGAGCATGCTCATATCGGTCGCCGGCATGGGCAGCAGCTCGGGCGGCTTCGCGCATGCACCGATCAGCATCGCAATGCTTGCCATCACGGCAAGGCGCACGGACAAGGCCAGCATCCACCTCATGGCTTCGCCGCGCCGATGCCTCGGCCTTGCCCGAGAGTGGTGTATTGCCGCAGCGGTGGTGGAGCAAAGCGCTCACTCTTGCCGTCGGGCCAGTGCACCGTGAGGCTTTCGATCTCGGTGGCGTCTCCAAGGCCAACCAACACCCGTGGATCGCTCGCCGAGAGATAGCTGCCGTCGGAGTGGACGCGGCGCCACAGCGTCGGTGCTCCTTTGCGCTTGAGCTCGATCTTCGCGCCATAGGCGTCGCGCCTGCCGGTCATGACGCGCAGTCCCAGCCATGGGCGGGCGCCGCCGACCCTGTTCTGGAAGATGCGCAGCGGCCCGTTGTTGTTGCTCACGACGAAATCCGTGGCACCATCGTTGTCGAGATCCCCAACGGCGAGACCGCGTCCCACCTCGGAGAGCGCGAATGCGCTTCCCGCTACCGCGGTGGTTTCCTCGAAGCGCCCGTTGCCGAGGTTGTGGAACAACTGCTTGATCTGATGCAGCGGAAAGGGCTCGTGCGCCCGGACCTGCTCCTCGATGACATGCACGGCGCCATTGGCGATCACGATGTCGAGCCAGCCGTCGTTGTCGTAGTCGATGAAGGCGGTACCGAAGCCCGTGTAAGGCGTGGTCGGGGCGTAGAGGCCAACGGCGGCGCTGCGGTCCTCGAACTGGCCCTGACCGAGATTGACGTAGAGCGTTGCTTTTTCATGCGTGAGATGGGTGATGAAAATATCTTCGCTTCCGTTGCCATCGAAGTCCGCGATGTCCACGCCCATCCCGGCCTCCGCCGCGCCGTCCGCGTTCACCGCGGCGCCGCGCGCCGGCGCTTCGTCGCGGAATGTGCCGTCCTTCTGGTTTATCCACAGTTGATTGGGATTGCCGTCATTGGCGACATAAATATCGAGCCAGCCGTCGCCATTGAGGTCCGCCGCAACGACACCCAGCCCGTTGCCGTATGCGCGCGTGATGCCCGAACGCACCGACACATCCTCGAATTTCCCGTTGCCAAGATTGTGATACAGAATCCCGGGCACTGGCGCATAGCTCGTCGGCGCACAGTAATCCCGCGCGCTCGTGTAGTTGTAGCACTTTCTCTTGTCCGCGACCGAGTAGTTGACATAGTTCGCGACATACAGGTCGAGCAAGCCGTCTCGATCATAATCGACGAAGGTTGCACTCGAGCCCCAGCGGCCATTGCCGCCGACGCCTGCGCTCTTGGTGACGTCATCGAAGCTTCCATTGCCCCGATTTCGAAAGAGCTGGTTGGGCGCGCCGAAGTGGGTGATGAACACATCGATGAAGCCGTCGTTGTCGAAGTCGCCGACCGCAATGCCCATGCCGTAGCCGTGTGAGCAAAGCCCCGACTTCTCCGTCACATCGGTGAACTTGAGCGTGCGCGGTCCATTCTCGCTCACTACCGTTTCGTTGTGAAACAGGCGCGCCGAGCATTGGGTTGCTCCGCTGGTGTTGCTCGGGTCCGCGAGCGGCGTTCCCTGGAGCACCAGAATGTCGGGTCGACCATCGTTGTCGTAGTCGAACACGGCCACGCCCGAGCCGATGATCTCGGAAAAGAAATATTCGCCGGTCATCCCGTTGGTGTGCGTGAAGCGAACGCCGCTGGCCTCGGTGACATCCACAAAAATGTCCGATACCGCCCGCTTTGCCCGATTCGCAGCGCCATCTCCGCGGCCGCAGGCGGCGAGCGCGCTCGCGACAGCCAACGCGATGATCAGGCGTAACAGGTGCAGTAGCATGGTCCGAGACGAAGCGATGCCGTACGCATTATCGTTTCCCGGCGCTGTGCCGACCGGGGCACGTGGTAAGGGGAGCCCGTCACGCAGCAATCGGCTAACGCTACGCCTCGCCGCGTCGTGACGTTTGGCACGTACAATATATCATTGCGCCACAGCCCTTGGTGGACACCCAAAACCGGCCATAGATGGACACCTAAAAACTGGCCATAGGAAGTAGGCGCTCGAGACGTCGACGCGGCGGTGGGGACTGTGGTCCCTCCGCCGCCATGGCCAACATCTTGAGCGACGCGAAGAAGCAGCAAGTCATTGCCCTGGGCAGTTAGGCTGGACGCTGCGCCGCATTGAAGCGGCGACGGGCGTGCGGCGCGAGACGGCCGGGGTCTACCTCAAGGCCGCCGGGCTCGCCGTGCAGCTGCCCGGGCGGTGGGGCCACCCGCCGCCAAATCCGGCCAAAGAGGTGTCCACCGACCCCACGATGGCGGCGGCGTCCCCATCCGCGCCGCCGGC
>MNEX01000230.1 GCA_001917905.1 Acidobacteria bacterium 13_1_40CM_65_14
CGGCAGCTGGACGTCGCGTCCGCCGAGGCGGCGGGCGACGTCGTTTTCGTGCTCGAGAAATATCGCGTATCGCGTGGTGACGGTCTTCTGAGTCTTCGCGTCGACGTACGTGCCGTGCGCCAAACGAGCGCGGAAGGATCGCGGGGTCACCAGATTGAAGAGGGGGTACGTGAGGTACTCACGCAGAACGTACTGATCGAATGCCTTGTCATCCTGACAGTGCGCCCCGAGCTTCAGGTTCGTCTGCCCTTCGAAGACCGTGCCGCTGATTTCCTCCGGCATGAACTCGACGCGCAGCGGCACGAACTCACAGGTGCGCGCCATCCGGCGAAGGTGTCCGCGCGGGCTCAGCCTGACGTGCAGAGTGTATTCGCGGCCGCGCTCGTCGGTCATCGACAGGAGCCCGGGATAGCGAGCGGTGCTCTCCGGCTTCCGATCCTTGTTGATCAGCTTGAAGTCGGCGGCGAGCGTGAACGCGAGCGGCTCGGTCTTTTGGAAGATCGGCCGCCGCTCCGCGTCGGTGCGCCGCGCCTGCAGCACGGCCGCGTCCGGCCACGGTTCCGACATCTTCAGATAGGGACTCTTCTTCGGCGGCGGCGCGGCGGGCGCGGTTTTCTGCTGCTCCGCGCGCGGCACCGGCGCGGTCGCGCACGCGATCGCCACGATCGCCAACGACATCGTCTTGAGGGCGAGTCGGGTCGTCATGAGAATCCCCTTCCGCACGGATGAATGACCGGGTGAGCGGGACATGTTAGCATCCCGCCCATGCGAAGACTGATCTTCTTTGCGATGGTGATCGGCGTCGCTTCGCGGTCGATTGGGGCCGCGCCCGCCGACCAGACGCTGCGCGTCCAAGTTCCCGGCGGTCTCAGCGAGCCGGTGGAAGTCGTCCGCGATCGCTGGGGCATCAATCACATTTACGCGAAAAACGAAGCGGATTTGTTCTTCACGCAGGGGTATACGGCCGCCCGCGACCGCCTGTTCCAGTTCGAGTTGTGGCGCCGCCAGGCGACCGGCACGGTCGCCGAGGTGCTCGGTCCGAAGGAGCTGAAGCGCGACATCGGCACGCGCCTGCACATGTTCCGCGGCGATTTGAGGTCGGAGCTGAATTGGTATCACCCGCACGGCGAAGCGATCATCACCGCGTACGTGCGCGGCGTGAACGCGTACATCGCCGAAGCGAGTAAAGAACCCGCGGCGCTGCCGGTCGAGTTCAAGATGCTCGGCATCAAGCCGGCGCCGTGGACGCCCGAGGTCGTGATCTCTCGTCATAACGCGCTTCTGGCCAACATCGGTCAGGAAGTGAACATGGCGCAGGCGGTTCGCGTGCTGGGCGCGGAGAAGGTGAAAGACATTCAGTACTTCCAGGGCGGCGATCCGAACATCACTCCCGATCCGTCGATCGACCTCACACTGATCGACAACTCGATCCTCGAGGTGTACAACGCATTCCGCCGGCCGGTGAATTTTGGATCCGCGCCCGCAGTGGAGGAGCCGCCGGCGCTCGAGTTGAATCAGCGTCAGGAAGACATCGGCAGCAACAACTGGGTCGTGAGCGGCAAGCTGACGCAGAGCGGCTATCCGTTGATGATGAACGATCCGCATCGCAATCAGAGCGCACCGTCGCTGCGCTATTGGGTGCATCTGGTCGCGCCGGAGTGGAATGTGATCGGCGGCGGAGAGCCGGTGCTGCCCGGCGTCTCGATCGGTCACAACGAGTACGGTGCGTGGGGACTCACGATCTTCGGATCCGATTCGGAAGATCTCTACGTGTACGACACGAACCCGGCGAATCCGAATCAGTACAAGTATCGCGGGACGTGGGAAGACATGCGGATCGTCAAGGACACGATTCCGGTGAAAGGGCAGTCGCCGGTTGCCGTCGAGTTGAAGTACACGCGTCACGGTCCGGTGCTGTCGGAAGATACGGTCCATCACAAGGCGTACGCGCTGCGGGCGGCGTGGATGGAAATCGGCGCGGCGCCGTATCTCGCGAGCCTGCGGATGGATCAGGCGAAGAGCTGGGAGGAATTCGTCGAGGCGTGCAGCTACAGCCGCATTCCGTCGGAGAACATGGTCTGGGCCGATCGCAAAGGCAACATCGGCTACCAGGCGGTCGCGATCACGCCGCTGCGGCCCAACTGGTCGGGGCTCGTGCCCGTGCCCGGCGACGGCCGCTACGAGTGGAACGGCTACCTGCCGATCACCGCGCTGCCGCACGTCGCGAATCCCGAGAAGGGATATTTCGCGACCGCGAACAACTATCTGTTTCCGCGGGACTTTCCGTACAAGGAAGCGCTGCACTACACCGGCGCCGATCCGTTCCGCGTGTCGCGCATCAGCGAGGTGCTCGGGTCAGGACGCCTGCACACCGTCGCCGACATGGTGCGGCTGCAGAACGACAACGTGTCGCTGCCCGCTCGCAGTCTGGTGCCGCTGTTGCGGGAAGTCGTACTGCAGTCAGGCTCGAGTCAGGCTGAAGTCAGGCTGCTGTCGGGCTCAAGTCAGGCTGAAGTCAGGCTCGAGTCGGGCTTGAGACAAGCGTCCATAAAGAAAGCGCAAGAGCTGTTGCTGGCGTGGAACTACAGCGTCGACGCCGATTCCGTGGCCGCGGGCATCTACGAGATGTGGCAACGGCGGTTGACGGCGAACGTGCGCAACCTCGTCGTGCCGAAGGACGCGCAGTCGTTCGTCGGCCAGCCGAGCCTGAAGCGCGTCATCGACTGGCTGAACGCGCCGGACGGCCGCTTCGGCGCCGACGCGCAGAAAGGCCGCGACGAGATCCTCGTGCGCAGCCTGACCGAGGCGGTCGACGAGCTGACCAGGAAGCTGGGTCCGGACATGAACGGGTGGCGCTGGGGCCAGGAGAAATATCACCACGCGCTGATTCGCCATCCACTCGCCGAGATCGCCGCGCCCGACGTGCGCGCGAAGCTCAACGTCGGTCCGTTCCCGCGCGGCGGTGACAGCTTCACGGTGAGCGCGACCGGCAACGCCGACAATCAGACGTCAGGCGGATCGCTGAAGATCATCGCGGACACGGAGAACTGGGACAACTCGCTCGGCCTGAACAATCCGGGTCAGTCGGGCGATCCCGGCAGCCCGCACTATCGCGATCTCTTCGAGATCTGGTCGCGCGGCAAGTACTTCCCGATCTTCTACAGCCGGTCGAAAGTGGACTCCGTCGCGGAAGAACGGCTGACGCTGCAACCGACTCCGCCATCGACCGCGAGTCGACCGCACTAGGCGGGATGGGCAGGATGGGCGGGATGGGCAGGATGGGCAGGGCGGGCAGGATGGGCAGGAGCGCGGAGAGCCTTTCCGTCCAGCCCTTCCTGCCTATCCCACCTATCCTGCCCTACATGCCCTCGTCCGCCGACGGACCGTAGATCGCCGGCACGGGGACGTTATTGAGCCGGAGATACACGCTCAGCTGACCGCGGTGATGGACGGTGTGATAGAGGACGAAGCTGCGGAACGCGGCGACGCGCGGCATCGAGAACATTTCCTGACCGCCGCGCTTCAACGCCCACGGCGCCAGCAGCTCGGGGTCGCTCTTGTCGAGCCACGCGCGTGTCTGCTTTGCTGTCTCGTCGAACGCCTTGAGAATGTCGGCGCGTGACGTTTTTTCCGGCAGGTTCGGCGGCGCGGCCGCGAGATCGAAGAACGGCTCGTTCAGGATCGTCCCGCCCCAGTGCGGCAGGTTCGCCAGGTGCGTCGCGAGGCCGCCCATCGACATCGATCGGTCGTGCGGCTTCCACGACAGCTTCTCGTCAGGCACGCGCTCCAGCAGCTTCCGCGTCGTGCCCATCTCGTGATCGAACTCCGCCAGCAGTCCGTCTTTGATCGCCATGCGCCGTAGTGTAACGCCGCTCGCGCTCATCGCGTACGCGCTGCTGCTGACCACCGCGTGTCGCGAGCCGCCGCCGCCTGCGCCGCCGCTGATGCCCGAGATCTCCGGCACGTCCGTCGTGCCCGGACTCTCGGCGCCGGTACGCGTTGTCCGGGACCGGTGGGGCGTACCGCACCTCTACGCGCAGACCGAGGACGATCTGTTCGCGGCGCAGGGATTCGTCCAGGCGCAGGATCGCCTCTTCCAAATGGATTTGTGGCGGCGTTCGGTGCATGGACGATTGTCGGAAGTGCTCGGTCCGAACTTCGTCGAGCGGGACGCGATGACGCGGCGCATGCAGTACCGCGGCGATCTGGAGGCGGAGTGGGCGAGCTACGGCGCCGACGTGAAGGCGATCGCGACCGCGTTCGTCCGCGGCATCAACGCGTGGGTCGCGCTCGCGCTCGAACGGCCGCCGGAAGAGTTCGTGCTGGCAGGGTGGAAGCCGGACTTCTGGTCGCCGGTGGATCTGTTGAATCGGACCGACGCGTTCGTCGCCAGCCGCGATGCGATCGACGAGATCCGCCGCACGGGCATGAGCGATGTGATTGCCGACGCGATCCGCAGCGTCGGCGCGCCGCCGTTTTTCGCCGGCGGCGCGGCGGTTCAACCAGACCTCGTCGCTGTCCGATCGATCGGACGCGTGAACGCGACGCGGGCGGGCGTGCTGTCGATTTCCGAAGCGCGGCGCACGCTCGATCATCCGTCGCGCCGCTACTTCGTCCACCTCAACGCGCCCGGCTGGAACGTCATCGGCGCGACGTCGCCGTGGCGGCCCGGCGTGGCGATCGGCCACAACGAGCGCGTCGCATGGGGCATGACCGGCATCGACGCCGACACGCAGGACATCTACAAAGACCAAATGGGTGCGCCGACGCTCGTGATCAAGGAACGGATCGTCGTCAAGGGACGCGAGACGCCGTTCGTGTTCGATCGTGAATACTCGGCGCACGGCGTGATCATCGCGTCGGATCGCGAGCATGATCAGGTGTTCACCGTCCGCTGGAGCGGTACCGAACCGGGTGCGGCGCCGGAGCTGGCGTCGCTCGCGATCGATCAGGCGGGCGCGTGGCCGGAGTTTCGTGCGGCGCTTGCGCGATGGAAGATGCCGGCGCGCCGCGTCGTGTATCTCGACACGGACGGCAACGTCGGCTTCCAGGATGCCGCGCTGATTCCGATCCGGCGAGCCGGTGAATGGACAGGCTGGCGGACGATCGACGACCTGCCGCACGCGTTCAACCCGCGCGGCGACGGCGTCGCCGCAGCCGACCCGAGGCACGACGGACCGTCAGCGGCCAGTGCCGAGGCGACCTTCGCGCATCCTCTCGCCATCACCGCTGCCAGGCGACAGCGATTCAACATCGGCCCGCTCAGCCGCCCCGCAGACGATGACAGCCCGCTTCGTGCGCTGCTGGACTCGAAGGACTGGGATCGCTCGCGCGCGGTCAACGCACCCGGTCAGTCCGGATCGCCGGCGAGCCCCCACTTCTCGGATCTCGCGAAGCTCTGGTCGTCAGGCGACCTCGTGCCGCTGCTGTTCAGTGATGCCGCGGTCCAGGCGAACACGGAATCGACGCTGACGCTCGTCAGCACCCCACGACGTTGACGCTGGAGCGGTTCTCGATTCGGTGTAGCGGCGCTGAATCAAGACAAAGGACACGAAGGACACCAAATATCAGCGTAGCGGATCAAGCCAGCCAGAGCAGTCTGTTTCTGCGTGTTCAGCGGTTTCTGCGTTGATCGCCGGTGACGAGCCACGCCTTGCCGACGGCCGGGTCGCCGTCGTTCTTCGCGGGCGTGAGCCTCAGGATTGCGCAGAGGAAATCGTAGATGTGGATGTTCTCGAACGGCGCGACGACGAGGCCGCGGCGGACGCCGGGTCCGGCGGCGACGAACAACCCGTGCATCGATCGCAGCTGCGGATCGTACCCGTGCGCGCCGTTGCGCGGCGGGGCGTCAGGCCTGCGCGCCGCCTCGCGCTCGTGCGTCGTCACGGTCCAGCCCTGGTCGAGCAGGCCGATGATCGGCGTGATGCGTGGGTTGCGGCCATAGTGAAAGCGCGCCGGCAGCTCCTCGCGTTTGTAGACCGCGAGATGCGGATGCCGGCCGCGAAGCTGACGATAGACCGCGTCCAGCAGTCCCGGGTACGGCCTGAGCTGAAGAAACGCGCCCATCTCGACGAAATCGATCGAGTCCGGGTCGACGTAGTCGTCGAGGAAGATGAATCGATCGGCGGGCGTCGGCGTCATGCCGTGATCCGAGACGACGACGAGCGTCATGCGATCGTCGAGACCGAGGCGCCGCACGCCGTCGACAATCTGGCCGAGCGCCTCGTCCAGATGCGAGGCAGCCGTGATCAACTCGGGCGAATCGGGTCCGTTTTCGTGTCCCGCATGATCGACTTCGCTGAAGTACGCCGTCAGGAACGACGGACGCCGCTCCGCCGGCAGCGCGAGTAGATCGAGCACCTGTCCCACCTTGTCGGTGGTCGACACCTTGTCATCGAACGGCAGCCATGCCGTCGGCCGCACGCCGCCGGCGGGCGCTTCCGAGCCGGGCCAGAAAATCGGTGCCGATCGCAGGCCCTGTCGCTCCGCGGTCACCCACATCGGTTCGCCGCCCCACCAGCGTCCTTCCCGCGCCGTCGCCGCGGACATCGTGAACCGCTCGGCGTAGGCGAGATCGTCGATCGTGTTCTGCACGATGCCGTGATGATCGGGATAGAGGCCGGTGACGATCGTGTAGTGATTGGGAAACGTGAATGTGGGAAACGACGGAATCAACTCCGCCGCCCGCACGCCGCGTGCGGCGAGCGCTTTCAGGTTCGGCGCCGGCACCCGATCGATGTAGTCCCAGCGCCAGCCGTCGAACGAGATGAGGAGCAGGATCGGATCGGGATGAGAGGCACGCTGCGCGACAAGCGTCGCGGCCGCGATGACGATCGCGACGAGCGCGCGAGCCGCACGTGTCACTTACGCCACTAGTTGACGCCGCTGGAGGGTGGGGCAGGCGTCTCGAGATCGATCGTTCGCACCGGGCTCGTGATGATGACGCCGTCGCCGAGCGCGAACTCCATGTGGAAGCCGATGTAGATGCTGCGCAGCTTCAGGAAACTGCCGCCGAGCGTGCAGCCGGCGAGGCGCGCGCGCGTGAACTCGGGAAAGAACTCGCCGCCACGGACCAGAACATCGGCGCTCGCCGACGAGACGACGATGAGCTCGTACACGCTGTGCCTGGTTCGCACCGTCACGCGGTCGAGCGCCATCAATTGGTCGATCTGGATGCCGTCACGCCACGGATAGGTTTGCCACGAGCTGAGAACCGCCGAGGCAGGAACCGCCGATTGACGGATCGTGGTCGAGTTCATCGGGCGCTGTAGCTATTGTAGCGAATTTATTCGACGCGGTGGCAGTGATAACAGCCGAGCGCGTGATGTGAGCGATTGTAATCGTAGGGCTGGGTGAAATCGTACGCGGGCCGGCGAAGCAGCTGCGCCATGCCGGGCATGACGACCTCACGCATGTAGCCCGCCTTGGTCTGCTTTTCTGAATCGGCCAGATATCCGTAGATCGCGTTGCGCATCTGGGCATCCATTCCACCGCCGTAGGCCTCCCACCCGCGTTCTTTCACGTCGGGCTGCGGCAGCACGGCGACCGCCGGCATCCGCCAATCGCGCCCGGCCGCGCTCGCGCCGTGGCACGTGTCGCACGTCACGCGATTGGGACCGCCCACGATCCGTCCGAGGGTCGCGCGCGCCCACGGCATCACATCCATTTCCATGAACCGGACGATCTCACCGCGGCTCCGCTTCACCCCGTTCGGCGCAATCGCATCGTCGGCCGCATAGGCGACCGGCGCCACCTTGCCGTGAAGGCCGATGACGACCGCGAACATCGCGACGAGGATGGCGAGGAAGCCGGCGAGCGCCTGGCGATACTCGCTCACTGGCGGGCGAGGCTCCCAGGCGAGGGCCACGCGAACGGCCTCGCGATCCAACAAGGTCTCCTGCGCGCGCGGATCACCTGACAGGAGCTCGAGCAGCGCCGCCAGCTGCGCGCCGTGGCGAATACCGGTCAGGACCACAGGTGCGACGCCGCGTGGCTTGGCGTTGACGATCAACGTCGAGGTGCCGAGCAGTCGATCGAGTCGCGACTCGCTGCGCTGGATTTCGCCGACGTCGTGGAGGACGAGCTCGTCGAGCTGTTTTCCGTACGCGCGGGCGAGCCGGAAGTCAGTGAGGAAGTAGCGTTCGCCGGACAGGCGGGCGCGAAGCCGCAGGGGATGGCCGCTCCAGAGCAGCCGTTCCCAAGGCAATGGTCCTCGCACGGTGAACCTAGAACTTAGAACTCAGAACTTAGAACTATGACGGCTTGCTGAAGTTGACCTTCGGCACCTGCTTCGCGTCGGGCGGCGCCTGGAAGTACGGATATTCCTTGAAGCCAAACATCTTCGCCGTGAGGTTGGCCGGGAACTGACGCCGCGCGGCGTTGTACTCCTCCACCTTTTGGTTGTAGCGCATGCGCTCGACCGCCAGGCGATTCTCGGTGCCCGCCAACTCATCCATCAGCCGGTTGAACTGTTCGTTCGCTTTCAGCTGCGGATAGTTCTCAGCAATGGCGAGCAGCCGTCCGAGCGCGGAGGTCTGCCGGTTCGCGGCTTCGATTTTTTCCTCGGGCGACTTCGCGTTGAGCAATTGCGACCGCGCGTCCGCGATCTCCTTGAACACGCCCTGTTCGTGCTGCGCGTAGCCTTTGACGGTCTCGACCAGGTTGGGAATCAGATCGTTGCGCCGCTGCAGTTGATTCTCGACCTGCGCCCACTGCGCCTTAATCGCTTCTTCCTGGCTGACGAACTTGTTATACGAACAGCCCGTGAGCGGCATCGCGACAAGTGCGAGGCCGATCAGCTGAAGCGCCGTTCTTCGCATCATCTTCATATAGGCATTCTATCGACATTCTTTACCGCTCGGGACCCCGCCCCCGCTCACCAGCTCGCGCCGCCACCACCACCACCACTTCGTCCGCCGCCGAATCCACCGAAGCCGCCGCCGAACCCGCCACCACCGCCGCTGAAACCGCCGCCGCCCCATCCGCCGCCAAACGGTCCGACGCCGCTCGACCACCCGCTCCACGGTCCGCCGCCCCAAAAGCGCCTGCGCCGCCCACCGGGACCGCCGCCGATGCGGCTCACGATCAGAATCAGAAAGAAGACGAACAAGATCACGCCGAATGAGATCGGCGTCCCGCCCCCGTCGCGCGATCGATTTGCCGTCGCCGGCAGGCGCACGCCCTCGAGGGTGACGCCGCGTCCCTGCGTGATGCGGCCGACGATCCGCTCGACACCGGCGAGCAGCCCCGCGCCGTAGCGGCCTTCGCGGAACTGAGGCGCCATGTACTCGCGGCTCGTCTCGCCGGCGAATCCATCGGTAATCCACTGTTCGAGGCCGTAACCGACCTCGATCTTGACCTTGCGCTCTTTCAGGGCGAGCACAATCAGCACGCCGTTGTCTTGGCCTTTTTCGCCGATCCCCTTGCCGTTGTTCTCGAACAGCTTCACCGCGTATTCGCGGATGTCGGCGTATGGCTCGTAGGTCGGCACGGTGGCGACGACGACGACGTCGCCGGTCTTTTCCTTCAGAGCACGCGACATACTCTCGATTGCCGCGGCGCTTTCCGCGTCGATGACGTGCGCGAAGTCATTGACCGGTCCGGTCAGTTCCGGAAGATCGGCGGCCGCGACGGTCCGGCTAAATCCGGACACCACAGACAACACGAGACACGCGATCGTCGGCCAACGAGCAACAACGAATACCCAACGACCAACGACCAATGACCCGCGACCAACGACCAATGACCCACGACCAACGACCAATGACCAACGACTAACGACCAATGACCAACGACTAACGACCAACGACCAACGACTAACGACCAACGACCAATGACTAACGACCAACGACCAATGACTAACGACCACTGGTGCGCCATTTGTCGGACGTCGGCGATGGCGCCGCCGGGCACCCCGAGCAGCCGCTCGGCGTGCCGCGCGGCGGCTGCGGCATCATGCGACGGCTGTCGATCAAGGCGCGCGAGGCTCGACAGGAGTGCGGCGAAGGCCGGCGCCGACTGCTCGATCAGCACGGCCACCGCCTCGGCGCGTCCGCGCGTTTCGAGGTAGCCCTCGCGCAGGTGCAGGAGGTGGCTGCGCGCCTGCACTTCGACCGCGCGTCGCAGATCCGCCGCGTCGACGGTCATCCCCTCGAACGGATTCCTGCCGGCGACGAGCGTGTGGTCAGCGATAATCGCGCCGAATTCGAGCGGGAACGCGTCGAGCGATCGCGCGAACTCGTGCGCCGCCAGCACGAGCGGCGTGGCGAGCCCCGCGTCGTGCCACGCCGCGACGCGGCCCGCGCACGCGCGCAAATCGTCGCCCGTCAGCGTCTCCACCATCGCGATCGTCTGGACCGCCGCGGCGTCGTGGCCATGCCCGTGTCCATGCGCGTCGTGCGCGTGCCCAGTGAGCGTTGTCGCGCGCGCGCGCTCCCCGTACGCGACGAGCGACTGCAGGCGCGCGCCGAAGATGCCACGGAGTTCTTTTTCCAGTGTGTGGACCGCGGGCGAGCTCTGCATCGCACCATTCTAGTGGACCGTATCTGATCCCATCACCTTCTGTTGAAACGCTCCGCTGGATAGAATGAAGCTCGATGCGTTTGCGTGAGCTGAACGTCGGCTGCTTCGGCGGCGGCACCGGTCTTCCCAGCCTGCTCGGCGGTTTGAAACGCAATCCGTGGCTGCACCTGAACGCCGTCGTCACGATGTTCGACAGCGGCGGCAGCTCGGGACAGCTCCGCGACGAGCTCGGCGTGCTGCCGCCGGGCGACATTCTCAAGTGTGCGCTCGCGCTGGCGCGGAACGCGCGCGAGGCGAGGCGTGTGCTGCTCGCGCGGCTGCCGACGCTCGAGCACGCGCGGCTCGGCGGACACACCGGCGGCAACCTGCTGCTGTCGATGATGCAGCGCTACAGCGGCGACTTCCTCGACGCGATTGACGGATTGCGCGCGCTGCTCGGCTGCCACGGCCGCGTGTGGCCGGTCAGCGTGCAACAGGCCTCGGTGTGCGCGGAGTACGGCGACGGCTCGGCGACGCGCGGTGAAGTGGAAGTCGACGCAGGACAGTCGTCGGGCCGCTTCGTCCGCCGCATCTGGCTCGAGCCGCCGGTGTCGATTCATCCGGCGGTCGCGAAAGCGATCGGCGAATTCGACGCGGCCATCATCGGTCCTGGCAGCTTCTATACGAGCCTCATGCCGATCTTCCTGGTCCGCGGCGTCTCCGACGCGCTCGCGAACATGAAAGGACCGATCATCCTCATCGCCAATCTTCTCACCGAGGGGCGCGGGATGGTCGGCTTCACCGCCGCCGACGCGGTGGCGCGGATCGAAGAAGCGATTCACCGCAAG
>MNEX01000122.1 GCA_001917905.1 Acidobacteria bacterium 13_1_40CM_65_14
CAGCAACGGCGACCATCGACGCGGCCGCGAGCGCGAAGCGCGTCATCGGAGCTGTGGAAGGGCCGGGAAATGGTAGACGCGAAGGTTCGCGTCCTCGTAATAGACGCTCGCTGCCGCGTGGCTGCGCCGGTAGCTCTCACACAGCTCCAGCGCCTGGCGCTCGAGGTGCGCGCGGGCGTTGGGCATCCAATACGGCGCGGCTGCAGACGAGTAGCGGGCCGGCGTCAACGCCGCACCCGGCTGCACGAGCAATGGCGTGCGCTCGACGAACACGAACAGGTCGCGGCCCGGCACATCGAAGCGGAAACGACGGTCGCCGGCGCGGTCGCCGAACCGCCGCACGAAATCGGCGAGCGCGATGCATCGGCGCGGATCGCCGACCTCGACGCGCTGTTCGGGCGGCGCCACGATCACGCACGGCCGATTCGCGAAGTCGCCCGCGATGTTCAGCGCCTGCCGCGCCGCTGCGTCGTACTCGACGTATCCGCCTGCACCGGCAATGCCGACGCCGTCATCCGCGCCCGCTCGGTTGGCCGCTGAGAACGAACATACCGCCACGGCGCACGCCGCCAGGACGTGCCACCCGTCGCGGCGATGGACGCGGCGGACCGCGACGAGCGCAAGCAAGACGGCGGCGATGACCGCCGTCCACGCGCAGGCGGCGTTCAACGATGAGGTCTGCAGCGCAGCCGCGACGATCGCGCCCGGCGCTGTCAGCGGTTTGAGAAACCGCAGCGCCTGCATCGGATCGACCGCGGCGAGACGCGACAGGACGGCCGCGAGACTCGCCGCCGGATCGACGACCCAGTGGCCGCCGGCCAGCATCGCGCGCGTATGGGCGAGGACGTCGTAGTCGGCCGGCGACGAGAAGCGCAGCTCGCGGTCCGTCGTCCACAACAGTAACGCCACAGCCACCGCTGCGACCGCCGCCTGTCTGAAACGCGCCACCACGGTGGACACGGAGGAGGCGGAGGTGAAACCCCATCGCCGATCAAGTCGATTCCCCGTGTCCCCTGTGTCCTCCGTGGTGGAGAGCTCCCCCATCCACATCAGTACCTGCAGCGTGCTGCGCCGGCACAACGCGCGAAACGCACCCGCCGGCGCGCCGCGGTACCGATAGAGCCACAACCCGATCGGCCACGCCAGCGGCACCAGCAGCGCCGTCGCCCAATTCAAGAGACACAGATCGGCGAGCAACGGAACGAGGACGATGACGGCAAGCGCCGTCCAGACGACGCCGGCCAGGGCGTCCGGCCACCAGGACGCGCGTCCGGCGGGACGTCCCAGCGCCAGGGCAGGGATGACCGGGAACGCGAGCGCCGCGACGGCGACGATCCACAGCCCCAGGAGCAGGTCGACCAGTACCGTCACCACTCACACCGCCGAGGACACGGCATGATCGCCGTCGCTGCGAATCGTGCGCCGCACCGCGACCGACGACTCCACCGCGAGCACGAAGGCGCCGGCGACGAGTCCCGCCGCCGCGAAATACGGGCTCACCATGTGGCTCAACACGTAGCCGACGGTCAGGTTGACGATCAGGCCTGCCGTCAGCGCTTTCACCGCGCTCCACGGCCGATTGAGACTGAACAGCGCGAGCGCGTTCGCCAGGCCGATCGCCAACAGCAGGTATCCGACATCGCCGATGGCCACTGTGGTCCAGACGGCCTCGGGCTCTCCGGGCAGCAGACGCCGCGCCAGCGTTCCCACGATCGCGGCGATCGGAATGAATCCGCACACGACGATGCCGAGCACGCGCAAATGAATCCTGCTGACGCGCTGCTGAAACACGCGGGCGTTCTGATCGAACGGGTCCCGCATCGCACGCGTCAGGAGATCGGTGAACCGGATGTTGCCGTACTCGACTCCGGCCGCCGCGAACAGGAACGTCAGCAGCGCCAAGTCCATTCCGAGCTTGTACTGCGGGCGAAGGCCGAACGGCGCGCCTGTCAGCGCCGAGACCGAGGCGCTGGCGGCCAACCGATCGGCAAACAAGAAACAGAAGTACAGCGTCCCGTACCAGAAAAACGGCAGCGTCCGGTATAGCAGCACCGTCATCCGCGGGAGCGGGACGACGCTGGGCTGCTCCTCGAAGCCGCTATGCGTGAAGACACGCGGCACCTGGATAGCTGCCGCGGTCAGCACAGTACCTGCGCCGATCATCTGCGCGAGCAGCGCATCGCGCCCGGTCGCGCTCACGATGACGAACGCCAGTCCGCCGAGCGCAAAGGCGAGTGGCACGCGCCAGTGCTCCTCTCGGATCGCGAGCACGCCGCACGTCATCCAGAGGGCGCACAACAGCAGGAACTCGTCGGCCCACAACACGAGGTACGGCCACGAAAACAGATTGAAGTACCAGCCCACGAACAGACCAGTGGCCGCAGCGGCAACCGCGACCATCGCCCCGAGCCGCAGCAGATAGCCGGTGACAAGCGCCGCGAGTCCCGGTTGCTTGAGGCCGATGTAGAACTGTCCCCGGCGAGAAATCGCTTGAATGAAGCCGCCGCTGACGATGAGGCTGAACATCAGCGCGAGGCTGAGCGGCGGCCCGGCGTTGCCGGGCAGCCGCATCGCCTCGGGCCGCAGCCGCTCGACGATGAACGTGATGAGCCACGGAAGTGCGTAGACGAGACTCGCACCGACGCTGTTGAAGAGCGAGACGATTGGCCGGCGAGACACCGGTTCCACCGGAGGAACCGGCTTGGCGGGATGATGGGCCAGCGCGTTGAACACGTGGGCGCCGAGCGCCGCCGTGTCGGGAAAACCGAATTCGCGACGGATGCGCGCGTCGGTGTAGCCAAGCGACTCGATGATCGCCGCGGTTTCCCACGCGTCGATCAAACGTGGACGGGCGCAGGCGACGGCTGCAATCAGCTCGTCGAGCGCCCGTTCCCGTGTCCCGGCCTCGGTCATGTCTCCGCCCGAAATGGGTTCCAACGAACACGTGTCAGTGTTTCTTGTCGTTCTTCTCTTTCTTCTCTTTCTCTTTCTTCACTTTCTCGTTCTTGTTGGCCGTGCTCACCGTGATCGGCGAGGTCAGCACGGTCTTGACCGGCGGCACCAGCGAGACCGTCAGCGGGACCCCCGCGTTGACGCCGACCCACGCGATGCTCTGACCGCCGTACGACTCGCTTCATGAGAGCGCTCCGCATCGGTTTTCCCTTCCGCACGAATGATTTTCCCTTCTCTGCCCTCACTCATTCCTTCACGCGGCGTAACTGCTTGACCGTGCAAGGACCTGGCTGGACACTCGGCAATTCGGATGCCTGGATGTCCTTCGAGGGTGGCACGGCCGAGCGCGCCACGCGCGCGCCCGGCTCACGGGGGCGGGTCTACTTGCCGTGGCCCTGGTCGTGGTCGACGGTCACCACCACTGTCTTCCGGTCGAACACCTTGCTGTCGTTGGTCGCGGAGATCGTGATGGTGTACGTGCGGCCCGAGCCGTTGCCTTCGCGCTCGGAGCGAAGCCTGATGTGGTGCGGATCGACCACTTCGTAGTCCTCGGCATCACCTTCGTTGCTCGCGATGCTCAACGTCGTGCGAGCGCCGACACACGACACGCCGGTCAGCGTGTAGTTCACCTTCACGTCGACCATCTTGTGATTTGGCGGCCAGAGCGTCGATTTGTCGACGCTTGCGCCGGTGATGGTCGGCGCGGGCGTGCTGACGGCCGCCACGATCGATGCGCTGTTGTTGCTCGAGCTCGTTTCGAGCGTCGGGGTCGTTGCCGTCGCCGCCATGGTCATCGTCGCGGCCGGGAACGGACAGGCGACCACGACCGTCACGGAAATGGCGGCGCTCTCGTTGACCGCCATCGACGATTTCGCGCACGACACCGTTCCGTTGCCGCCAGCCGCGGGCTTCGTACACGTCCACCCCGCGGGCGCGCCCACCGAGGTGAACGTCGTCTGCGCCGGCATGACATGCTTGACGACGACGCCGCTTGCGGCGGTCACACCGAGATTGGTGGTCGTGAATGTGTACGTCACCGACGTGCCTGCCGTCGCAGACGCCGGGCCGCTGGCAACCATCGCAAGATCGGATGTCAGCGGCGCGATCGAAAAGTTGCGCGTGGTGACGGCATTACTGCCGACGACAATGCCCGCCACTGTCAAGATGTTGTACTCGGCTGCGGTTACCGTCACCTGATACGTGCCGGGTGGCAACGACGTGAATTTGTAAAACCCGCCGGCGTCGGTTGTGACCGACGTCCCGTCGCCGAGCTTGATCGTCGCACCGGCCACGGGACTTCCCGCCGGGTTGGTGCTGGTCACGACGCCCTGCAGAGTGCCCGGCAGCGGCGTGAGCGCGAAGTTCTGCGTCGCCGTGCCGTTGCTGGCAACCATGAGGCCGGATGCACTGCCGCTGCTGAAGTTCGTCGCGGTCACCGTCACCGCGTACATGCCCGGCGCCAGCGAGGTGAATTTGTAGGCTCCGGTCGCGTCGGTCGTCACCGATGCGCCGCCAGCCAGCTTCACTGTTGCGCCGGCGATCGGGGTCCCTGCTGGACTCGTACTCGTCACGATGCCTTGCAACGCGCCCGGCAGCGGCGTCAGCGCGAAGCTCTTCGTCGTCGTCGCGTTGCTCACCACGGCGACACCGGTCGCCGTCGCACCGGCGTAGTTCGTGGCGTTGACGCTGAGATCGTATGTTCCTGGCGGCAGCGCGAATGAGTAATTGCCGCCGTTGTCGGTCGTCGTCGACGGTCCGTTGGTGATCTGCACTTTCGCCGACGCGATCGCGGCTTTGGTGATCGCGTCAGTCACCGTACCCGAGAGTGTGCCCGGCTGCGGCGCCAGCGCGAAGCTCTTCGTCGTCGTCGCGTTGCTCGCCACGGCGACACCGGTCGCCGTCGTACCGGCGTAGTTCGTGGCGTTGACGCTGAGATCGTATGTTCCCGGCGGCAGCGCGAATGAGTAATTGCCGCCGTTGTCGGTCGTCGTCGACGGTCCGTTGGTGACCTGCACTTTCGCCGACGCGATCGCGGCTTTGGTGATCGCGTCAGTCACCGTACCCGAGAGTGTGCCCGGCTGCGGCGTCAGCGCGAAGTTCTGCGTCGTCGTGGCGTTGCTGGAAACCGCGAGGCCCGATGCACTCCCGCTGCTGAAATTCGTCGCGGTCACCGTTAGCGCGTATATGCCCGGCGCCAACGAGCTGAACGTGTAGGTTCCGGCCGTGTCTGTCGTCACCGACGTGCCGCCGGACAGCTTCACCGTCGCACCGCCGATCGCTGTCCCTGCCGGGTTCGTACTCGTGACGACGCCTTGGAGCGTCCCGGGCAGCGGCACCAGGGCGAAGTCCTTCGTCGTCGTGCCGTTGCTCGGGACCACGAGGCCTGAGGCGCTGTCGCCGTTGAAGTTCGGCGCCGTCACGGTCACGGCGTACATCCCAGGCGGCAGCGATGTGAATTTGTAGGTCCCCGTCGCGTCGGTCGTCGCCGGCGTGCCATCGGCGAGCTTCACGGTCGCGCCGACGATCAGTGTCCCTGCCGGGTTCGTACTCGTGACGACGCCTTGCAGCGTCCCGGGCAGCGGCACCAGCGCAAAGTCTTTCGTCTTCGTGCCGTTGATCGGCACGACGAGGCCCGACGCGCTGTCACCGGTGTAGTTGGTCGCGGTCACCGTCACCGCGTAGGTCCCCGGCGGCAGCGATGTGAACTTATAGGTGCCGGTCGCGTCGGTGGTCGCCGGCGTGCCGTCGGCGAGCTTCACCGTCGCGCCGATGATCGGTGTTCCCGCTGGATTCGTACTCGTCACCACGCCTTGCAGCGTGCCCGGCAGCGGCACCAGCGCGAAGTCCTTCGTCGTCGTCCCACCGGCGGTAACCACGAGTCCCGAGGCACTGTCACCGGTGTAGTTCGTCGCGGTCACCGTCACGGCGTACGTGCCCGGCGGCAGCGATGTGAACTTGTAGGTCCCGGTCGCGTCGGTGGTCGCCGGTGTGCCGTCAACGAGCTTCACCGTCGCGCCGACGATCGGTGTCCCTGCCGGATTCGTACTCGTGACAATCCCTTGGAGTGTCCCGGGCAGCGGCACCAGCCTGAAGTCTTTCGTCGTCGTCCCACCGCCGGTGACCACGAGTCCCGAGGCGGTCGCGCTGTTGTAGCCGGGTGCGGTAACCGTCGCCCCGTACGTTCCAGGCGGTAACGTGAATGAGTAGCTGCCGGTGCCGTCAGTGCCGGTCGACAAGCCAGTCGACAGCGTGATGGTCGCCGTCGTCACGAGAGCGCCGGTCGTGTCGGTCACGACGCCCGTGAGAGTGCCGGCGGGTTTGGTGAGCGTGAAGTCCTGCGTCGTCGTATGGCGATTGGTGACGACGAGTCCGTTGGCGATCGCATTGTTGTAACCGGTCGCCGTGACGGTCACGTCATAGGTGCCGGGCGCCAGCGTGAACGAGTAGTGGCCGGCGCTGTCGGTCGTCGTCGTCGTCGTCCCATCCGACAGCAGGACGGTCGCAGATGCGATGGGGCTCGTCGTGACCAGATCGGTCACCGTGCCGTCGAGCGTGCCGGCTGGCGGAGCGGGCGTCAGGCCTGGAGGAACCGCAAAGCCGGCGCAAATCTGGACGATGCTGTTTTCCGTGTTCCCGTCCTCTACGTCGCCGTTGTCGTAGCGCGAGCCGCCTTGCGTCACGTACAAACAGCCGTCCGCTCCGGCCTGGATGAGATCGCCGCGGAATCCCTGATCCGCCAACTTGGTGACCGCCGGCGGCTGCGCGTAGACGTTGCCCGGAAAGTCGAACCGGGAGATCGACCCGTCCATGTTGTTCGTGACGACGAACGCCGGCGAGTCGGAGTGGAACCATATCCCGATCGGTTCAGACGTCATCGCCACGTGCTGGACGATGGCGCCAGAGCGGTCGAGGATGGTCAGACGTTTTTGCGGAAAACGGTTCGCGAGGAAGATGAAGCCGCCCGTCGGATCGAACGCGATGCCGTCGACGTACCCAACCACCGAACTGCTCAGGACGGCGCGATTGGTCGCCACGCCGGTGACCGGATCGAGATCGAACAGCGTGCACGTCGATCCTGCACCCGGTCTGCAGGTTCGGCCGGCATACACCAGATGGTTCGTGATCGGATCGACGGCGATCCCCAGCGCATTGCCGCGAGGTCCCAACAGGCGGCGCGTGGTGCCGTTGGTGTTGACGTTGGCGACGCCGAACCCGGACGTGCCATCGTCCATGTTGAGGTACAGCGAGCCGTCAGGGTGGTAGGTCAGACCGCAGCCGCCCGCCGAGGGAATGATCGTTTCGGGATGAACCTTGGTGTCGTGCCTCTCGATCGTCACTGCCGCCAGGAATTTGTGCAGCCGCGTGTCTTTCGTCACGCACTCGGCAACGACCACGTCGCCGTTAGGGAGGACCGCGACCCCGCCGAGATTTCCGCCACTGATCTTGAACGACGAGGTCGATCCGAACAGCTGTTGAGTGAACGCGGGATCGAGATAGGGAAACGGCTTGCCGCTCGGGCCCCTGTCCGCGTCGACGACGACGGCGGTAATCGCGGCGGCGAGGGTCAACTCCCACGCGCCGATGACTCTCATCCTCCCCTTCATGACTCCTCCACCAAGACCGCTTATTCGAAATTGGCAACGGCGCTGAAGAACACGTGCACAACCTGCAAGAGGGCGGGCCCGAGCGCGATGAGGTAAAACGCGGGAAACAGGCAGAACACCAGTGGAAACACGAGCTTCACGCTGGCCTTGGCGGCACGCTCCTCGGCGCGCTGCCGGCGGCGTGACCGGAGCAGATCGGCGTGCACACGCAGCGCGTGCGCGACGCTCGTGCCGTAGCGATCGGTCTGGACCAGCATCGCCACCACGGACCGGACGTCTTCGACGCGCGTGCGATCGGCAAAATGCGTCAGGGCTTCGCTGCGCGCGGTGCCGGCGCGGATTTCATTGGTCACGACCGTGAGCTCATCGCCGATCGCGCGGTAGGCGACCGCGAGCTCCTCGCCGCTCTTCAGCACCGCCTGATCGAGACTGCATCCCGATTCCAGGCAGATGATCAGCAGATCGAGCACGTCGGGGAGGCCGTTCTGGATGGCGCGTCCGCGCTTTTTGATCTGCCGTGACAGCCAGAAGCCGGGGAGCAGGAACCCGGCGATGACCGACAGCAGCGCGACGGGAACGTTGCCGCCGATGGCGAGCACGACCATCCCAATCGCGATGGATGACACGATTTGTGAGGCGGCGAACAGGACCGGCGACGCATGCGACCGGTAACCGGCAGTCACGAGGCGCTGCCGCATTTCGCTCATTCGCTCGGCGCTGCGCGGAACGATTCTGGAGATCCGTTCGGCGAGCGGGTTCGGCGCGTCGGTGAGGGACCGCGGCTCGCGCCAGAGGCGCTCGCCGGCGGGTTGCGCGAGCGCACGCAGGCGCTTGCGCTCCGGCGCGTGGCGCCGCAGGACGAGCGTGGCGAGGGTGCCTGCCACCACGGCAACCGAGACGAACAAGGCGATGAGGCTCACGACGAACTCGCCGGTCATCGCCTAGTACTCCACCTTGACGAGCTTGCGAATCACGACGACGCCGATGACTTGGAGGGCGATCGCGAGCTCCAGTAGACGGAGTCCCAGCGGATCCTTGACGAAGGCGTTCATGTGATCCGGTTTCAGCAGGTACAGCACGAGTCCGAGGACCAACGGAAAGCCGCCCAGGATCCACCCGGTCATGCGGCCCTGCGCGGTGAGCACGTCGAGCTGGCGGCGCGTGCGAAAGCGGTCGCGCGTGACCGTGGCGAGGTTGTCGAGCACTTCGGCGAGGTTGCCGCCGGTGTCGCGCTGCATCAGCACCGCCGTCACGAAAAAGCGGACGTCGATCAGCGGCACACGCGTCGCCAGATCTTTCATCACGCGCTGAAACGGAAGGCCGTAGTTGTGCTGCTCGTACACGACGCGGAATTCCGACTTCACCGGATCGGGCATCTCATCCGCGATCATCGCGAGCGTCGTCGTCACCGCGTGGCCGGCGCGCAGGGCGCGCGCCATGAGATCGATCGCGTCGGGAAAGATCTCCTCGAACGTGTTCAGCCGCGCCCGCGCCGCATGCCGCAGATAGAAGTACGGCACCAACGGCGTCATCGCGCCGGCGCACAGCGCGAGGAACCAGTTCGGCTGCACCGCGCGAAGGACGACGACGACGAAGGTCAGCGCCCCGGCGGTGCCGGACACGAGGCGGGTCGCGTCGATGTCCATGCCGGCGCGCTCCACCAGACGCGCGGTCGGCGCAACCGCAAACCGTCGGTGCAAGCGCCTCAGCAGACCGTCCTTGCGCTCTTCGACCGATCCGCCCTTGATGACCGACGGCGCGCCCTGCGGACGGGCCGAGTTCACGCGCAGCCGATGGCGCAACCGTCCGGCCGTCTGCGCTTCCGGGCGCATGACCAGCGCCCAGTAACTGCCGAACACGATCGTCATCGTCAGGACGAACGTGAAGACGACGATCGTCACGCCACGACCTCGATGTGGTTGAAGAGCGACGGCGACAGTCGCGTGCCGGCCGTCGCGAGGCGGTCGGCGCACTTCGGACGGACGCCCGTCGCCTTGAAGCGCCCGAGCACCTTGCCGTCGTCGCGCACGCTGTCGCGCTCGAACACGAAGATGTCGTGCATGCTGATGATGTCGCCCTCCATGCCGGTGATCTCGGAGATCTGTGTCACCTTGCGTGTACCGTCGGACAAGCGCGAGATCTGGATGACGAGATTCACCGCCGACGCGACCTGCTGGCGGATGGCGCGCTCGGGGATGTTGAGGTTCGCCATCGCGACCATCGTGTCGAGGCGATACAGCGCGTCGCGCGGCGTGTTGGCGTGGATGGTGGTCAAGCTGCCGTCGTGGCCGGTATTCATCGCCTGCAGCATGTCGAGCGCTTCGTCGCCGCGCACCTCGCCGAGGATGATGCGGTCGGGACGCATACGCAGCGCGTTGATCAGCAGCTGACGCTGCTTGACGCCGCCCTTGCCTTCGATGTTCGCGGGACGCGTCTCGAGCCGCACCACATGCCGCTGCCGCAGCACGAGCTCAGCGGCGTCCTCGATGGTGATGATCCGTTCGCGCTCGTTGATGAAGCTCGAGAGCACGTTGAGCATCGTCGTCTTGCCCGCGCCGGTGCCGCCGGAGACGACGATGTTGAGCCGGCACGCCATCGCCGCCTGCAAAAAGTCGAGCATCGGCTGTGTGAGCGTCCGCCGGCCGATCAGATCGTGCGCGTCGAGACGATCCAGCGGAAACCGCCTGATCGAGAGCGCGGGGCCGTCGAGCGCCAGCGGCGGGATGATCGCGTTCACGCGCGAGCCGTCGGCGAGGCGGGCGTCGACCATCGGGCTCGATTCGTCGATGCGCCGCCCGACGCCGCTCACGATGCGTTCGATGATCTGCAGCAGGTGCGCATCGTCCTTGAACGTGACCGTCGTCGGCTCGAGCCGCCCGTGGCGTTCCACGTAGACCTGATCGAAGCGATTGACGAGCACGTCCGCGACATCCGGATCGCGCAGCAGGGCTTCGAGCGGCCCCAGCCCGAACAACTCGTTGATGACGTCGGCGATCAGGCACTCGCGCTCGAAGAGGCTGAGCGGGATCGTCTGCCCCTCGCGCGTCAGCAGGCCCGTCAGGACCGAGCGAATCTCCGGCTCCGCTTCCTGCCGGCCAACTTGCGGCAGTCGATTCAGATTGAGGACGGCGAGCAGTTCCTGATGAATGCGCGTTTTGAGCGCCTGATAGTCAGGGCGCCGCGTGTCCAGCGAGGCATTCGTCGTCGCCGTGACGGTCGTCCCGATGTCCATGGGAGCTCCCTACGAGGTCATCCAGCGCAGCGCGCCCAATCGGGCGCCGAGCCGCGTGCGCAACGCGCCAGGCGCAGACGGCGCCGGCTCCGGCCCCGCGTCGCCGTTGAGCGTCCGCGTGAAGGTCAGCACCGCCGATGCGAGCTTGCTACTGCTGTCCAGCACGAAGGGACGTCCGGCATTGAGCGCCTGAAGTGCGAGACGGTAGTCGCTGGGAAACGTGAATCGCGGCGGAGCATGGACCGCCTGCTCGATGTCGCTGCTGCCGATGTCGGCGCTCTTGTCGAAGCGGCTGACCACGACCGACACCTTTTCGCGGCCGTAGCGGCGGCTGAGTGCACCGGTGACGCGGCTGGCGCCGCGGACCGAGGCGAGCTCCTGATTGGTGACGACGATGATGTCCGCCGCCGCCTCGAGCGCGTCCATCATCGCAGGATTGGATCGCGGCAGGTCGAGCACGGTGTAGCGATAGTTCCGCACCGCGAAGTCGAGCAGCAGGCGGATCCGATGCACGTCGATTGGCGACGTTGGCGCGTGATCCGACGACGCGAGCAGCGCGACGCCAGCCTCGCTCTGCACCGTCAACCCGTTGAAGAACGCCAGGTCGAGGCGATGCGTATTCTCGAGGGCGTCGACGAGCGAGAAGCGCGGCTCGGTCCCAAGCAGCACGGCTGCGTCGCCGTACGCGGCGTGCATGTCGATGAACAGCGTGCTCTCGTCGCTGAGCGCGAGCGCGGTCGCGACGTTGACCGCGAGCGTCGTGGTGCCGACGCCGCCCTTCGCGCCGACAAACGCGAACACCTGGCCGCCAACCGGCGCGGTCCGCTGCGCGACGATGCGGCCGATCGCGGCGCCGATCTGCTCCGCTGTGAGCGGCTCGGCGACGCATTCGTTCACGCCCGCCCGCATCGCATCCAGCATCAGCGCCGGCGCCAGTTCCGACGCGACGAGGATGACACTCGTCGTCGGATGCTGACGCTTCAGCACGCTCAGAGCGGTGGGAATCTGGCCGTGCGGACGTACGTCCATGATCAGGACGTCCGGCTGTACGGAGTTCGGATGCGTGAGCGTCAGGAGATCGACGGCCGACGCCACGGTCGGCCTCAATCCTGAGGCGCGCACGAGCTCATCGAGCTTGCGATCCTGAGAACCAATGATGGTGGCTTGGACAGGCATGGTTACTTCACCAAGAGGGATGCCCTGAGAAACGACGAATCGTCGGTCAGGACAGGGGCGTCGGATTTGATCAGACCGGGATGTCTCACGATGCGGCCGGTGATGTCGGTCCCCGCGACCGATTCGATGAAGAAGCCGACGAGATTCGCGACGATGACGCTGGTGGCGCCGGTGACGCTGCTGTCGGCGAGCGCGATCGGATCGTAGACGGCCAGCGCGATGATCCGCGGGCTCATCGAAGCGCAACGCGCCCGGGCGGCGGCGCAGCTGCCTTCAACCCGCCCGTCGTCGACGTTCCACGTCGCGGTCGGGTCGAGGTCGATCAGGTTCTGCATACCCGCCGCGACCGTTGCGCTGACGCCGCTGGCCGCGAGACTGAGGGAATCGCCGATCTTGACCGTCGACTTCGTACACCGATTGATGTTGGACAACACGTTGTTGGCGCCGAACACGCTGTCAGGGATTTCAATCGGCAAGTATTTCCACGGCGAGATCGGCGAGATCGGCGTCGCCACCGAGCCTGCCCTCAACACGACCTGCGTGCCAAAGTCGACGCTCAACGTCAGACCCGTGCCTGACGCCGTCGCCGTCGCCTGTTTGTACAGGTCCGTCGACGGCAGTTCCACAGCCGAGTTCGACGGATCCCACTTGTCGAATGTGGACGCCGGATCCCATGCGCCTGGCGCCGGGTACATCTCGCTCCACCGATCCGGAATGGCGAGCGGTTTCAGACAATCGGTTGCATTGCCTTCCTTGGTTTCCGCCGTCGCGGTCGCGGCGGTGCTCATCGACGGGATGCCCATCAACTGACCGAAGATGCTGGGCAATGGGTTGGCGTGATCCTCGTCGCGAAAGGCATCCACCTGCACGCACGCGTATTTCGGCTGCGCGCTGGCGCTGATGTCCCATGAGTCGGCGCAGACGGGAAACGTGACGTCGGCGGCCGTCACCCTTGGTGCTTCGTTCCACACCAGGTTGGCCTGGGCCACCGCGAGCGCCGCCCTCTTCGCCGGTCCATCGGCCTCGCGATTCGTGTAGCTGTCGAGACTGAGCGCGGTCGCGGCCGCGAGCGCCGCCGCATCGACGGCATTCTGAATCTGATGGCGGCTGACCAGGAGCATCCCGAGGTCGACGACGAACGCGCTCAGCAGCGTGAAGGTCGCCAGCGCCGCCGCGACGTGCACGAGCACCGCCCCACGCTCCGAGCGCCAGTGCGCTGTCATTGCCGGCACCAGAAGGCCACGCAGACCGTGGGCGGCGTGGCCGCTGGAAGATCGCTGGACAGCGGCGTGGCAGGCAGCGTCGATGGCGAGGAGCCGTTGTCGGAACCAGGC
The DNA here is from genome assembly GCA_001917905.1 of Acidobacteria bacterium 13_1_40CM_65_14. Classification (GTDB taxonomy): domain Bacteria; phylum Acidobacteriota; class Vicinamibacteria; order Vicinamibacterales; family CAVVIG01; genus QHWF01. The sequence goes on from MNEX01000122.1 coordinate 13,299, forward strand.
TTGGGAGCCGCCGGCTTTCCATCGATCTTCTGAATCTCGGGCGGCGTCAGGAAATGATCGGGACGCGTCGGCAGCGGCGCGACTTCGTTCGCGTTTTGCGGGCGGACCAGGCGCGGCGTGATCAACACGACCAGCTCGGTCTGCTCTTTCCGCTCCGCGCGGCTCTTGAACAGATTGCCGATAATCGGGATGTCGCCGAGGCCGGGGATGCCGGCGCGATCCAGCTGCGCGATGTTGTTGAGGAGACCGCCGATGGCGAACGACTGGCCGTCGCGCAGCTCGACGTCGGTTTCCGCGCGTCGCGTCGTCAGCGCCGGAATCCTGAAGCCGGACAGCGTGATGCCGTTCACGAAGTCGAGCGAGCTGACTTCCGGCTTCACTTTCATCCGGATGACGTCGCCGGCAATCGTCGGACGGAACGTCAGGCGGACGCCGAACTCCTTGTAGTTGACCGAGACCGTGCCGGTGACGCCCTGTACGATCGGCACGGGAATCTCGCCACCCGCGAGGAAGCTCGCCTCCTGACCGTTGTAGGCGATCAACGTCGGCTCGGCGAGACTCTGAAAATACCCGCGTGCCTTGAGCGCCTTGACGACGGCGCCGACGTCGTACTTCGTGTTGAACACGAACAGATTCAAGAAGTCGCTGAACGTGAGCTTTCCGTCGTTTTGGGCGGCCGCGCCTGTGCCTGGGCCGACGTGACCCTCGAAGCCAGGCGCAGCGAATTGCTGCGTCGAGGAGCGTGCGACCCAGTCCTTGTAGCCGTTGGTGCCCGTGAAGAGCGCCGCACCGAACTCGGTGATGGCGCGCCGGTCGACTTCCGCGACGCGAACCTGCAGCATCACCTGCTGGTTCTCGTTGCCGCCCGGCAGATCGAGCATGTTGATGACCTTGCTCTTCGACGAGCTCTTCTCCGCGATTTCAATCGCGCGAAGGGCGACCGCATTGCTCGAGACTTTTCCCGAGAGCACAATCGCCTCGTCGGCGACGCTCACCTGGATCTCTTCGTTCGGGAACAACACTTTGAGCTGGCGCTGCAGCGTCGGCGTCGGCGGATAGACCACGACGCTGTATTGCTGCAGCTGCGAACCGGTCCACACGATCAGGCTCACGTCGCCGGCGGTCTTCCCGTCGACGAGAATCTGTTTCGGATCGAGGACCGTGGCGTCGGCGATCGTGGGGTTCGTCACCGCGATGCGCGTGATCGGCGCCTGGGTTTGGACGACGGTCGACCCGCCCACGACGACGAGCAGGACGGGATGCTGAGGTCCGGGCGCGACTGGCGCGGCAGGCGGAGCGGGTGCCGGCTGCGCCGGGGTCGCCGGCGTCTGCCCGGGTGCGAGTGAGGCCACACTGAGGACTGCTGCGGCCACCACGCCGATGAGGTCGAGACGCAGCGCCTTCATTACTTGACCGTTTCGATGGACCGCTTGCCGGCGCGAATCGCTTCCACGCTGTAGACAGGCGGTTGCACCGAGGGCCGGGGCTGGGGTGGCGGGGTGATCGCTTTCGCCGGTTTCGGCTCGGGCTTCGTACCGAGAGCCGGCAGCGGACGTGGGACAGCGGACGCCGTGTCGTCGACGAGGCGCGCGAGCCGCGCGCCCGGCGTCGCGGGCTCGTCGACATCCAGCGGATTGCGCAGCATCAGCGTGACCTGGCCCTCCGTGGACGCCAGCGCAATGCGCTCGGCCTGCTCCGGCGTGACCATCAGCGTCACAACGGTCGACGGGATCGGTTTGGCGTCGCGCGCTTTCTCCTGGTCGTATCGCGTGCCCGCGGTGAGGACCTGCACGTTGGCGACGAGCACTCGCGTGACCGCATCGCCGGGATGGCGCACGGTCGCGACGACGTCGACGCGGGCGCCGGGCACGGCGAAGCCGGCGACGCCGATGACCTCGTTGACCTTCACCGAGATGGCGCGCATACCGGGCGGGATTGCGGGCGACAATCCGGCACCCGCTTCGCGCGGCGCGAGCTTCGATTCGATGAGCGGCTCGTTCGCGCTGACTGCCGTCACCAGACCGCGGCCAACCACGTCTTTGATCGTTTTGAATCCGCCGGCCAGTGGACTACTGGACGGCCATCCCACGAGCCGGACATCCGCCGCCGTGATTTGTGTACCGATCCCCAGCGGACGCGCGGCGAGGACGACGAACTCGTGCGCGACTTCGACTTCCCGGACGGGAATCCGTCTCACCGCGCGGTAGACGCTGGCGCTCGCGACGGTTGCGGTCACGAGCGCGACGGTCAAGACGATGAAGGTTCGCGTTCGCCGAGTCATCAGAGCCCCGCTGCCACTTCGGTCCGCATCGTCGCGACCGCCGTCAGATTGATGTCGTTGGTCACGGCCGCGCCCTTAACGAGCTGCGAGATCGGACCGAGGATCATGAAGCTGTGCGGATACGTCACAGCCACCTTGATGCCGTTGATGGTGCGGCCCGTCGCGATGTCGGTGACGAGAACGATTTGCTCGACGGTGGTCGTGGCCACCGCGGCGTTGAGTCCGCCCGCGGCGAGGTAATCGCGTACGCGTGCCTTGACGTCGTCTTCCACCCAGCCGGGCAGCGAGGCCATGCGCGCGCCTTCGCGCGCCGCGTTGGTGACGACCTCGTAGTTCTTGAAGAGGAACCCCATGTCCAGAATGCCGGCGAGGACGAGCATCAGAATCGGCATGACGAGCGCGAACTCGACGAGCTCCGCGCCGCGCTCCGAACGCAGACGGCGGCCTAATGGAGCCATAGTGCCACCACCGTTCCGGCGAGAATCGGGACCGCGTACGCAAGCCGCGGACTGCGCGCCGTCGCGAGCGTCAGTTGGGAATGTGGCGTGAAGCCGGCGACGCGCCAGTGCACGAGGAGGAGCTGCACATTCGACGCGGTTTGCCGCGCGCAGCCGTGCGCGACCGCAAGGGCGACTCCGAGGACCGCCCCGGCCATGGCTGCGAACATGGCGGCATAGAACGCGTCGGCGGGTCCGAGCCACGCACCGATCGCCGCCATCAACTTCACATCGCCGGCGCCCATTCCACCGAGCGCGTAAATCGGCAGCCAGATCGCGAGTCCTATACCCAAGCCGATCAGACTCGACCACGCACCTGATGCCCCGCCGACCGCGGCCGCGACGACCAGAGCAACCGCTGCTGCGCCGAACGTCAGCGCGTTTGGAATGCGGCGGCTGTAAAGGTCGAAGACGCACGCGATCAGCGCAATGCTGATGGCGGCGATGTCAGCCCAGCTCATGTGAGTCACGCCTCTCAGATTTGCTTCGGCGCAGACTATGGCGCTACGACGACCTTGCCGATTTTGGTCGCGATTGCATTGTAGATTGTGCCGATGTCAGTGCCGATCGTGGTCAGCGCCCCGACGCACGCCAACGAGATCAGTCCGGCGAGCAATGCGTACTCGATAAGGTCCGCGCCCTGATCGTCGTGGATGAACCGCGTGAAGCTGCCCATTGTTGCTACCCCTTAATGGCGTTCGCGGCTTCATTGCCGCGCGCTGCCCAGCCATACTGCAAACGCACAGCCAAAAGTTTTTCCGTCTTAGGCGACGTGTGTGCCACGAATGGGAGAATCGCTCGCGATGAGTGAAGCGCTTTTCCAAAGTACGGCAACGCCCGTCACAAGCCCTGTAATCGTCGGGCTCATGTGTGGATGCTTGTGCGCTGAAGAAGCAGTAAGCGGCGGGCGCCGAGGGATGGTCGAGTCGCGAGTGTCGAGCGGGCGTTATGGCAGTACGGTGTCGAACTTCGCCGAGAGCGCGCCGAACATAGTCTTGATATTCACGCCGATGGCGTTGAGCGCCGCAAAGCAGGCCAGCGACAAGAGGCCCGCAAGGAATGCGTATTCGAGGATGTCGTTGCCGTCGTCGTCTTTGATGAACGCCGCCATCCGCCGGTTCATGGACCCTCCGTGCTTGACCGGTATTGCAAACATACAGCCATAGTGTCAACTTACGCGACGGCCACGCGCTGTCTCACCGCCCTCACGGTCTTTGCGAATAACTCCGCGATGAGAACCGGCGACAGTTGAACCGGAACCACCGCGGCCGTCGGAAGCAAGAACGCCATGCTGATCCAGTACACGCGCTGCCAGTACCACGTCGTCTCGACCTGCTGCTCGAGGAGCCATCCTCCGAGCCAGACGAACGCCAGCGCGAGCACGGTCGCGTCGTAAATCGTCACGTGCGGGTTGACCAGCACCGAAGCGAGGACGAGCGCGCCGAACCGCAGCCGCCACGACGGCGTGCGGCGCCAGATCCACGCCGTCGCGGCACTGATGGCGATGGCGAGCGCACCCCAGAGCCATGCATCGGCCGGTTCGGGCAGGAGATGTGTCAGCGCGCGCAGCGAGTGCATCTTGTACGCATGCGGTTCAAGCGCGTCCGCAAAGGCCGGGAGATGTGACGCCATCACAGCGTACGTCCTGAACACCGATGCATCGAACACCGCCAGCACGGCAGCCGCCTGGATGGCCACGCCGATGACGACGCCCGAGATCAGCCGCCACTCCCCGGCGATCAGCGCAACGGGAGCCAGCACGAAACCGAATTGCGGCTTGATGGTGAGGAGTGACAGGACCATTCCCGCAAAAACCGGACAACCGGCCTCGAGCGCCCACCATGCGCCTGCGAACGCGGCCAGCACGAGCGCGGTGTTTTGCCCGTGCAGCAGCAGCTGCCAGAAGGGAGGAAACCCGAACGCCGCCGCGAACACGAACGTCCGATCGGGCAGCGCGACGCGAGCCGGCCGCCAGGCGATCCACACCGCCCACGCATACACCGCGACGGTGAACAGTGCCCACATCACTCCCGCCGTGAAGTACGGCAAGAGGCTGAAGGGCGCGAAGATCAACGCCGCCTGCGGGCCGTAGACCGGAATGAAGCGGTTCTCCGCCGACTCGGGAACGAGCGCGGTCTGCCGCGCTTGGCGCGCGTCGAAATCGAACAGCACCGAGCTGCTGCGCGTGCGCGCGATGTCGCCGAGCGTGTAAAAGTAAATGAAATCCGCCCACTTCAACGGTCCGAAGACGGTGCGGTTCGTTGGGCCCAATCCCACGAACACGACGACCGAGGCGCAGCCGATGACGGCGGCGATCATCGCATGGGCTCTTGCCTGGCTGTAGCGAAGGCGAACGCGGTGCGCGATCATCGTCGTCGGAGGCCATTATTCCACGCGAATCGCGGAGATCGGATCGACTCGGGCCGCACGTCGCGCCGGCACGTAGCACGCGAGCGCACTGACGGCGACGACCGCCACGCTCAACACGCCGAACGTGATCGGATCCGTCGGCTCGACGCCGAATCGCATCGTCGTCAGATACCGCGTCAGCACGAGCGCCGACACGACCCCGCACGCCAATCCGGCGCAGGCAATAGCCAACCCCTGCCGCATCACAAGTGCCAGCACCGATGGCACCCCGGGCCCCCAGTGCCATGCGGATGCCGATTTCGGAGGTGCGCTGCGCGACCGAGAAACTCACCACACCGTAAAGCCCGACCGACGCGAGCACGATGGCGACGAGGGCGAACCCGGACAGCAGCGTCAACGTGAATCGACGCGGCGCCAGCGTGTCGCGCAACAGGCCGTCGAGCGTCTCGACGCCGGCAAACGACAGGCGAGGATTGACGGACCAGATGGCGCGCTGAATGGACGGGACGGCGGAGGCCCCGTCCGCCGTCGTCCGCACGACGACGGTCATCGATCCGAACGGCACCTGCCGGTGCGGCACGTAGTACGCCGGCTGCGGGCGATCGTGAAAGGCCTCCCTGCCGGACGTCGCCGACGATGCCGACCACTTCACGCGTCGCCGTTGCCGAGAAGCTCAAACGCGACGTAATCCGATTGCCGATCGCGCTCTCTCCAGGCCAGATTCGCCGCGCCATCGTTTCATTGACCACGACCACTGGCGGAGACGACGGCGAATCCTCATCGGTGAGCAAACGGCCCGCGACCAGCCGCATGCCGATCGTCTGAAAATAGCCGGGCGTGACGAACGTCACGAGCGCCGTCGGTTCGTCGCCGGGCGCAGGCGTCGCGCGACCGCCGACAGTGAACGGTGGATCCATCTCGGATCCTTCGTGCGAGAGCGGGAGCGCCGACGCCGCACCGACCGACATGACGCCAGGCTCGCGCGCGATGCGCTGTTCCACCTCGGCGAAGAACTGCGCGCGCCGCTCCGGCTGCGGATAGTCGCCCCAGACGTGCGTGGTGAGCGCGACGCGACGATCGACACGATAGCCGAGATCGACGCGCAGCAACGCGGTGAAACTTCGGATGAGCAGACCGTTTCCCACGAGCAGGACGACGGCAAGCGCCGTCTGACCAACGACCAGCGCCGATCGAAAGCGCGCGCCGGCGCCTGTCGAGGATCGACCTCCGGCGCGCAGCGGACGTTCGATCGATCGCGTCCAGAACTGCACGGCCGGCGCGACACCGCACAAGAGCGCGGTCACCGAGGCAATCGCCACGGCGAACGCGAGCACCTGAGCGTTCAGCCCGACTTCGTCCAGCCGACCCTTTTAGGGTCGCCGGTCACACGATGGCCGTTTCGAGGGAATACACCGGCGGCAGCCAGTTGAAGATCGTGTCCCAGCGATCGCCGCCGTCGCGGCTCGCGAGGATCTGTCCGCCTTGCGTGCCGACGTAGACGCCTGGCGACTGGTGCGCATCGGCGGTCATCGCCATCCGCAGCACCTGGAGGTACGCATTGGACTGCGGCAGACCGTTCGTCAGGAGCTCCCACGACTGGCCGCGATTGCGGCTGCGATAAATCCCGAACCGGCCGTCGGGCGTCATGCGCGCGGCGCTGCCTTCTTCGGGGACGACGAAGATCGTGTCGCCGTCAGTCGGCAGGACCGCGAACGGAAATCCAAACCGCGACGGCAACCCGTCGGAAATGTCGGTCCACGAGTCGCCGGCATCGTCGCTGCGATACACGCCGCAGTGATTCTGCTGATAGATGACGTCGGCGCGCTGCGGATGCATCTCCATGTGATGCACGCACTGCCCCACCTCGGGAAATTTTTCGGGCAGGAAGTCGGCGAGCACTCCTGTGTTGCTCGGCGTCCACGATCGGCCGTCGTCTTCGGACCGAAAGACGCCCGCGGCCGACACGCCGACGGTGAGCCGCGATGGTCGCGTCGGATCGAACACCATCGAATGGACCATCAGTCCGCCGCCGCCTGGAAACCATTTCGCGCGCGTCGGATGGTCGGTCAGCGCTTCCACTTCCCGCCACGCGCCGCCGCCGTCGTCGCTGACAAACAGCGCTCCGGGATCGACGCCCGCGTAGAGCCGGCCGGGCTTGCGCGGGTCGGCCTTGACGAACCAGATGCGCTCGACCACATGACCGCGCCCTTCGTCGAACCGGATGGCGCCCGGCGCATCGCTCCACGTGTCCCCGCCGTCATCGGAGAGTTGAAGCGCGGGTCCCCACCACGAGCTCTTGCCCGCAATCGCGAGACGGCCATCGCCGAGGTGCGCGACGTGATTGACCTCGCAGCCTTTCAGAAACGGTCCCTTGAGATTCCACGTGCGGCGAGAGGCATCGGACTCGGCGACGAATCCACCCTTGCGGGTTCCGATCAGCAATTGTGTTTTCATAGGCTCAGCCAGCGTCACATTCTATATATGTCCGGGGCGCGCGATCTTCGCCGGGCCCAAAAAAGCAACCGCGGAGCTCGCCGAGAACGCAAAGATCGTGGTTGCTCTGCGGTCTCTGCGCGCTCGGCGGTTGCGTGGACGGCGGCCAGATTTAACACGCCCGAAAAACACGGGCCGGATCCTGACGTTATCGTCAACCTGTGCTGGAGATTGCGGTTCCCGCCCGTCCTCCGTCATCCGCTGCGGCACCGTCGCCGTCGAGGGCCGCGGTGTCCCCGGTGAAGATCGAGGTCAGCGACCTGAACTTCTATTACGGGCCGCGACGCGTCCTCGAGCACATCTCCCTCGAGATCCGGCCTCATGAGGTCACGGCGCTGATCGGGCCGTCCGGGTGCGGGAAGTCCACGTTCCTCCGCTCGCTCAATCGCATGAACGACATCGTGCCGGGCGCGCGCGTCGAAGGATCCATCAGCATCGACGGCCAGGACATCTACGCGCCGTCAGTGGACGTGGTCGACCTGCGGCGACGGGTCGGCATGGTGTTCCAGAAATCCAATCCGTTCCCGAAATCGATTTTCGACAACGTCGCGTACGGGCTGCGGATCAACGGGCTCACGCGATCGCGCGAGGAGCTGGGCGGCCGCGTCGAGGCGAGCTTGAAGGCGGCGGCGTTGTGGGACGAGGTGAGCGATCGTCTGCATACGTCGGCGCTTGCGCTGTCCGGCGGGCAGCAGCAGCGTCTGTGCATCGCGCGGGCCCTGGCGGTCGAACCTGAGATCGTGTTGATGGACGAACCGGCGTCGGCGCTCGATCCGATCGCGACGCAGCGCATCGAAGAGCTCATCTATCAGCTGAAAAGCCGCTACACGATCGTCATCGTCACGCATAACATGCAGCAGGCGGCGCGCGTGTCCGACGTCACGGCGTTTTTCTGGCTCGGCAAGCTCGTCGAGATGGACCGCACGAACAAGAT
>MNEX01000165.1:0-32831 GCA_001917905.1 Acidobacteria bacterium 13_1_40CM_65_14
GAAGCTGACCGGGACGAAGATGGGCGAGCCGCCGGGCTACCGCGTCATCGTCGATCGCATCTCGCACGAAGTGGAGTACTACCGCGCGTATCTGAAGCACGCGGTCCTCGAGGGCACCTACGTCATCAACAACCCGTTCTGGTGGACCGCCGACGACAAGTTCTTCAACTACTCGGTCGCGCGCAAGCTCGGCGTCGCCGTCCCGAAGACCGTGCTGTTGCCGCAGAAGTCGTATCCGGCGGACATCGATCTCACGGCCGATTCGCTGCACAACCTCGGGTATCCGATCGACTGGGACGGCCTGCTCGACTACGTCGGCCGTCCCGCGATTCTCAAGCCGTATTCGGGCGGCGGCTGGAAGCACGTCTACAAAGTGCACGACAAGCGTGAGCTGATCGAGGCCTACGACGGCACGGGCCCGTACTGCATGACACTGCAGGAGTTCATCGACTTCGAGCAGTACGTCCGTTGCTTCACGTTCGGCAAGACCGACATCGTGCCCGTCGTCTACGACCCGCATCAGCGCCGCTACCTCGTGCAGCACGACTTTCTCTCGGCGGAGCTCGGTGCGCGGATCGTCCGTGACGCGCAGACGCTGAACACGGCGCTCGGCTACGAGATGAACACCATCGAGTTCGCGGTGAAGGCCGGCGTGCCGTACGCGATCGATTTTCTGAATCCGGCGCCCGATTTCGAGCGCGACCGCATCACGCCGTTCTACTTCGACATGGTCGTGCAGAAGATGGCGGATCTGGTCATCGATCGCGCGCTCAACGGCAAGCCGCAGAACACCTGGCCGAAGTGGGCGGAGATGGTGGGACTGGGGAAAGAGGCGCCCGTGTAGCGCCACGAAACCACGAAACCACGAAACCACGAAAAAATTTGTTTGGGTTCGCGTTTTTGGATTTCCGTCTTTTTCGTGTTTTCGTCTTTTTCGTGTTTTCGTGGTTTCGTGGTTTCGTGGTTTGGGTTTTCGTGGGCTCGCGATTGTTGAATCATGTCCTCGCCGATCGACATCTGGCACTCCTTGCTGCGTGAGGTGGATGCGCCAGCCTTGTGCTCGTCGCTCGCCGAGCGCATGCGGACGCGACGTCTCCACTTTGGCGGACGGCCGCTCTGTCCGTTTCTTCGTCCCTTCTTCCTCGACGCCGCCGACGAGGATCGCGTGCGCCACGCCGCGGAGACGTTGTGGAGGCTTGGCGAGCGGGTGGCGCGCGTCGCCATCGATCGACCCGATCTGCTCCAGCAGCTCGCGCTGAGCGACGCGGAAATCCGTCTCGCGCGGATCGATCCCGGCTACGAGACGACGAGCACCGCGGCGCGCGCGGACGCGTTCGTTCTGCCTGACTCGCTGCAGTTCGCGGAGTACAACGGCGAGTCGCCCGCGGGCGCCGGCTACAGTCAGGGCCTGGCCGAAGTGTTCGACGGGGAGCCGCTGATGGCGCGATTTCGCGAGCGCTTCGTCGTGCGCATGTATCGTCCCGTCGAAGCGCTGCTCGAGGCGCTCGTCGCGAGCTATCGCGAGTGGGGCGGCACGGCGTCGCCGCCGCTGATGGCGATTGTCGACTGGCGCGAGGTGCCGACCTACAGCGAGTTCGAGATCATGCGCGACGCGTTCACCGCGCTCGGCGTCCCGACAGTCATCGCCGACCCGCGCGATCTCGTCTTCAGCAACAATCGTCTCTACGCCAACGGCCACGCGATCGACCTCGTCTACCGGCGCGTGCTCATCAACGACATGGTCGCGCGCGATCGGGAATGCCGCGCGCTCGTCGACGCGTACGAGCAGCGCGCCGTCTGCGTCGCCAACTCGCTCCGCTGCAAGATTCCGCACAAGAAAGCGTTCTTCGCCGTCCTCACCGACGAGCGTCACGCGAACCTGTTCAGCGCTGACGAGCGTGAGGTCATCCGCCGCCACATCCCGTGGACCGTCGTCGTCGAGGAGCGCCGCGTCACGCGTGACGGCCAGGCGATCGATCTGCTGCCCCATCTGCGTCGTCATCGCGACCGCTTCGTCATCAAGCCGAACGACGAATACGGCGGCACCGGCGTCACGCTCGGATGGGAGACGACGGAAGCGGAATGGGACGCGGCGATCGCGCGAGCGCTGGCGGAGCGCGATCGCGGGTGGGTGGCGCAGGAGCAGATCAAGGTCCGCCGCGAAGTCTCTCCGATTTGCGAGAACGACCTCGCCATGCGCGACATGCTTGTCGATTTCGCGCCGTACCTCTTTCGCGGCCGGCTCGCCGGCTTCCTGACCCGCCTCAGCGCGACCGGCCTCGCGAACGTCACCTCAGGCGGAGGGCAGGTTCCTGCATTCGTGGTGTCGCAGCGATAACTCTCCACCACGGAGGACACCGGGGACGCGGGTCGAGCCCTTTACATTTTTTCCCTCCGTGTCCCCCGTGTCCTCCGTGGTGGAGAGTTGATTGGCGCGTTGATGGGGTGTGGAGAGTTTGATCGAACTAAGATACCTCGATGACCTTCGGCCCCCCATCGGCTGAGCTCGAACCCGGCGCGCGGAATGCGGTTGACGTCTGTCTTTCCATCAAACCTGAGGAGCACGTCGCGCTGATTGCCGACGAGCCGAGCCGTGAAGTCGCGGCGAGTATCGCGGCCGCGCTCGATCGCATCGGCGCGACATGGAACGCCGTGTTGATCGAGGACGCCGCGCGACCATTGACGTCGGCGCCTCAGCCTGTGCTGGATGCGCTCGAGCATGCAGACGTCGGAATCCTGTGCGTGCAGCCACAGCCGGGCGAGCTCGGCGCGCGGATGACGATCGTCTCGGTCGTCGAGCGCCGCGGCATCCGCTACGCCCACATGGTCGGCGTGACGCCGCAGATCATGCGTGAGGGGATGCGCGCCGACTACCGGCTGGTGGACGCGCTCAGCCAGCGAGTGTGCGAGCGCATGCGGCACGCCCGCCGACTGCGCGTCGAGACGCCGTCGGGCACGTCGTTCACCGCGTCGTTCGATCCGTCGCTCGCGTGGGTCAAGACGAGCGGGCTCATCGATCGGCGGTACTGGTCGAATCTGCCGGCGGGTGAGGTGTTCACAACACCCGCGAGCGTCGACGGCGTGTTCGTGTGCGACGGCACGGCGGGCGATTACTTCGGTCCGAAGTACGGCGACCTGCGCGCGACGCCGCTCACGCTCGACATCGCCGGCGGACGACTGAAGGCCGCGCACTGCGCACGCAAGGATCTCGAGCAGGAATTCTGGGACTACTGCCACACCGACGAGCAGAGCGACCGCGTCGGCGAGCTCGCCTTCGGCACCAACATCGCGCTCGAGGACATGATCGGCGTGCTGCTGCAGGACGAGAAGATCCCCGGCGTCCACATTGCGTTCGGCGATCCGTACGGCAGCCAGACCGGCGCCCCCTGGAAATCGCGCACGCACATCGACGTCCTCACGCGCGCGTGCGACGTCTGGATTGACGATGAACAGGTCATCGGAAGCGGCCGGTACCTGATGGATCGCTTCGGGCTTTGACCCACAACGATCAACGCAGAACGCGCTGAACCCGCAGAAAAAGCGAACCCTGCGTGTTCTGCGATTTCTGCGTTGACTGTCGTGCTATGACCGCGACAGGTACTCGCGCATCTGATGCTTCCAGTACGGCCAGTCGTGTCCGCCCATCGCGCCCCAGTCGTCGAGATGATGCCGGATGCCGCGGCTCGCGAGGATGCGCGAGAATCGGTACGACTCGTCGCTTTTTTCCCACGGTCCCGATCCGGTCGCGATGTGGATGTCGCAGGTCGCGAGATTCCCGAGCAGCCACGGATCGGACGCGCTCGACAGATAGTCGACCGGGTTGTTGAAGTAGAAGTTGTCGTCATACCCGCCGTCCATGAACGCCTTCATGTCGTACACGCCGGAGAGCGCGAAACAGCGTTTGACGACGTCGGGGTACTTGAAGAGCGTGTTGGCGGCATGAAACGCGCCGAGCGACGCGCCCATCGTCCAGACGCCGACGTCGTGCGACTGGCAGTGATGCCGGATGAACGGAATGACCTCCTGGCGGATGTACTCGTCGTACATGCGCTGCATCCAGCTGCGATGGAGCGGATGTGCGCCGCGGTTGCCGAACGAGTCGCCGTGGTTGATGTTGACGCAGAAGGCTTTCACGCGGCCGCCGTCGATGTGATCGGCGATCGCGCCGATCATGCTCTGCCGCTCGTACTCGCCTTCATCGCCGCCGCTCGTGGGAAACATGATCATCGGCGGCCCCCAATGGCCATAGACGATGACGCCCATGTCGCGTTTGACGCGGTCGGAATACCAGCGATGTGCTTCTCGGTACATGGTGGTCTGGTGTCGCGCGCCGCCTTCGCGCCGAAGGCGCTTCGGCGACCCTCGCCGAAGCTCGCGTGAATCGCAAGCGAGCGGAGGCGGGAAGGCTTTAGCGCTTGTGAAAAACACGTGTGAACGCAAAGATCGCAAAGCGCGCAAAGGCATTTCTGGGAATTCACCTTTGCGGTCTTCGCGGTCTTTGCGTTCAGCGTAATGTGTTCACAATCTAGGTGACCGGCGACGGTCGCTTTCGCCGTCCGAGAGTATAGATGCTGACGATCCTCTGTGTCGCCACGTACTTCAAAGGTGACGCGTTCCTGAGGGAAGCGAAGCAGCAGGGCTGCACCGTGCTGCTGCTGACGTCGGACAAGCTCGCCAACGACGCGTGGCCGCGCGAGGCGATCGACGAGATCCACAGCATCCCGCGAGACGCGGACGAGGCGCGGATCAAGCGCACGGTCGACGCCGTCGCGCGGCGTCATCGCATCGAGCGCATCACGGCGCTCGACGACTTCGACGTGGAGATGGGCGCGATGCTGCGCGAGCATCTCCAGGTGCCGGGCATGGGCCGCACCACCGCGAGCCGCTTCCGCGACAAGCTCGCGATGCGGATGAAGGCGAGGAATCTCGGCATTCCGGTGCCGGAGTTTGCGCCGGTGTTCACCGACCAGGACGTCAACGACTGGTTGGCGCGCGTGGCGCCGCCGTGGATGCTGAAGCCGCGCTCGTCGGCCGCCGCGATTGGGATCAAGAAGGTCAACAGTCACGACGAGTTGTGGCGTGCGCTCCATGCCGCCGGCGACCAGCGATCGCGCTGCGTCCTCGAGCAGTTCGTGCCGGGCGACGTCTACCACGTCGACTCGATCGTCTGGGACGGCGGCGTCATCTTCGCGGTGGCGTTCAAGTACGGCCGGCCGCCGATGCAGATTGCGCACGAAGGGGGCATCTTCATCACGCGCCGGCTCGCGGACGGTTCGGCGGAGGGCAGCGCGCTGCTCGCACTCAATCGGCGCCTGCAGGACGGCCTCGGTCTCCGCCGCGGCGTCTCGCATACCGAATTCATCCGCCAAGACACCGGTGGTGTCCCCCTCGAGCCGGGCCGTGAATTCGTGTTCCTCGAAACCTCCGCCCGCGTCGGCGGCGCCTTCATCGTCGACACGATCGAAGCGGGCACCGGCATCAACCTCTGGCGCGAGTGGGCGAAGATCGAAGTTGCGGGCGAGGATGGAACGTACAGCGTGCCGCCGCACCGCGACGATCACTCCGGCATCGTGCTGTCGCTGGCGAGGCAGGAATTGCCCGACATGTCGGCGTATGTCGATCCGGAAATCACCACGAGGATCCGCAAACATCATCACGCCGGCTTGATCGTCGCGTCACCGGATCCGCAGCGCGTCGAAGCGCTGATGGCCGACTACACCGAGCGCTTCTACCGCGACTTCTTCGCGACGGCGCCGCCCCCCGAGCGGCCCGTGGAGTAGCCGTTTACCTATCCACCACAGGGGACGCGGAGGACACGGAGGTTCAACCCTGTAGAGCCAGGACTCTTGCTCCGTGTCCCCCGTGTCCTTCGTGGTGGAGAGTTCGCCTATGAAACGAACCCTCAAAAACGTCTGGTCGCCGCAGCGGCGCAATCGCCACGATGTCGACGTCTATCTGCCCGCGTCGTACCGGACGGCCGGGCATCGCCGATACCCGGTCGTCTACATGCAGGACGGCCAGAATCTGTCGGATCCGGCGACGGCATTCGCAGGCACCTGGGATCTCGAACCGGCGCTCGAGCGCCTGGCCGCCCGAGGCCTCGAGATCATCGTCGTCGGCGTGCATCACGCGGGCGAGGAGCGGCTCGCGGAGTACAGTCCGTTTCCCGATCGCCGACTCGGCGGTGGCGAAGGCGAGTCGTATCTCGAGTTTCTCGTCGACACGCTCAAGCCGCGGGTCGATCGACTGTTCCGCACGCGCACGCACTGCGACGACACGGTGATCTTCGGATCGTCGATGGGCGCGCTCATCAGCCTCTACGCGTTCTTCAGATATCCGTCGGTGTTCGGGCGCGCGGGCGCCATGAGCCCGTCGGTGTGGTTCGGGCAGGGCGCCATCCTCGATTACATCGCCGCCGCCAAGGCGCCCGGCGGCCGCGTGTATCTCGACGTCGGGACGCGCGAGGGTACGGGCACGGTGCGCAACGCACGCCAGCTCGCGCGGCTGCTCGTGCGAAAAGGATTTCGCCGCGACACGAGAACGACGCGCGCCGCTTCGCCGAGCGCTGAACGGCGCGCCCGGCGACCCGCATCGCTGTTGCGGTACGTCGAGGACGCCGCCGGCGGGCATCAGGAGGCGGCGTGGGCCCACCGCCTCGAAGGCGCGTTCGATTTTCTCCTCGACTAGCGCGCAAACCGACGAAGCGCGTGTTGCTCGACATCGAAGGTCATCCCGGCCCGTGCTCGGTCGTCACATGCGAGAATGTGCCCGCCGATCATGATCGGATGAATACTGGAGCTCACGATGAACGCAAAGGCCGCTAAGACCGCAAAGGTTGTCTGGGTTGTTCTTTGCGCCCTTTGCGGTCTTTGCGTTCTTCGTGATTCGGTCCGTCGTGGCGATTACCGCTTTTCGAGAACCTGCTGCAACGAGGCGATCTGCTGTTGCAGCGCGGTCAGTCTCGCGTCGAGATCCGACACGCGCATCTCGTGGCGGCGGTCGCGCGCCAGCATCGCTTCCGATTTCTTCAGGAGCTCGTCGGCGACGGCGTTGATGGCGCCGGAGAGCCCGCGGAGCAGGCCCGCCACGTCGCGATCGCGCGTGTCCACGTACGGCGTGATCTGCTGCAGGAAGATGACGAGCAGACTCTGAAAGCGGACGAGATCGCCCATCGTGTCGTGCAACAGCGTCAGCGTGGTCGCGATCGATTCGCGGGTCTCGCGCGCGACCGGGACGTTGCGGTTCAGGTGATCGACGACGGCCGAGTTGAATGCCTGCTGCTGCTCGAAAAGCGGCGCCACCACGCGGCGGACCGCGTCGGCGAACCGCCCGCGCAGGCCGCGGCCCGCGGCCGGCCGATCGATCTTCCACAACGTGTTGAGCGGCGTGATCTGATGGTCGTCGGGTCCGGGCGGTGGATGCGGAAAGTCGGCGGGCAGCCGCTGGATGGCGCGGTCGAGATGTGTGAGCGCTTCGTTGTACACACGGTCGGCGGCTTCGCGCTCGGCTTTCAGTCGCGCCGGGTCATCTTCCAATCTCAAGGCTCGCGGGGCCCCGCTTCTAATCTCAATGGGTCGCCGGGCCCGCCCCCGCTCGCTTCACCGGCCAACGAGCCCCTCGACCGGGCTGCTGGCGTTCGCGTACATCTTGCGCGGGATGCGTCCGGACAGGTAGGCGAGCCGGCCGGCGCGAACCGCGAGGTTCATCGCTTCGGCCATCGCGACGGGATTCTGCGCGCCTGCAATAGCGGTGTTCATCAACACGGCGTCCGCGCCGAGCTCCATGGCGAGCGCCGCATCCGAGGCGGTGCCGACGCCCGCGTCGACGATGACCGGCACGCGCGAGAATTCGCGGATGATGCGGATGTTGTTCGGGTTCTGGATGCCGAGGCCGGAGCCGATGGGCGCGCCGAGCGGCATGACCGCCGCCGCGCCGGCGTCCTCGAGCTTGCGGCACGCCACCGGATCGTCGTTGGTATAGGGCAGCACGACGAAGTCTTCGCGCACGAGGATGCGCGTCGCTTCGATGAGCGCCTCGTTGTCGGGGAACAACGTTTTCTCGTCGCCGATCACTTCGAGCTTCACCCAGTTCGACAGACCCGCCTCGCGTCCGAGACGCGCGGTGCGCACCGCTTCGTCCGCGGTGTAACAGCCGGCGGTGTTCGGCAGGATGAAGTACTTGGACGTGTCGATGTAATCGAGAAGGGATTCCTTCGATCGATCCGAGATATTCACGCGGCGCACCGCGACCGTGATCATCTCGGCGCCCGACGCGTCGTGCGCTTTCACCATGACCGACGGCGACGAGTATTTGCCGGTGCCGACGATGAGCCGCGACGTGAAGGTCTTGCCTGCGATTGTGAAGGTATCCACTGTTTTGCCCTTAGCTCTCCACCACAGAGGACACGGAGGACAGGAGGTCCGAACCCGAAGAAAAAACCATATTGCCTCCGTGTCCCCCGTGTCCTCCGTGGTGGAGAGTGTAATTCTTCACTGCGCTCTTCGCCATCGTTACCCGCCACCGACGAAATTCACGATTTCAATCTGGTCGCCTTCGCGTACCACGGTCTCGTCGAAGGCCGCGCGCCTCAGGACAACCAGGTTATGTTCGACGGCCACGCGCCGCGCGTCGATCGACAGCTGCTCGAGCAGCTCGCTCACCGAGATCGATTCCCGGGTACCGGCGACCTCGTGCCGATCGCCGTTCAGAATGATGGTCAAGAGAAATCATTCTAGCCCAACGCCGCCAGTGGTCCGATCGGGAATGAGCTCGTGCACCGAGGGCGCCGAGGCGCCCGGCTGGCAAGGCGCGAAGAGCGAGCATGTCGGGAACATGTGAGCGATGAGCAACGCAGCCAGACGGGATGCATCGGTGGCCGAATGCCGAGCTCATTCCCGATCGGGCCACAGTTCTATCGCGCCTCTCGCAGCACCAGGTTGAAGCTGCCGATGGGAAGGTCCGCCCGCAGCTGCACCGGCAGCCGCCGCGCATCGTCCGACATCCACATCGCTGTGTTGCGGCCGACGCGCTGGTTACGAGCATCGAAGAGCGTCAGGTTGAGCCGCAGCGCATTCACGTTGCCGCGACCCGTCCTCACGCTCTCGGGGCCGGTGATGTCGACCTGCAGCTTGTCGTTCGTCCCGTTGTCGCAAATCGGCATCGTCATCCGCTCGCCCGCCTTGAAGGGGACGGCGCGCAGGACGTAAATCGCCGACAGCGCATCCTGGGCAACCGGCGAGACGGCGAAGTCCGCCTTGGCGGTGCCCTCGACCTGATATTCGAAGTGGACCGTGTTGGCCCTGCGATCGAAGAGCGTGGTGCGGAACCGGTGGCGCTTGCCTTCTTCGCTGTAGATGGAACCGCGCTGCGGCAGCAGTGTGTAGCTGTCGATCAGCGAGTCCATCTTGTAGTAGAGCGAGTACAACTTCGACACGAGCGGCGTCGGCCGCCCTTCGGCGACGACGTAGTATGCAGTCGAGTTGAAGGACGGCTTCTTTTCCTTGACCGTGGCCACCGCGGTGCCGGCCGTGACGTAGGCCGACCACGAGACATCGTAGGTCAGCGTCTCGCCGACCGTGAACGGGACGGCGTGCTCGATGCGGCGTGGAACGGCTGGGCCGGCCGGCGGCGTTGCCGCCGGTCGTCGTGCGCGTTGCGCGGAGATTTCAAACGATGTCAGCGTGACGCCAACGAGCGCGATGACGGCAGGGCGGTTCATCGCGCTTCATTGTATTACTAGTGCATGCCGGAACCGGCGGCCAGCTCCTTCACGAGCTCCCCGATCACGTTCTTCGCGTCGCCGAAGAGCATCCACGTCCGATCGCCGAAGTACAACTCGTTGTCGATGCCGGCGAACCCGGGATTCTTGCTCCGCTTGATGGCGAACACCGTCCTCGCCTTGTCGGCGTCGATAATCGGCATGCCGTAGATGGGGCTCGTTTTGTCGGAGCGCGCCGCCGGATTGACGACGTCGTTGGCGCCGACGACGAGCGCCACGTCGCACTGTGGCATGTCGTGATTGATGTCGTCCATCTCCGCCAGATCGGTGTACGGAATGTCGGCCTCGGCGAGGAGCACGTTCATGTGGCCCGGCATCCGGCCCGCGACCGGGTGGATGGCAAACTTGACGGTAATCCCGCGCTTCTTCAACTGATCGTAGAGCTCGCGGACCTTGTGCTGCGCCTGCGCCACAGCCATGCCGTAACCCGGGATGATTACGACGAGACTCGCTTGTTCCAGGACCTGTGCGGCGCCTTCGGCGGTCTCTGACTTGTAGACTCTGGCCTCGCCGGCCGCCTGCGTCTTCTGGATCTGGCCGAACGCGCCGAACAGCACGTTGGCGAACGAACGGTTCATGGCCTTGCACATGATGATGGCGAGGATGAGGCCGCTCGATCCGTCGAGGGCGCCGGCAGTGATGAGCAGTTTGTTGTCGAGGACGAAGCCCATCGCAACCGCGGAGAGTCCCGCGTACGAGTTCAGGATCGCAATCACGGTCGGCATGTCGGCGCCGCCGATCGGGATGATCAGCAGCACCCCGAAGAGAAGCGCCAGTACGATGATGACGGGGAAGAGCTTCGGCGCCCACGCCGCATCCGGATGCATCGTCAGCGCGGCAGCGAGCGCGAGCGCGACGCCGAGCAGGAGGAAGTTGCTGGCGTTCTGGAATGGATAGGTGACCGGCCGCTGCGGGACCCATCTCACTTCCTGCAGCTTGCCGGCGGCCATCAAGCTGCCGGTCAACGTCAGATAGCCGAGAATGATCTCGGCGATGAGCGCGCTCATCCGAAACGGTGTGAGCGTCGCCGGCCCTTCCGCCAGGCGCAGGTAGTACTCCGCGGTGCCGACCAGCCCGGCCGCGGCGCCGCCGAAGGCGTGAGACAGCGCCGTCCGCTGAGGCACCGCGGTCAACGGCACTTTGGAAAGCGGAACGCCGACCGCGAAGCCCGCAACGATCGCCAGAACGATCCAGACGTGATGGATGACCGACGGCTCGGCCCACGTGACGATCACCGCGATGGCCGTCCCGGCCACACCGGCATACACGCCCCTGCGAGCGGTCGCGGGCGTGTTCATCCAGTGCAGCGCGAAGACGAAGAGCGCCGACGCGACCAGATACCCGAGTTGGCTCACCCCGTACATCATCGCGGGCTCCGGGCAGCGTCAGGATTCGCTCCGCCCCGCTTCTCGTCGCTCTTGAACATCTTCAGCATCCGATCGGTGATCAGGAATCCGCTCACGATGTTGGTCATCGAGGCGAAGAGCGCAATGGCGCCGAGCACACGGATGCGCAGCGGGTAATCGCCGCCGACGACGAGGATCGCGCCGACGACGGCGATGGCCGAGATCGCGTTCGTCAGCGACATGAGCGGCGTGTGGAGCAACCGGGAAACGCGGCGGATCACGCCGAGTCCGATGAACGACGCGAGGACGAACACATAGACCGTCGGCCAAAAGTCGTTAGCCATTTTTTTCTTCCCGGCTCGAGCTCTGAAGCGCCTCGCGCGTCTGCGCGTGTTTCACGTCGCCGTCGTGCGTGATCAGCGCGCCTTGTTGAATGTCATCGGTGAAGTCGAGCTGGAAGACGCGGTCCTTCGTGAATGCCTGGACGAACGCGGTCAGATTTCGCGAGAACAACAGGCTGGCGTGATACGGCATCGTCGCCGGGATGTTCAGTGGTGCGAGGATCGTGACGCCATTGACGTGGACGGTCTGCCCTGGCTTGGAGAGCTCGCAATTGCCGCCGCCGTCGGCCGCGAGATCCACGATCACCGAACCGGGCTTCATCGTCCGCACGGTGTCTGCCGTCAGTAGACGAGGCGCGAACACACCTCCGATCAGTGCGGTCGTGATCACGACATCGGAGCGCGCGCATTCGGCGGCCAGCAGCTCGCGCTGGCGACGGCGATCATCTTCCGAAAGCTCCTTCGCATAGCCGCCGCCCGCCGCGGCGGTTTCGCCGAGCTCGATGCCGACGTATTTCGCGCCCACGCTCTCGATCTGCTCCTTCACTTCGGGCCGCACGTCGGTCGCGACGACGTTGGCTCCGAGGCGGCGAGCCGTGGCAATCGCCTGCAGGCCCGCGACGCCCGCGCCAATGACGAACACCTTCGCCGGAAACACCATGCCGGCGGCCGTGGTGAGCATGGGAAAGTACCGATTCAGTTCCACGGCGCCCAACAACACACCTTTGTACCCCCCGATGTTGGCCATCGACGACAGCGTGTCCATGGGCTGCGCCCGCGTGGTCCGCGGGATCGCGTCGGTCGCAAACGCGGTGATCTTCCGCGCGGCGAGAGCGCGCACGGCGTCCAGGTTCCGGAGCGGCATCAGCGATCCAATGTAGATCGCCCCGGGACGCATCGACCCGATCTCGTCGCGGCCCGACGCGCTCGTGGCGGGCGCCGTCACCTTCAGCACGACATCGCCCGAACGGAGGAGCGCAGCCGGATCGGACTCGAGGGCGACGCCTATCTCGCCGTAGGAGGCATCAGGAAATCCGGCCGCGTCGCCGGCGCCGGACTCGATCGCGATTTCATAACCTGCCTGGATCAGCTTCTTGCACGACTCGGGCACGAGGGCAACTCGCCGCTCGCCTGGCGCGGACTCTTTGGGGACTACGATTCGCATTCAGCTCTCCGTCAGCGTCTCCCTGACGTGGTCGTGCGACCACCTGCAACCGGTCAGCATAACACGGCGCAAAACGGTGAACCGGTTGTCGGATGGCGCGCGGCTGAGCGCGGATTTCCGTTCACCGATCTCCGAGAAGGATCGGATGATGGCGGCGGTGAAGGCGGCGCGCCATGGCGTGCTGGCGCCCCATCTGAAGCCCGATCACGTCGGCATCGCGAGCATCAACTCGCCGATGCAATGCATGATGAAAGACGTCTGCGCGCAGTGTCTCCAGAAGCACGTCGACCCGGCGAGCGGCAAGGAGACGATCATCTTCTCGTGCTTCAACCAGGACCAGGAGATGGACCGCGTCGACTTTCCCAACCTCGCGGCCCGCCTGCGGCAGAACACCGTCCAGGAAAAGCTGTCCAACATGTGGCTCGACCACCTCCTGCACGTCCAGCCGCTGCCGCACGTCTAGGAGCGTGTCTGAGTAATCCGAACACGCTCCTAGTAGGCCGGCTTCGCCGGCAAAAACGCCGATGATTTCGAACATCTTGCGCGCGCAGCGCGCCTTCGCGGGGGTGTTCTGGGATAAAGTCGGGATATGACTGTAGCCCGAAAGACGTCCGTTCAGGCTCCGCCGGCGGACCTTCGGCGCCTCCTGTTCGAGGCGTCGCGGCGGGCCGAGGCCATGGGGCTCATCCCATCGGACGCCGTCACGGACGCCGAGCCGGCAACCGTCCGCCTGCTCGCGAGCCGCGTCCGGCGCGCCGGCATTGCCGCAGCGGCGGCCGATCAGCTGCACAACGTGGAGGCGCCGAGCGACGCGGACGTCGCAGGGCTCCTGAAAACGCTCATCGCGGCGCTCGAAGCGTCGCCGGTTCCGAAGTTCGAGTGGGGCGGTCTCGGCCGCGTGTTCGCTCCCGAGGATCTCTCCGCGCTCATTAACGTATCGGTGTCGAGCCTGAAGCGCTACCAGTCAGGCGAGCGCGACACGCCGGACGATGTCGCCGCGCGACTGCATTTTCTGGCGCTCGTCGTCGGCGATCTCGCCGGCTCGTACAACGTCATCGGCGTCCGCCGCTGGTTCCAGCGCAAGCGCAGTCTGCTGGACGGCCGCGCACCGGTGGCGCTGCTCAAAGGCAATTGGGATCCGGACGACGAGGGACCGATGCGCGTGCGCCAGCTCGCGCGCGAGCTGGTCTCGCTTTCCGCCACATGATCGCGTTCCGGCAGGTCGACGCGCGCTATCCGTTCCTGTGGGAAGACAGCCGTCAGCCCGCTGGACGCTGGCATGCGGACGGCGACGGTCCTGCGCACTACTTTGCCGACACGCCCGACGGCGCCTGGGCCGAATTCCTCCGTCACGAAGACATCACCGATGCCGCGGACCTCGAGACGATCCGCCGTCAGATGTGGGCGGTCGAGATCGGCGACGCGACGGCGGAGCGAGCGCCGCTGCCGAACCGCGTCCTGACGGGTGGGCCCGAGAGCTACGAGCGCTGTCAGGCCGAAGCGCGTCGGCTGCGCGAGCGCGGCGCGCGGCGCATCGTGGCGCCGTCAGCGGCACTCGTGCGCGGTGGGGCGCAAGGCTTCTCGGTCAAGGACGGCGTGCGGCGCGCCGGCTCGCGCGACGGCCTGGTCATCGTGATCTTCGGAGCGCCCGACGGCCTCGTCGGCTGGATTGCCGCCGACGCTGGATTTCCGTCCGCCGATCTGCTGAAACGAGTGCATTATTACGAGCGCCAGCCAAAAACATAAGCGCCTGCGGCCACACCGGGGCCCCCAGCGCGGCAGCCGCGCTGGGGTGGCGCGCCGAGCCGAGGACGTGTGAATCCGAGGCGAGGCATCAGCGTCAGTTCGCGCCGACCTGGCGGGGTCCCCAACGCGGCAGCCGCGTTGGGGTGCCGTAGGGCCCCGGCGCCAGTGAAGAAGGAAGCGCCTGCGGCCATGCCGAGCCGAGGACAGGGAAATCCGAGGCGAGGCATCAGCGTCAGTTCGCGCCGGGGGTGGGGCCCCGGCGCCAGTGTAAAAAGATGATCACCACGCTCCTCCTCACCGCCGCGCTCGCCTTTCCGCTCGAAGACAACGTCCGCGCGCTTGCCGCCATCGCCGGCGAACCGAATCGGATTGGCGCCGCGGGCATCACGCGGGACGAGATGCCGATCCTCACAATCGAAAACGGCGCGGCCTTCGATCCGGCGGCGACCAAGCGCCGCCTGGTGTTGATCGGCGGCCTGGACGGCGACGCCAGAAGCGTCGACGCGGTCGTCGCGGCCGTTCGCTGGTTCAAGACGCGCGCGTCCTCCGCCACGCGGCGTGAGTGGACCATCAGCGCGCTGCCGTCGGCTCATTTCGATCCCGCCGATACGCTCTCGCTGACGCGATGGATCACGTTTCAAGCGCCGGATCTCGTCGTCACGACCGGTGGCGTGTGGGACGCCCTGGAGGGCGTCCCCTACAGATCGATTGGTGTAGGGGACGGCCTTCCGCCTTCGCGTGAAGCTTCGGCGGACCGCCGGAGCCTTGGCGGAGGCGGTCAGGCCGTCCCGGATGGCGCGATCGCGGCGCTTCGGAAAATCCTTTCGACACCGATCAGCCGGTCCCCGCTCCACGACGAGCTGATTGCGCGCGTGCTGCGCGAACCGCTCGCCATCGCGAAGGTGCTCGCGCGCCGGTATCCGGAAGCGCCGAGCATCAGCTACATCCCCGCGATTGCCTGGACGCAGACGCTGCGTCTGGCCGCCCTCACCAATGACGACTCGCTGCGTGAAAGAGTGCGTCAGCAGATCCAGCCGTGGATGAGCGGCGAGAAGAAGCTGTTTGGCGATCGGATTCAGCTCACGTCGGTCGCCGGGACGATGATCTTCGCGGAGCTGGCGGCGGCGGGCGACACTGCAGCGCTGCGGCTCGCCGACGAAGCGGTCCCGCTCGCGGCGGCGCGCAAGCCGACCGGCATCGCCGAGTACGGTCAGGGCTGGACCGACGATATGTTCATGGCGACGAGCGTGCTCGCGCGCGCGAGCCTTCGTCCCAATCATCAGGCGGAGTTGGACAACGCCGCGCGCCTCCTCATCGACTACGCCGCGCGTGTGCAGCAGCCCAACGGATTGTTCAATCACGCGAGCGACGCGCCGGCTGCCTGGGGACGCGGCAACGGGTTCGCAGCGTTCGGGTTGATGGAAACGTTGACGGTGATGCCCGCGCAGCACGGCTCGCGTTCCACGCTCCTCGAGATTTTTCGACGCCAGATGATGGCGGCCAAGGCGCAGCAGTCGCCCGACGGCATGTGGCGCCAGATCATCGACGAGCCCGGAGCGTACCGCGAGGAAACCGCGACGGCGATGCTGATGACCGCGATGGCCCGCGGCATCCGTTTCGGCTGGCTCGATCGGTCCTACCTGCCGGCCGTGCACCGCGCCTGGCGCGCGCTCGCCGCGCACGTCGCCGGCGATGGCACGCTGGTCGACGTGTGCGCAAGCACGGGCGGCGGCACGACCAAACGGTATTACTTCGACCGTCCGGCGATCACGGGCGCCGACGACCGCGGCGGCGCGATGGCGCTCCTCGCCGCAATGGACATGTACGAGTTGGCGAAGAGTGGGCAGTCCACTCGTCAGTAACGGAAAAACATCACCCCGCCTGTCTGCTAAATCGCTGATTCACAAACGCGTTAGGCGGCCTGCCGTTTGCGACCTCGCGACGTCTTCACCGGCTATCAATCCGCCGGCGGCTCGACGTGGACGCCGGTCGGCAGCGTCACGATTCCGATGGTGTCGTCGGTGAGTATCGGGTTAGCGGTCAGCAGCCACGACAACACGCGGCTGTGCAAAGCGACGTTCGACCACGTGACACCGTAGATAGCGAGTCTCACGACGTACAACGCAGAACTCGCAGAACACGCAGAAAACAATTCTGATCTGCGGGTTCTGCGGTTTCTGCGTTGGATGTTGTGGTCAGGCGACTTTCCAGCCGTCGCCGCGGAGGGAATTCATCAACTGGACCGAGCGCTCGATGAGCTCGGTGGGCTCGTCGACTTCTTCCACCGACTCGCTGCCGTCGGGACGGGTAATGATGACGCGATAGCGCCCCGCCAGTCGGTCGTGACTGATCTCATAGCGGAGCTTCTCGCCGTTGCGATCGAAAAACCAGATCATTCAGATCAACAACGATACAACAAACCGGGCCGCGATCGGGACGGCACAGCTGTGCCGTTCGTATTTTTTTGTACGCGCGTCGCGTCTGTTCGCTCGCAGACGTTCGTGTCATGTAGCCACGCGGGCGCTCGCGGCGTACACGGCGGCGCCGAGCAGTCCAGCTTCGGCGTTCAAAATCACTTTGACCGGCATGCGTTCGACCATTCGCTCGAGCGGGTCCTTTGCGTTGAATGCGCGCATGAATGAACCGGCCGTCAGCGCCGGCAGAATTTTCGGCGCGATTCCGCCCCCGACGAATACACCGCCGGTGGCCACGCTGCGCAATGCGAGGTTGCCCGATTCGGCGCCGTAGGCGTCGACGAAGAGATCGAGCGCCTCCACACAGCCGGAGCACCGGCGCTCGAGTGCGGCACGCGTCATGATGGCGGGCGCGTCAGGATCCTCGACGTCGACACCGGCCTCGCACGGTTCCGTGTGCGTGAACGTGTGGAGGACGAGCAGACCGCGGCCAGAGATGACGCGCTCGACGTCCACGCGCCCGAAGCGCGGCGTCAGATCGCGCACGAGCGCCAGCTCGCGCTCGGTGCGCGCCGCAAAGTCAGCGTGGCCCGCCTCGGTGGGCGACGCGATGTAGCGGCCGTCGACGCTATGGAGCAGCGCTTGGCCGAGTCCGGTGCCGGCGGCAATCAGCGCGATGTTGCCGCCGGGCACCGCGTCGCCTCGCTGCAGCACGTGCACCTCGTCATCCTCCAGAACGGGAATCGAGTACGCCATCGCCTCGAGATCGTTGAGGAGCGTGACGCGGCGGAATCCGAACGCCGACCGGACGCGACGCGCATCGATGCGCCACGGGATATTGGTCATCGTCGCCGACTCGCCGATGACCGGCCCGGCGACGCCGAAGCACGCCGTGTCGATCGTCACGCGCGCCATGTCGTCGTCTTTCAGGAACGCCGCGATCATCGTGGTGAGATCGTCGTAGTCGAGCGTGCCGAACGAGCGGACGACGATCGGTCGCGGCCGCACCTTGGCGGGATCGAAGATGCCGAGCAGCGTTTTGGTACCGCCGATGTCTCCAGCGAGCAGCATGTTCGTACTTCGTACTTCTTACTTCGTACTTCTAACTTCTCACTTCTCACTTCAGACTTCACTCTTGACTTCACGTCCATTGTCCTTCATCTTGAATGCCGTTCCCCCCGGCCCAGTCGACGCGGAGGCTGATTGCCCGCATCCTCGCCTTATCTGCCACAACGTCTCACAGGACAACTCGTCGTCTTCACCGGAAAACTCAGCTCGCTGGGTCGCAAGGATGCGCGCGCGCTGGTCGCTCGCCTCGGCGGCACGACTGCAGACGACGTGAATGCGAAGACGACGATGCTCGTCATCGGTGCGGAGGGTTTCGGGCCGCCGCTCAACGCGGACGATCCGGATGCCGCCGGTGCAGACGTCGGGTCCGGCTTTAGCCGGAGCCGACAGAAAAGCCACAAGCTCAGGCGTGCGGAAGAATTGAATGCGCAGCAGGAGTCGACCGTCCGCATCCTGAGCGAGGAGGATTTCTGCCGGCTCGCCGGTGTGCCGACGCCCGATACGCTGAAGCGCCAGTATCACGCGATGCGCGACCTGCTGGCGCGGTACCGCGCGCTGCGCGAGGATCATCTTCGCTATCTGATGAAGTGCGGCCTCCTGCGCCCGGTGTTGCGGACCAACGCCGACACCTTCTTCGCGTTCCCCGATCTCGCGACGATCAGGCAGGCGAACGAGGGTCTCAGTCAAGGCGGCGGATTCCGCGGCATCGTCCGGACGCTGATGGCGTTGCGCCAGGGCCAGCTCGAGCTCGACTTCCGCCTCGACGCTGCGCCCGCGAAGATCATCACGCTGCGCCGGCCGGCCGCGAAAGGTGTGCTGCCGGCCGATCCGGCGTCGGTCGCGATCCGCGATGCGCTGGTCGCCGAAGAGTATTTCCGCGCCGGATCCGCACTCGACGACGGCGACGAGGCGAAGCTCGACGAAGCGGCGGCGGCGTATCGCAAGGCGCTGGAGCTCGATCCGTATCTATGCGCCGCGCTCATCAATCTCGCGAACGTCCACTACAGCCGCGACGAGCTCGTCGAGGCGCAGGCGCTCTACGAGCGCGCCATCGGACTCGAGTCCGATTTTTTCGAGGCGCACTTCAATCTGGGCAACATCTACCACGATCTCTCACGCTTTCCTGAGGCGCAGGCGTGCTATCGGGAGGCGCTGCGGCTGAACCCGTTCTACGCCGACGCGCATTTTTATCTTGCGGTCACGTTCGAGAAGATGGGCCTGCCACAGGAGGCGCGGCCGCATTGGCGCGCGTATCAGCAGCTCGCGCCGCAGGGCGAGTGGGTGGAGCTGGCGAAGGAGTTCTCGGAATAACAAGGATCGACGATGCCCTGCCTGCTGCTGATCATCGCGCTCGTCACCCCGCGGTTAGCGGTCTTCGTGCTGTGGCTGTTCGGCTGGTTCAACGGCGTGTTCCCGAACATCATCTGGCCGATCCTCGGCTTCATCTTCCTGCCGTCGACGCTGCTGTGGTACAGCGCGGTGGCGCATTGGTACCACGGCGCCTGGACGCCGTTCAACATCGCCATCCTGGTCGTGGCGATGCTCATCGATCTGTCACCCGCGGGCGGACGCCGGCGCCGTGATTAGCGCCTTTCTCGTCGGCGGCGCGCTTGATCCGCTACAACGATCAAACACAAAGGACACAAAGGATACAAAGGACACAAAGGATTCAGCGCCGCTACACCCGAATCGCTCCAGGATCCGGCGAACGTCGTTGGAGACCGGTCAGTACCGATAATCGTCGGGAGAGCGCTTCTTCGGTGTGCGGCGGAGCTTGTAGAACGAGCAGTCCGGGCACCAGGCCTCGGGATCGAACCCGGTCGTGCCCGCGATCGGAAGGACGTCGCGATGACCGCAGCACTCCGGGCCCTCTTCGGGTGGGCGCCGCCAGCGGCAGGACTTGAACTTCGCGACGGCCGGCGAGCTCGCGGGCGCCTCCACGGTCGGTTGCGCCTGAGCCGCGCCGGGCATCGGTGACGTCGAGGAAAACGGATCAGGCATCAGATCTCATTCTAATGGAAGGCCCACCGACTTCGCCAGAAACGCCAGCGCGCGACGCTCCTCTGGCGCGACGAGCGTGACGGCCTGGCCTACCTCATCGGCTCGGCCCGTACGGCCGACCCGGTGCACGTAGGTGTCCGGTGAGTCGGGAACCTCGTAATTGATGACCGTGTGAATCGCGTCGATGTCGAGGCCGCGCGCGGCGATGTCGGTCGCGACGAGCACCTTGTATTTCCCGCTCTTGAAGCCTTCGACCGCGATACGCCGCTGATCCTGACTGCGATCCGCGTGCAGCGCTGTGCAGCGGACGCCGGCCGCGGCCAGCTTGCGGGCAAGCCGGTCGGCGCCGATTTTCGTGCGCGTGAAGATCAGCACTGGTCCTGCCGGCCGGCGCAGATGATCGATCAGCCACTCGACTTTGTGCGAGTGGGCGACCGATTCCACGCGGTGCGTGATGCTCTTGGGCGGCGCGCTCCGCTGACCGACTTGCACGTATTTCGCGTCGCGGGTGATTTCGAACGCGTCGCGCACGACCTCGTTCGGCATCGTGGCGGAGAAGAGCAGCGTCTGCCGTCCGGCGCTCGACGGCGGCAGCGCCGCGACGATGCGGCGCACGTCGGGCCAGAAGCCCATGTCCATCATGCGGTCGGCTTCGTCGAGCACGAGCAGCTCGATGCCGGAGAGGTCCGCGTTCTGCTGCCGCATGTGATCCATCAACCGGCCCGGCGTCGCGACGATGATGTCGACGCCCGCTTTGAGTGCGCGCTCCTGCATGCCCATGTCCACGCCGCCGTACACGGCGGCGCTCGTCACGTTCGTGTGATACGACAGACCGTGAATCTCGTCTTCGATCTGCACCGCGAGCTCGCGCGTCGGCGCGAGTACGAGCACGCGCGATTTCCCGGCCGCTCGAAGCGCGAGCTTTTCGGGGTCCCTCTCATCCAGTAACAACCGCTGCAGCGTCGGTACGACGAACGCCGCGGTCTTGCCCGTGCCCGTTTCCGCGCACGCGATCAGATCCTGGCCGCCGAGCGCGAGCGGAATGACCGCGGTTTGAATCGGGCGCGTGTCGGCCCACCCCAGATCGCGGACGCCCTCGAGCAGCCGCGTGTCGAGATCGAGCGACGTGAAGGGCACCGGCGTCGTGTCGCACGGGATTGGCTCGAGCGCCGGCACGCTGGACGCGGCCGGCCGGTGCGGGTGCGCGTGCGGCTTGGGCCCGCGACGCGGACGTCCCTGAGGCCGTCGACGTGCGCCGCGGGGCGAATGGGACCTATCAGTTGTGTTCGAATTCAAATGGTTTCTGGGCTAGCGCGCTCGGAAGGTGATGATGCCCCGGCCCGGATCGTACGGCGAGACGCCGACGGTCACGCGATCGCCCGGAACTACCTTGATGCGGAAGCGGCGCATTCGGCCGCTTAGCTGGGCCAGCACTTCATGACCGGCGTCGCACTGCACGCGGTACAACCCGCCGCTGTGGACCGCCACCACGGTGCCCTGCATGTCAATCAGATCATCCTTGCTCAACTGCTAGCTATCCTTTCAAACAAACATTATGCCACATCTATAGGTCCTTTACGGCGTCCTCGACCTGTTTCGCCAGCGCTTCATAGTCCTCCCCTGTCAGCCGCATGGGCGCTCCGAACGCCACGCGCACACGACCGGGACGCGCCATCCGCCACGACGGATGGAGCACCTTGTCCAATCCTTCGATGCGCACGGGAACGACCGGGACGCCGAGCCGCGCCGCGATCATGCCAATGCCCGGGCGGAAGCGATCGATCGCCCCCGTGTCGGTGCGCCGGCCTTCGGGAAAGATCAGCACCGACCACCCCTCCTCGAGCACGGAGCCGATGTAGCGCAACGTCTGCCGCGCGCCGGCTTCTCGCTGCGGCAGCGGAAACGCATTGAAGAACAGCGCGGCGAGGTAATAGTTCAAGCTGTTCGTGAGCCACGCGAGCCGCCCGTGCTGGTCGGGATAGAAGTGCGCCTTGAAAAACTCCTTCGCCATCGCCGTCGTCACGCGGTACCGGAGCGACGGCGGCAGTGCCGCGAGGATGACCGGCGCATCCATGTGACTCTGGTGGTTCGCGGCGAAGATGACGGGCGTGTCGAGATCGCGCAGATGCTCGCGCCCCTCGACGCGGATCCACGCGAATGCGCGCGCGAGCGGAAGAATCCAGGTCGGCAGGCTGGCGCGACGAATCGTCCGCGCCGCCCACGCCCGGCTCCAGACAGGAAATTCAACGGGCTCGGCCGGCGCCGCATCGCTGGCTGCGGAACGTTCGACGAGCGTACGCAGCTGACTGAGATCCAGCGCCTCCGAGAACGCGCCCTCGTCGATGCGCGTATGAAACGTGTCCTCGAGCGAGACCATCAGGTCGACGCGATCGAGCGAGCTCAGGCCGAGCTGCTCGAGCGTCGTGTTCGGCGCGAGATCGGCGCCTCCCGAGTATTTGGCCAGCAGCGCGGCGAGCCGGTCTTTCCCCGCCTGCACGGCTGGAGCGTGCCGGGCGCCGGTCTTGACCCACTCACGGATCTCCGCTCGTTTGAGCTTGCGCGTGCCTTCTGTACGCGGCAGCTCCGGCTCGGGCCATGCCAGCGCACGGCGGACTTTCTGATGATCGTCGAGCGCCGCGTTCGCCTGGCGGACGACGTGATCGAGCGTGACGGCGGGATCGAGGACGACGACGGCATGCACGCGTTCTTCGGATCCGATCGGCACGCCGACAACCGCTGAATCGCGCACGCCGGGAAGGCGATTCAACACGCGCTCCACGTCTTCGGGGAAGACGTTCAGTCCCTCGGGCGTGACGATCATTTCTTTCTTGCGTCCGCGAATGTAGATCTGACCGCTCTTGCTGACCTCGCCGACGTCGCCGGTGTGGAACCATCCGTCCTCGAACGCGCGCGCCGTTTCTTCGTCCGCGTTGAAGTAGCCGCGCGTGACGTTCTCGCCGCGGACGAGGATCTCGCCGTCCGGCGCAATCTTCACTTCCACGCCGGCAATGGCTTTGCCGACCGAGCCGTGTTTCGTACTGAATGGATGATTCAAGCTGACGATCGGCGCCGTCTCCGTCAGTCCATAGCCTTGGATGACGACAAACCCCAGCTCCTTCCAGAACGCTTCGAGCTCGGCGTCGAGCGGCGCGGCGCCGACGACGAACGCCCAGAACTTCATGCCGAACGACGTATGTACGCGTCGATAGCGCCACCAGCGCAGCGCGAAGTGCTCGTTGGTGCCGCTCGCCGAAGCGCCTTCGGCGCGAAGGCGGCGCGCGACTTCGTCGACCCGTCCCACGTGCTCGCGGAGCACGTCGAGAATCTTCGGCACCGAGACGACGACGGAAATGTGGCGGCTCTTGATCTGCGTCACGATGTCCACCGGGTTGTAGCCGCGCATGAAGACGACGACGCCCGGCAGCATCGGAGGCACGAAGGTCGCCATGGCCTGGCCGAACATATGGCTGAGTGGCAGGAGGTTCAAAAACCGCAACGGATAGAAGGGTTTACCCCACTTCCGGTACTTCAGGACTTCCCGCTCGATCGGGACGATGTTCGCGAGCACGTTGCGGTGCGTGATGACCACGCCTTTGGGCTCGGCGGTCGCACCCGAGGTGAAGATGATTTCGGCGACGTCGTCGCGCGTGATGGCGACCTCTGGTGGATCGCCGTCGCGCCATTCCATTTCGTACAGCTTCCAGATCGGCGCGTCGAGGGCCGCACGGATCGGCGGCACATCCTGACCGATCGCGATCAGTTTCGCGTTGACGATGCGGCTGACGCGCGCGAGAAAATCGGGCGAGGCGCGATAGTCGATCGGGACGACCACGACGCCGACGAGCAGGCAGCCCCAGAACGCGACGATCCACTCCGGACGATTCTCGCTCCAGACGACAACTTTGTCGCCTTTGCGAAGTCCGAGCTCATGAAGGCGCGCGGCAAATCCGCGCGCCGCGCGTCCGACTTCGTCGTACGTGTAACCACGGCTCCTGAACCCATCGTCGTAAATGAGGAACTCGCCGCGCGCGTGCGCGAGATCGCGAAAAAAGTCAATCAGCGTGTCGCGGACCACGAGTGAACTATGATATACGCCCGCTGCGCCTGCGGCCCGTGCGAGGAAAGCGAGTCTTCGAGCGCCGCGCAGCGCGACGACGAGCGGGGGCGGGGCCCCGCGAGTACAGAAGCATGCCGGGCCCCGCGAGCAAAAAAGCATGCGGATCTTTCTGACGGGCGCGACGGGTTACATCGGCGGGGCTGTGCTCGACGCATTGTTGCGCGCAGGCCACGACGTGACCGCGCTCGTCCGCAACAACGAGAAGGCACGCCGCGTCGCCAAACGCGGCGGGCATCCGGTGGTCGGCAATCTCGCGGAGCCGGAGTCGTTTCGCGGCGCCGCTGAAGCACAGGACGGCTACATTCACGCCGCGTACGACACGCGATCGGGACGCGGCCCCGCGATCGAGCAGGCGGCGCTGGACACGATCATCGCGGCGGCCAGGCGCCCGCGCACGGGCGGGTCGAACGCGTCGCCGAAACGCTTCATCATCTACACGTCGGGCGTCTGGATCCTCGGCAGAAAACCCGAGCCGGCCGACGAGTCCGCGCCCATCGATCCCATTGCACTGGCTTCGTTCCGTCCCGCGCACGAACAGATGGTTCTCGACGCGGGCGGCGATCATCTGCGCACGATGGTCGTGCGGCCTGGCGTGGTCTACGGCGGCGGCGACGGGATGGTCGGCGACATCTTCAAGTCGGCGGCCAACGGACTGGTCCGCGTCGTCGGCGACGGCAACAACCACTGGTCGCTCGTCTACGATCGCGACCTCGCCGATCTCTATGCGCGGCTCGCGGGCCGCGAGGACGCGTCCGGCGTCTATCACGCGAACGACGAAGGTGACGAGCGCATCAACGACATCGTCGATGCCATCAAACCGTACCTGCCGGTGAAACCCGACGTCCGGCACGTGCCGATCGACGAAGCGCAAAAGAAAATGGGGCCGTACGCGGACGCGCTCGCGCTCGATCAGGTCGTCAGAAGCCCGCGTGCTCGTGCGCTCGGATGGACACCGACGCTGCACTCGGTCGCTGGAAATGCGGCGCGACTGCTCGAAGAGTGGAGAGCGTCGCGGAATTAGGAATGTGGAATCTAGGAGTCAGTAGGCGCTTTCGCGGCCGGCGCCACTTCTTCGAGCGGAGGTTGGGGCGCCGGTTCGGCGACGATGTCCTTCATCTCCATCGGCCCGGCTTTCGGCTGCGGCAACTCACCCGCGACAATCTGATCGATCAACCCGTAGTCGCGCGCGCTCTGCGCATCGAGATAGAAGTCCGTGCGCTTGGTGTCTTTGATGATTTGGCGCAGCGGCTTGCCGGACCGCACTGAGAGGATCTTGTAGATCTGATCCTGCATCTGCTTCAGGCGCTCGAGGTGCTGCGCGGCCGCCGTGGTCGACTGCCAGCCGGCCCATTTCGCCGGTTCGTGAATCATGATCCACGAATGCGGGAACGCCAGTCGTCGTCCGTCGCTCGCCGCCTGCAGCACGATCGATCCCATCGAGTACGCCATCCCCTGGACGATGATGGTGACCTCGATGCCGCGGCTGATGATGTGGCGGATGGAGTCGTGAATGGCGAGGCCGTCGGTGACGTTGCCGCCGGCGCTGTTGATGTAGAGACTGATCGGGCGGTTGTTCTCGCCGGCGAGCTCGCGCAGCCGCTCGATGCAGGCGCGCGCCGTGTCCTTTTCGATGTCACCGATCAGGTACACATCCCGCAGCCGCTCGCCCGCCTCCTTGCGGAGCTGCGCGCGAACGGCATCGACTAACTCTGCGATCAGACGATCGCTCAGCTCGCCCATCAGAATAATTATCGCATTGACCCGGAGCTCAACTGGACGCCGGCACGAAATAAAACGCCAGCCCGAGGATGAGATAGACCGCCATCAACTGGAGCCCCTCCACCCAGTTGCTCTCGCCGTCGATCACCACGATGACCGTCGCCATGACCGAGAGCGCGATCGCCGTAATCTCGAAGGCGTTGAACAGCAGCGACATCGGGTGGCCCAGCACGTAGGAATACAGAACGAGGGCGGGTCCCACCAGCAGCGCGATTTGGGCGCTGCTGCCGATGGCAATCTCAACCGCCAGCGTCATCTGATCGCGGCGCGCCGCGATCACCGCTGAGTAATGCTCCGCGGCGTTGCCGATGATGGCGATGACGATGACGCCGACGAACATTTCCGTGAGGCCGAACTGCACGAGCGCAGGCTGCAGCGCGCCCACGAGAATCTCCGCCTGAATCGCCGTCAGCACGGTGCCGATCGCCAGCAACGCCAGCGCAGACGCGGCGGGCATCAACGACTTCGCATCGACCCGACGATCAGGACGAGCGCGCTCGAGACGCTCAGTCGCGCGATGGCGGCCGACTCGACGGCGAGCGTGCCGTAGAGCGCGAGGTCGAAGACCGCCGGCATCACGAGCGCGACGACCGCGAGGAAGAGCATCGCCGCCGCGTTGGTCGCCGCGGTTCGATGGAACTTCTGTGTCTTGCGCCCGAGTCCGCCAACGAAAAACGACAGTCCGAGGACCAGCAGGAGGTTGCCGACGATGCTGCCGGTGATGGAGGCTTTGACGAGCGCGACATGACCGTCCGCCAGCGCGACCGTCGCGATGATCAGCTCCGCCGCGTTGCCGAACGTCGCGTTCAGAAATCCGCCGAGCGCCGGTCCGGACCGCGCCGCGAGCTGCTCGGTGCCGAGGCCGATGATGCCGGCGAGCGGCACGAGCGAGACGGCCGCGGTGATGAACACCCAGGGTGATGCGGGCGCAATCGCGTGGATCACCCAGGAGATCGGCGCAGCGATGAGGAGCAGGTTGAGTCGATTGTCCGCGAGCGCGCGCAGCATGTGTGTGGTCGGATGTGGCGCAGGGCTTCAGCGCTTGTGAAAGAATCACGTTGAACGCAAAGATCGCAAAGCGCGCAAAGCATCTTTTTCGAAAGGATTCTTCTTTGCGGTCTTAGCGGCCTTTGCGTTCACGTGATTTCTTCACAGCCTCTTCAGCCCGGCGTTCACTCGCCGAACGTCTCGACGTCCTCGTTCTCCGCGCCGGGCAGCAGATCGAAGAACGCGTCCAGGCTGCGATCGAGCGATCGTCGCAACTGCGGAATCGTGCCGTCGAACGTGTGAAGCGTCAGGCCGGCGGTCGATCCATCGGCCAGCTTCAGCGTCGCTTCGTCAACACCCTTCAACGTGCCTTCAGGAATCAGCCGCACGCCGTACACCAAGGTGTATCTCGCCATGCATTAATCTTACTTTGCGGCGGGGCCTCACCCCCGCCGCCTACCACGCCTCGCCGTCGGCTCGGCGCGCAAGATCGATGGCGACTGTCCGCTCAGTCATCAATCACGCGGGACTTCAACCAGCAGCTTCGCCGCGTCGATAGCCTCCTCGAGTGTCGTGATCCGTCCGTCGAGTTGCTGCTCGTAGACGGCCTTCAGGATCTCGCCGACACGCGGGCCCGGCTCGAGCCCGAGCTCGAGGACGTGGCGCCCGAGCAAGATCGGCGCGGGCGGGCGATGCTCGACGCCGAGCGACCGCGCGCGCTCGAGGAACCAGTCCATCGCCGAGCAATCGAACTGTCCCGGCTTGCGGCCTTCGCAATCGGACTTCGCGACGCGTGCCAGCAGCTCGAGATCGACCTTCTGCGCCAGCCGGCGGAACGCGCCGTCGCCGACCTCATCACGGACCTTGAACCACGATCCGGGCTTGAGATGCTGCGCGACGAGACCGACCACCTGCCTGCGCACGTCGTAGCCGTCGATGGAGTGCACGTTCAGGCGATCGAGGAACGCGAGCGTCGGCGCGACGCCTTGTTCCTCGTGATCCATCGATCGGATCCGTCCGTCGATGAGTGCCGTCGTCGGCGGTTTGCCGAGGTCGTGGCACACGGCGCCCAGCATGACAGTAATCTGCTGCGGCCGCCCGAGATCGTCGATGCGCGTGCGCGCCTGGTCAATCACTTGCAACGTATGGACCCAGACGTCGCCTTCAGGATGCCATTCCGGTTCCTGCGGGCAGTTCAGGAGCGCATGCAGCTCGGGAAACAATTTCTCGACCACTCCGAGGTCCACCGCGAGCGCGAAGCCGATGGATGGCCGGCGCGCCAAGAGGAGCTTCTCGAACTCGCCCCAGATGCGCTCCGACGGCAGATCGTCGAGCGCGATGTCGCGGCAGATGGCGCGCGTTGTTTCGTCGAGCGCGAGCTCGAACCGCGCCGCGAACTGAATCGCCCGAAGCACCCGGAGACTGTCGTCAGGGAACGTCTTCGGATCGACGACGCGAAGGAGACGCCGCTCGAGGTCGCCGCGGCCGTCAAACGGATCAAAGTACTCCTCGGTCAGCGGGTCCCACGCGATCGCATTGATCGTGAAATCGCGACGGCGGGCCGCTTCCGCGATGGACATGTCGGGATCGCCGACAACGACGAACCCGCGATGTCCGCGCCCGGATTTCGAGTCGCGCCGGGGAAGCGAGACGTCGATGTCGCCGATCTTGTAGACCTGAAAGCTTTCGCCGACCGCTTCGACGCGGTCGAACGATTCGAGGATCTGTCGCAGTCGATCGGGCGCAACGCCGAAGACTTCGAGGTCGATGTTTTTCGACCCCTCGACGCTGCTCGGGGTCGACCCTGAGCCCAGTCGAAGGGTCGAGTCGTGTCCCATTAGCCGGTCGCGGACCCAGCCGCCGACGACGAGCGCACGTCCACCGGTCCTGCGAACCGCCACCGCGATCTCGCGCGCACGATCGAGCGGCGCCGTCATCGTTTTTTACTTTCTCGCGGGGCCCCACCCCCGCTCGATGACACGCTCGCACCGTCGTGCTCGCGTGTATCCAGAACAGAGCGTCGCAGATGCTTTTGTGAGCATATGGCCGGCAGGATAGCATTACGCCGCTGTGACCTTGCGCGTCAGCCGCGCGACAGCCTTGAGCCGTTGCGAGGCGCGAATGCGTCGGGCAACAGCGACGGGGGTGGGGTCCCCGCCGCCATAAGAAAGGGTGGGGCCCCGCGAGGATTAAAACAATGGACTCCGCCATCCGTTTGCTGCGCGACCTCGTCGCGATCAATTCGGTGAATCCGACGCTCGTGCCCGGTGCGCCCGGTGAGCGCGAGATTGCAGACGCCGTCGCCGGCGAGATGCGGCGCATCGGCCTCGACGTAACGATCCATGACGTCGCGTCCGGCCGCCCGAACGTCGTCGGCGTGATCGAAGGAAAGACGCGCGGCCGCGCGCTGATGTTCTGCGGCCATACCGACACGGTCGGCGTCACGGGTATGAGCGATCCGTTCACGCCCGTCGAGCGCGACGGCCGACTCTATGGGCGCGGTGCGCAGGACATGAAGGCCGGCGTCGCCGCGATGATCGACGCCGCGCGGGTCATCGCCGATCGCGGCCTCGCCTCGGGCCGACTCATCGTCGCGGCGGTCGTCGATGAAGAGCACTCGAGCATCGGCGCCGAAGCGCTGGCCGCGAAGTGGACCGCCGACGGCGCCATCGTCACCGAGCCGACCGATTTGGCGATTGCCGTCGGTCACAAAGGATTTGCGTGGGTGGAGGTGGAAGTGCTCGGCCGCGCCGCCCATGGGAGTCGTCCGGCCGAAGGACAGGACGCGATTCTCCGGCTTGGCCGTGTCCTGACATGGCTCGAGGCGCTCGATCGCACACTGCAAACCCGCCCGCCGCATCCGCTCATGGGCACGGGATCCCTCCACGCGTCGATCGTCGAGGGTGGCCATGAGCTGAGCAGCTATCCGGACCGCGCCGTCCTGCAGATGGAACGACGGACGCTGCCGAGCGAACCCGAATCGACGGCGCTTGCCGAAGTGCGCGACATTCTCGCGAACCTCGCGCGCGAAGACGCGACATTTCGCGCCTCTGCCAAGCCAATGTTCAGCCGGTCGGCGTATGAAGTGCCTTCCGATCATGAGTTGCCGCGCACGCTGGCGAGCGCGCTGTCGGAGGTTGGCGGTTCTGTGCGCATCACTGGTGCGAGCTTCTGGACTGATGCCGCCGTTCTCGGCCATGCCGGCGTTCCGTCGGTCCTGTTTGGACCCGGAGGCGCGGGACTCCATTCAATAGAGGAGTACGTGAACGTGGCCGATGTTGTGGTCTGCCGCGACGCGCTGGTCGAGCTCGTGCGACGATTTTGTTAGTAGGGATTGATCCGGGTCGCGCTCGGGTCGTCCTCGCTGGTTGACGGATCCAAAAACCCGCCTCACTCGAGCGGCGACGGACCCGGCGCGTTATGCTGGAACTGTCTACGTTCTGTCGGGTCCCCGACTACGCGATCCGACGGACGCCGATGAGCTGCGGACGAACCAGCGCGTGGCGACGCGAATCACCTCGGGCCGTCACCGTCGGCGGCGCCTCGTTGAGCGACCAGCCTGGCGTTTCATGTCCGCACGAAACACACTTCAAGAACATCCGCTCCTGCTCGAACTGCAATAGGCTGTCGTGGCCGTGCAGCCCGCAGAACACCTGACGGAGCCGCTCGATCACGCCAAACCCGTCCACGTTCGTCTCCTCGCTAGCCGTCCGGACCCCTTCGTCTGATGCGACCGGATGGGGGTAATTGGTCACCATGTTCGCCTGCTCCTCCCGCCGTCGGCTCCTATAAGTAAGGACGCCGACGACGGACTTGCGGTTCAGGTGACTTCAAGAGGCGTGCCGGGACGAGCCAGCTCAGCCTAAGTGCAGATGAGCGGCGAAGTTGCGGGAGATTCGCGCCACGAGAGGCCTGACGGAGGGTGTTTATGTGAGCAACAACCGCAACGCCACATGAGTTCATTCGATGCAGTTTGCGCCGATCCTGAGCAAGCTGTTACCCACTCTCATTTAGGATGGCCCGCAGGACAAACGCGACATTGGCGGGCCGTTCGCCCAGCCGGCGCATGAAGTATGGAAACCATTCGCGACCGAATGGGACGTACACCCGAACGGGATAGCCTTCTTTGACGAGCGACGTCTGCAGATCTCTGCGAACCCCGTACAGCATTTGAAATTCGAACTGATCCGAGGCGATGTTGTGCTCGCGCGCGAACTGTCTCGCGAGATCGATCATCGCCCGATCGTGCGTCGCGATGGCCGGATAGTGCCCGGTGCTAAGCACCGTCCACATCATCCGTGTATACGCCGCGTCGACGTCCGATTTTGTTTGATACGCGACGCTCTTCGGTTCCTTGTACGCACCTTTGACGAGCCGTACGCGCGCCCCGAGCGCCGTAATCCGGTGCAGATCGCGTTCGCTGCGATGCAACGCCGACTGGAGCACCACCCCAATCTGCCGGTAGCCCTGCTGCCACAGCGTCTCGAAAATCTCGAGCGTCACGTCCGCGTATGGCGAGTTCTCCATGTCGATGCGGACGAAGAACCCGGCCGGCTCGGCGCGCTCGAGAATCTTCCGCAGGTTGTCCACCGCGCTCGCCTTGTCGACGTCCAGTCCGAGCTGCGTCAGCTTCAGCGAGATATTGCGCTCGATGCCCGACCTCGTCACGGCATCGATCACGGCGAGGTACTCGCGCGTGGCGGCGTCGGCCGTGTCCAGACTCGTCACGCTCTCGCCGAGAAGGTCCAGCGCGAGATGCAGCCGCTTCGCTTCGAGCGCGCGCGCCGCCTCGATCGCTTCCTCGACGGTCTCGCCGGCGATGAACCGGCGGGCGAAGCTCGTCGGATGGCGCATGCCGTACCGGGACGCCATCTTTTTCAGGACGCCGCTTTGTGCGAGGAGATGGAAGAAAGTCTTGGACGCGCGATCGACCATCAGTGGGTCCGGCCGGTGGTCACGAGCAGGTGCTCGATCGTGCGTGCGTAGTAGCGCAGCACGACGCGTTCGCGCACCCGGAACCGGCCCCGCTCGGCGACGACGATGCCACGCGTTTCGAGCGCCTCAGCGGCTTCGTCGATCGCCTGGCGGCCGCTCGTCACGCCCAGGTTGGCGCGACGCGCCGCGAGCTCCTCGAGCAGATGATCGATGCGCGCCTCGAGATCGCGCCGGGCGATCGAGGGGCGCATCGCCGCGGCGAAGATCGCCGTCGGCAGGACTTTGTACTGTGCGCCGATGCGCGCGCGCACCAGGCGCGTCAGCTCCAGCACGTCGGTGCGCGAATGCACGTCGA
The DNA here is from genome assembly GCA_001917905.1 of Acidobacteria bacterium 13_1_40CM_65_14. Classification (GTDB taxonomy): domain Bacteria; phylum Acidobacteriota; class Vicinamibacteria; order Vicinamibacterales; family CAVVIG01; genus QHWF01. The sequence continues at coordinate 32,033 of MNEX01000165.1, forward strand.
TGTTCGCGACCGGAATCGGCGCGCCGAAGGTGACGAAGGCGCGCGACCGATAGCCGACGGCGTAGCGCACCATCTCGGCCACCTCGCGGCTGAACGGGCGCTGCCGCTTCTTGGAGCGCTGGTGCGCGAGGATGCGGTCCTCGAGCACGAGGTCGTACGCGACCGCGGTCGGAATGATCACCAGATCGCTGCGATCGGCCGACAGCGCCGCGTTGAACAGACCGGTCTTCACCGGCTTCAGCTCACCGCTGTAGCTGCGGCCGCCTTCCGGGTAGAAGAAGAGATCGTGCTTCTTCAGGATCTCGCCGACGTAGGCCTTCAACGTCACGAGGTACGCCGGGTCTTTCGTGTTGCGCCGGATGGGAATCGCGCCGGTGACGTGCTTGTGAATCAGACCCAGCGGACCGCCGAAGAGGTTGATGCCGGCGGCGATGAGCGGCGGCCGGATGCCGTTGTCGTCGAGCACGAGCGGCTCGACGAGGTAATCGGTGTGGCTCTTGTGATTCGACGCGTACACGATGCGATGCGATCGCACCGCGGTGGTGACGTGATGCAGGTTCTCGTGCTTGCGTTCGATCTTGCGGAGGATCGGATACAGCGGATGCTGAAGCGCGCGGTAGAACTTGTGGCGCTGAGTGGTGCGCAGCTCGTCGAGGTACGCATGCACCTGCTCGCGCGGGTACTTGAGCACCTCCTCGCGCGCGAGGACGGCCTGAGAGATGTCGTCCAGCATCTGAGCCGACTCGGACTATAACACGCTCTGAAGTTTGAAGTTTGAAGTCTGAAGTACGAAGCGTTC
>MNEX01000165.1:32995-48149 GCA_001917905.1 Acidobacteria bacterium 13_1_40CM_65_14
CTTTCCGGCGATGTCGGGCGCGCTGCCGTGCACCGCTTCGAACACGCCGATGTCGTGGCCGAGATTCGCCGCGCCGACCACACCGAGGCCGCCGACCAGGCCGGCGCAGAGATCCGAGACGATGTCGCCGTACAAATTCGGGAGCAGCAACACGTCGAACTGCTGCGGCTTCATCACGAGGTGCATGCACGCGGCGTCGACGATTTGCTCGTCGTACGCGATGTCGGCGTACTCGCGCGCGACGCGGCGCGCGCATTCGAGGAAGAGCCCGTCGCTTTGTTTCATGATGTTCGCTTTGTGAATCGCCGTCACCTTGCGCCGCCCGTGACGGCGCGCGTGCGCGAACGCGAAGTGCGCGATGCGCGTCGACGCTTTTTCGGTGATGATCTTCAGGCTCTCGACGACGCCGGGCACGACCTCGTGTTCGAGGCCCGCGTAGAGATCCTCGGTGTTCTCGCGCACGATGACGAGATCGAGCCCCTGAAACCTCGCGTCGACGCCGGGCAGGTTCGCGACCGGCCTCAGGTTCGCGTAGAGATCGAGCACCTTGCGCAGACCGACGTTCACGCTCGTGAAGCCGCCGGCAACGGGCGTCGTCACCGGGCCCTTCAGCGCGACTTTGTTCTTGCGAATCGAGTCGATCAACTCGACGGGCAGCGTCTGCCCGGTCCGCTCGAAGGCGCGCACGCCGGCCAGATGCGTCTCCCAGTCGATCGACACGCCGGATGCCTTGAGAATGTGGACGACCGCGTCGGTGACCTCCGGACCGATGCCGTCGCCGGGAATCAGCGTGATGGTGTGTGTCATTCGCGCACGTACCAGAAGAGCAGCAGGAAACCGAGGGTAAGATTGACGGCCATCAGCGCGCCCGAGACGCTGCGAAACAGGGCCGAGACGCCAAGGATCAGGAGCATGAGGGCCGTCAGCGACGCGCGCGGCACGAACGCGTGCGGCGGCGGGCCGACAAATTTCATGACGAAGAGGCTCACGAGAATGACCGCGCCGCAGACGAGCGCGACGAGGTGATAGGGCCGCAGGAGGTCGCCGAAGACCACGGTCACCATACCGCCGAGCCAGACGACCAGCGCCGCCAGCGCGACGTACCGGACCGCGAGCATCCGAACATTATAATTTCAGGATTGCAGAACGGCAGGATGGCAGGCCCTTTACAGATTGCCCAGATTGCCGACCGCGTGGTCGAGGCGGTCGCACGCGACGACGCGGTCGATGCGACCGCGCTGATGTTCCTGCTGCGCCGGTATCGCCAGACCGACACCGACACGCTCCGCGCCGCGCTCGAACCGGCACTGGCGCGAGGCTTGGAAGCGCGCCGCGCCGCCACCACATGTCGCGAGCGCGCCGCGTGGCTCCGTCTCTTCACCGAAGCGGCGACGATCTCCGCCGACGAACGCCTGCGCGAAGCCATTGCCGATCTGGTGCCCGCGCTCCGGCACGAGTGGACCGCCTGCCGCATCGTCGGCGATCTTGCGCTGGCGATCGAGGCGTGCCTGAACGTCATCAGCGTCTTCGATCCGCGCGATCTCGCGCCGAAAGCGATTGACGCGCTCGAGCATCTCATCGCCGCCGCGTACCGCCCGGGCGAAGGGCTCGTCCACGATCTGGATTCACCCAACGGCGCACGCGGGCACCTGGCCGATCACATGTGCACGGCCGGAGCGCTGCTCAGCGCGTACGTGCTGACGTGGCGCCTGCCGTACGGGATGCTCGCCGAAGAGCTGGTGCAGTTTGCGCGCCGCGCGCTGTGGGACGACGAACAGGCGGCGTTTCGCGAATCTTCGGACGCGGTGACCGATTCGCGACCGTTCGCGCTCAACTGCGACGCGGTGCGAGTGCTCTGCCGGCTCGCGGCACTGCATCATGACGATGACTACCGCCACGTCGCGGTCGTTGCGGCGGACGCCAATTACAAGGCCGACGCGGAACGGATCTTGATGGCTCACGCGTCTGGCGCGCACGGACGCGGGCTTGCCGACGCCGCCGCGTACGGTCTCGCGCTCGCCGATTACACCAATCTGCAATAGAATCTGCAATCTGAAGTCAATCTGAAATCTGAAATCTACAATCTGAAATCTCATATGCCCATCGATCGCGCTTCCCTGATCCCTGCGCTGAAAAACATCGCGACCGAGCTGCGGATCGATTCGATCCGCTCGACGTCCGAGGCCGGCAGCGGCCATCCGACGAGCTGTTGCTCCGCGGCCGAGATCATGGCCGCGCTGTTCTTCGCGGAGATGCGGTTCGATCCGAAAGATCCGCGGAATCCCGACGCCGATCGCTTCGTGCTGTCCAAGGGACACGCCGCGCCCGTTCTGTACGCCGCGTGGGCCGAGTCGGGCGCGTTCGATCGGTCGGAGCTCTTGAAGCTGCGGCGAATCGATTCGGATCTCGAAGGCCATCCGACGCCGCGGCTGCCGTTTGTGGACGTCGCGACCGGATCGCTCGGTCAGGGCATCTGCGCGGCGATTGGCATCGCGCTGAACGCGCGGCGGATCAACTCGGACTACCGCACGTACGTGCTGCTCGGCGACGGCGAGTCCGCCGAAGGCTCCGTGTGGGAGGCGGGCAACGTCGGCGCCGCGGACAAACTCGATAACCTGTGCGGCATCACCGACGTCAACGGACTGGGGCAGAGTCGCGCGACCATGTGGGATCACGACATGGAGCAGTTCGCCCGACGGTGGCGCGCGTTCGGCTGGCACGCCATCGTCGTCGACGGCCACGAGCTGACGGCGATTCTCGACGCGCTCGACGAGGCACGGCGTACCAAGGGTCAGCCGACGATGATTCTTGCGAAGACGATCAAAGGCAAGGGCATCTCGTTCGCAGAAGGCAAAGAAGGCTGGCACGGTAAGGCATTGAACAAAGCCGAGCTCGAGCGCGCAGTCGCGGAGCTCGAAAAACAGTTCGTGCCCGTGCCTGGAGACGATGTCGAAAACCTCGCGAAGAATCCGGCGATTCTGATCAAGAAGCCGACAGCCGCGCCGCGTCCGGCTGTGACGCCGAAACCGGTCGCGCCGCCATCGTACAAGCTCGGCGACCAGGTGGCGACGCGCGAAGCGTACGGCGACGCGATCACCAAGCTCGGCGACGCCGATCCGCGCGTCGTCGCGCTCGACGCCGACGTGAAGAACTCGACGTTCAGCGACAAGTTCGAGAAGAAGTTTCCCGATCGGTTCTATGAGAACTTCATCGCCGAGCAGGTCATGGTCGGTGCGGCGATGGGCCTCGCGGCACGCGGCGCGATTCCGTTTCCGTCCACCTTCGCGTGCTTCCTCTCACGCGCTGCCGATTTCATCCGGATGGCCGCCATCAGCCACGTTGGCGTCAAGCTCGCCGGATCGCACGCGGGCGTATCGATTGGCGAGGACGGTCCGTCGCAAATGGCGCTCGAGGATCTCGCGATCTGTGCCGCCGAGCCGAACTTCACCGTGCTCTATCCGTGCGACGCGGTGAGCGCCGAGCGGCTCGTCGCCTTGATGGCGTACCATCCCGGCCCGGCGTACATGCGCACGAGCCGGCCGAAGACGCCGGTCATCTATTCAAACGACGAGACGTTCACGATCGGTGGACTGAAGGTGCTACGCGAGAGTGGCGATGATGTGGCCACGGTCATCGGCGCCGGCGTCACCGTGTTCGAGGCGCTGAAGGCGCACGACGAGCTGAAGTCGAGCGGGATGCCAATCCGCGTCATCGATCTCTATTCCGTCTCGCCGATCGATCGCGACGGGCTCGTCGCGGCCGCGCGTGCGACCGGTGGACACCTGATTACCGTCGAAGATCACTATCCGGTGGGCGGCATCGGCGACGCGGTTGCGGCCGCGGTCGCCGACGCCGGGTTCACGGTCCATCGCCTCGCCGTCCGCGAGATCCCGCGTAGCGGAAAACCCGAAGAGCTCCTCGATCGCTTCGGCATTTCCGCCACGCACATCGTCAGCGCTGTCCGCGCGGTCGCTGGAAAGCCGGTCGGCGCGCCACGTTAGCGGAGGTTCTTCTCGAATTCACGGCCGGGCCGCTCCGTTGTCGCGGCCCGAAAATCGCGGGCGAAGGCTCGTTGTGCGTACCACTCAATCAGCTAAGACGGTCCACTAGCTCGATCGCGATGCGCGCAGCCTTCGCCGTGATCCTCGCGGCGGCGCTCCTGCCGGCGTGTGGCGGATCCGCGCCGGCGCGGCGCGACGCCTCGCAGAACGTTCTCCTCATCACGATCGATACCTTGCGCGCCGACGCGATTGGCGCGTCCGGCAACCGTTCGGTGTCGACGCCGTGGATCGATCGATTGGCCGCAGGCGGCGTCCGATTCACAGCGGCGCATGCCTCGACGGTCGTCACGCTGCCGTCGCACGCGAACATTCTCTCCGGCGTCTATCCGTTTCGGCACGGCGTCCGCGAAAACGCCGGCTTCCGGTTTCCCGCACACGTTGACACGCTGGCGACGATCCTGAAGGCGCGCGGCTATCGCACGGCGGCATTCGTCAGCGCATTTCCGCTCGACGCTCGGTTCGGGCTGACGCGCGGGTTCGACGTCTACGACGATCGCTTTCCAAAAGGCGAGGCGAACGTGGCGTTTCGGGTGCCCGAACGGCGCGGCGCCGACACGGTCGCCGCGGCGCTGAAATGGATCGCCGACGTGCCCGCCGCCAATCGATGGTTCGTCTGGCTGCACCTGTACGAGCCGCACTTTCCGTACACGCCGCCCGAACCATACGCGTCCCGATACCGCGATGCGCCGTATCTCGGCGAGGTGTCGGCGACGGACGCGGCGCTCGGACCACTGCTGCAGCCGATCGTGGACGGACAGAGCACGCGTCCCACGCTGGTCGTCCTCACCGGCGATCATGGCGAATCGCTCGGCGAACATCGCGAGATGACGCATGGACTGTTTGCCTACGAAGGCACGCTGCACGTTCCACTCGTCATCTATCAGCCGCGGCTGTTCCGCTCGCTGGTCGTCGTGGAGCCCGTCCGCCATGTCGACATTCTTCCGACGGTTCTCGACGCCATCGGCGCGCCGCTGCCAACGGCGCTCGACGGCCGCAGCTTGCTCGCGCTCGCGGCAGGCGGTGCCGCCGCGCCGGCGGCCACGTATTTCGAATCGCTGTCGGCTTCAATTAATAGAGGATGGGCGCCGCTGTACGGCGTGTCGCGTGGATCGCTGAAGTACATCGACCTGCCGATTCCTGAGCTGTACGACCTGGCGGTTGACGCGACAGAGTCGCACGACCTCGCACCCTCGCGCCCCGGAGACGTGCGCGAGCTGCAGCGGTTGCTGGCCGCGCTCCGCGCGGAGGATCGACCGGCCGTGCCGGCGCGAGAAAATGCGGACACGCGCGAACAGCTGCGGAGCCTGGGATATCTGGCCGGCACCGCCGCCGCCAAGACGCACTACACCGAAGCGGACGATCCAAAGCGGTTGATTGAAATCGATCGCGAAATCGACGACGTCGTGTCGCGGTACCAGCGCGGCGATCTGCGCGGCGCGATCGCGCTAGGCGAGCGCGTCGTGCAACAGCGGCCCGACATGCCGCTGTCGCTCGTCCATCTGGCATTTCTGTACAACGAAGCCGGCGATCACGTGCGGGCGGTCGCCGCAATCCGCCGAGCGCTGGATCTGAATCCTGCTGCTCAGGACGTCGCCGCGCTCGCCGGCGCCTATCTCACGGAGGCGGGACTGCCCGACGAGGCGATCACGCGGCTCGCACCGTACGTGCGCGAGGCTCAGCCCGACGCCGACGTCTTGATCGCGTACGGCGTGGCGCTCGCGTCGGTGCGGCGGACGCGCGAGGCGCTCGACATCTTCGCGCGGGCGCGTGCGCTGGACCCCGGCAATGGCTTGCCGCTGGTGGATGCCGCAACGGTCTATCTGATGACCGGCGATCGTGAGCGCGCGTCGGCGGCATTCGCCGACGCGCTGAGCGTCGATCCAACGCTTGCGCGCGCGCACAACGGCCTCGGCGTCATCGCCGCCGAGCGGAAGGATTATCAAGCCGCTCTTGATCACTGGCAGCGCGCGGCGGCGCTCGATCCGCGCGATTACCAGACGCTCTTCAATCTCGGCGATCTCCTCATTCGGCTCGGTCGTCCATCCGAAGCGCGACGGTACTGGGAGCGGTACCTCGCGACAGCGCCGCCCGCACTCGAAGCGTCCGATCGCGAACGTGTTCGGAAATGGTTAACATCCAATCGACCGTAGACCCTTCACAAATTGTTCGAAAAGCGACCGCTCGCGCGCTTGACAGGCTCGTTCATCGGGTGCTGAATGGTTCGATCGCGTCTCCCGCCAGGTGCGGGTCGACGCTCTACAAAGGAGTTCCCGTGATGAAACGTGTGCTCTGCCTGACCGTTGCGCTGCTCGCCGCCCTCGCGCCAGGCGCCAGCGCTCAGTTCACAGGTGGAAACATCTACGGAACGGTCGTGGATCAGCAGGGCGGTGTTCTGCCGGGCGTCGACGTTACGCTCGTTGCCACCTCGATCGGCGGTCAGCCGCGCACGACTGTGACCGACACGCAGGGCCAGTTCCGATTCCTCAATCTGGATCCCGGTACGTACAAGGTGACGACGAACCTCACCGGGTTCAACAAAATGGAACGGGACATCATCGTCACCACCGGCGTGAGCACCAACATTTCCTTCCCCATGACTGTGAGATCGGTTGAAGAGACCGTCACCGTTACCGCCGAGACTCCGGTCGTCGACGTGAAGAAGATGGGCACGTTGACGACGATCACGCAGGAAGAGCTGCAGAGCACGCCCCAATCAAAAGATCCGTGGGCGATGCTCAAGACCGTGCCCGGCGTGATCGTCGACCGCGTCAACGTTGGCGGCAACGAGTCGGGGCAGCAGTCTGGATTCGTCGGCAAGGGGGCGCTGTTCAGCGACACGATGTGGAACCTCGACGGCGTCGTCATCACCGACACGACCTCAGGCGGTGCGTCGTCTTCGTATTTCGACTTCGACGCCTTCGATCAGGTCGCCATCAACACAGGCGGCAACGACCTGAAGGTACAAACCGGGGGCCTGGGCATCAACTTCGTCACGCGACGTGGCACCAACCTGTTCAAGGGCTCCGCGCGCTACGACATCAGCGACACGAATCTCGAGTCGAGCAATCTGCCTGACGAGTTGAAGAACGATTCCAGGCTCGGCGGTGCCGACAAGGCGAACCACACCGATCGGATCACGAACTGGGGCTTCGACATCGGCGGTCCCATCATGAAAGACAAATTGTGGTTCTGGGCGTCCTACGGAAAGCAGGACATCAAGATCGTCAAGCTGAATCAGACGACCGACGAGACGTTCCTCAAGAACACGAACGCGAAGGTGAACTGGGCAGCAACGAGGAAGGACGAGGTCTCGTTCTTCTACTTCAACGGCGCGAAAGAGAAGCTCGGACGTTCACCCGGGACGACCGGCAACGAAGATGATTCCTTCCTCTGGAACCAAGGAAACTTCTACCCGCTCGATGAATTCCTGCACCCGCTGCACGGCCTCTGGAAAGTCGAAGACAACCACGTCTTTGGCGCGAACCTGTTCGTGAGTGCGAAGTACGCATGGTACGGGTGGGGCTACGGTTTCGCGCCGCGCGGCGGCACCGGCCAGCAGGGCATCGTCGACTACTTCAACGATCACTCGTACGGCTCCTACGTCACGTACACGGCGCGCAAGCCCTGGCACATCGTCGACGTGAGCGGCAGTGCGTTCCACGCGGCCGGGGGCGGCAGCCACGAGTTCAAGTTCGGCTTCGGCTATCGCCGCAACCCGAACCACTCCACGACACGCTACAGCGGCGACGAGATCCTGGGCATCATTCAATCGCCGACTGAAAAATACGCGCAGGTCTATCGGGCCCGGGTCGTCAACTTCGCCGGCGAGAACTATGACGCGTTCATCGGAGACACTTTCTCGCGCGGACGCTTTACGGCGAATGGCGGCTTGCGGTGGGATCGACAGACGGCCGCCAATACAGCGAGCACCGCGCCGGCGAACACGGCGTTCCCGGACCTGCTGCCATCGCTGACGTTCCCTGGCGGCGGACCGAGCATCAACTGGAACGATGTATCGCCACGCGTGGGAATGACCTACGCGCTGGACGCCAACCGCAAGACCGTCGTGCGCGCCTCGTTCGCGCGGTACGCCGGACAGTTGAATCCGGCCGAGGTCACTTTCGTGAATCCGGCCGGCGGGTACTATAGCTATATCGCGTACAACTGGGTCGACACGAATCATGACGGGTTCGTCCAGAAAAACGAGGTCCTGACCAACCTCGGACCGGCCTATCACGGCAGCAGCGTCGACCCGGCGAAGCCGACAGCGCTCGTCTCGCCGAATACGATCGACCCGAATTACCACGCCAACCACGACAATGAGCTCATCGTCGGCCTCGATCGAGAGGCGTTACCGAATTTGGCGGTTGGTGCCGCGTATACGTATCGCACCACTGACGACTGGCCGTCCTGGAAACCGCGCATCGGTCTGACCAGCGCGGATTACACCGGACGGACGGCGACCGCGGGCGGGCAGACCGTCACGGTCTACTCGCCAAATGGCGCGAAGGTCGACGCGTCGGGAGGCGGCCGGGTACTGTCGAACCGGCCGGATTATCACTCCACGTACAACGGACTAGAGCTGTCGTTGAACAAGCGCCTCTCGAACAAGTGGATGGCGCGTATCGCGTTCTCGTTCAACAACTATGTCGAGCATTTCGGTCCCGGAGCGATTCAGAATCCAACACGCACGGATTCAACATCGGGGGGCAACCTATCAGGTCCGCAGGTTGACGGCGGCCAGGTTGCACCACGCTCCGGTGGATCGGGCAAGGGCGACATCTTCTACAACGCGAAGTGGCAGTTGAACGCGAACGGGTTCTATCAGCTGCCGATGGATTTCGAGCTCGGCGCCAATCTCTTCGGGCGCCAGGGTTACGCGATGCCGCTCATCGTTCGCGCCAGCGCGGGCGCTGACGGTGCAGTCCGGGCGCTGGCGACGCCCACTGTCGATGAGAACCGCTATCCGAACCTCTGGGATCTGGATCTGCGGTTGGCGAAGATATTCAAGATCAGCAGCGGGCCGTCGTTCGCTCCGCGGATCATCGTTTCGGCTGACCTGTTCAACGTCTTCAACAGCGATACCGTGCTGAGCCGCAACCGTCAGTTCGGCTCCGCGGCATACAGATCGATCAACGAGATCCTGTCGCCGCGGATCCTGCGGGTCGGCGTGAAGTTCCAGTTCTAAGCGTCGCGACGACGCGTTCCTCGCCCCGGAGGCTCGCCGCTTCCGGGGCTTCTTTTCACAGAGTACAATTTCGAACAACGTGGCGAAAACACAGACGCAGCGTGCGCTGCGAGGGCTCGCCATCGTCATCGTGTTCCTCGGAGCACTGGGTGGATGGTGGTGCACCAGCCGCTCGACGTCTGCGCGGCATCCCAACCTGATCCTCATCACCATTGACACGCTGCGGGCGGATCACGTCGGCGTCTACGGATCCACGAGCGGGGCAACGCCGGCGCTCGATGCGCTGGCGGAGGGCGGCGTGCGGTTCGACCAGGCGCAGACGGCGGTGCCGCTCACGGGTCCCTCCCACGCGACGATTCTCACCGGCCAGTACCCGCCGGTGCACGGCGTTCGCGGCAACGTGGTGTTCAACCTCGGCACGAAGTATCCGACAATCGCCACGCTGTTGAAACGACAGGGGTACCGGACCGCGGCGTTTGTCGGCGCGTACCCCGTCGCCGCGGCGTTCGGCTTCAATCAGGGCTTCGATACCTTCGACGAAGAGTTCCACGAGAGCATTCCCGGCGAGACCGGTGCCGAGCGTCATGCCAACGAAGTCATCGATGCGGCGCTGAAATGGCTCGGCGCGAGCGGTTCCACGGCAACTGGAGCCGAGGATGGTGCTCGCCAGGCCCCGTTCTTCGCGTGGCTCCACCTTTACGATCCACACGCCCCATACGTGCCGCCTTCGCCCTACCGCGAACGCTTCGCAGGTCATCCGTACGACGGGGAAATTGCGTTCACTGACTCACAGCTTGCCCGCCTATTCGACTGGCTGCGGGCGTCCGGCCACGATAACGATACGTACGTGATGGCGCTCGCCGACCACGGGGAGGGTCTCGGCGAGCATCACGAGCTCACGCACGCCGTGCTCGTCTATCAGTCGACGATGCGCGTGCCGCTGATCGTGACGGGACCCGACGTGCCGCACGGCCGCGTGGTCCGCGATCGCGTCGGGACGATCGATGTCCTGCCGACGGCGATGGCGCTCGTCGGATTCGACAGCGACAAAAACCTGTTAGGCCGCGATCTGCGCCCGTTGATGGCGGCACGTCCGCTCGCGGGCGAGCCGCTGTACGGCGAGAGCCTGTTCGGCCGCCTGAACTGTCACTGGGCGGCGCTGCGCGAATGGATAAAAGACGACTGGAAGCTGATCGTCGGCCGTGAGCCCGAGCTGTACAACCTTGCGGAGGATCCCCGCGAGCAGCGAAATCTCGCGGCCGAAGAGCCCGAACGCGTGCGGCGGATGACCGACGAGCTCCAGCGCGGCCTCCAGCGGCTCGCACCCGGAGGGGACCGCGCCCAGACCAATCCGGTGACCGTCGAACAAGAAGAGCGGCTGCGCAGTCTCGGCTACACCGCGGGATCGGGCGGCGGCGGCGCGCTCGACGATCCGGGGCTGCCCGATCCGCGCACGCACGTCGAGTACTACGATCGCCTCCAGTTGGCGACCTCCGCGCAAGGCCCCGCGATTGCCCGCGCATTCGAGGACGTGCAGGCGATCACCCGCCTGGATCCGAACAATCCGTTCGCGTTCGGCACATTTGCGGTGATGGCCTACCGCTACGGCAGTCTGCCCGTCGCCGCCGCGGCGTTCGCGCGAACGTTGACGCTCGATCCGGATCGACCGGGCGTGCGTCAGAACTTCGGCAAGCTGCTGCGAGATCTCGAGCGCTACACCGATTCGGAGCGCGAGCTGCGCATCGCGCTCGAGCAGACGACGCCAGACGATTCGCGCACGCGCGTGAACCTTGCGGAAACGCTGATCGCCGAACAGAAATCTGTGGAAGCCGACACCCTGATCAATGACGTGCTCGCGCGCGAACCGCAGAACGCGGAGGCGCTCGGCGCGAAAGGACGATTGCTCATCGCCCAGGGCCGCGCGCGCGACGCCGTGATGTACCTCGAGCGCGCAACGACCGCGGGTGATCCTGAAACGTTCATCGAACTGGCGCGCGGATATCTGGCGGCAGGCGACGCGGCCAAAGCCCGCGGCGCCGCAACGGAAGCGCTTCGCAGGAATCCCGACCATCCGTGGGCAATGGCGGTGCTCGGTCACTCGCTCGTGCTCGACGGTCAGCGCCGGCCAGGCGTCGAGTATCTACAACGCGCCGTCGCTGCCGGACCCCGTCGTCCGGTCGTGTGGGAAGCGCTCGCGGCAGGACTGGAGGCGGCGGGCAACGCGCCGCTGGCCGCCGACTGTCGCCGAAAGGCCGCGGCGATTACCGGAAGCGAGGATCCCGCGGGAACTGCTCGCGCGCCCTTGCCGACCATTCGCGCGCGGCGGCCGCATCCCCAAGTACCGTGAAGGTTCGCACCACAGTCCAATACACCTCGGCGTTCGGCTGCGGCGTCCGTGTGATGAGACCCTCCAGCACGGTACGAGCGTCGGCATCGCGTCCCTGCGATCGATAGAGCATGGCGAGGCCCACGCGCGCCTCAGGCGACCACGCAATCGTCTCCAGCTCGAGCTGAAACTCGCGTTCGGCCTCGGCCTGACGGCCCGCCCGGGCGAGGCAATCGGCCAAGCTCGCGTGCAGGCTGCGTACGACCGAATGCGGCGCCAGCCGCTTGGCCTCGATCGCCCGCTGAAATTCCACGATCGCGTCATCGCAACGACCCTGCTCCTTGGCGATGACACCGAGCAGGAACAGGCTCATGTAGCGGCTCGCGTCCACGTCGAGGCTCTTGCGGGCGTATGACTGCGCGTCGGTCAGCTTCCGCTCGTCCATCATCAGCTCTGCGAGAAGCTCGTAACCGGCTGCGGGATCGCGATGTGCCGCGAGCTCGGCGTGCGCGCGTGCGCGGCTCGTCTTTCGCTGAAGCCCATAGATTCGCGCGAGCGCCAGATGTGTCTCCGGTTTCAGGGGATCGATTGCGAGCACTTTTCCGAATGCGTCGATCGCCTCCGGCAAGCGATCGGCACGCGCGAGCGATTTGGCGAGCGACTCCCATCCGTCGAGCATCTGCGGATTGGCGGCGACCAGCCGACGAAGCGCCACGATCGCTTCGGTCGGTTTGCCTGCCCGGTCAAGATCCTCGGCCTGCTTCAACATTTCGTACGACGCGATCATGTCCTTCGGATTCGCAAGCGCAGCCGCCCCCGTCGTCGTTGGGGACGACCCAATGTAGCCCAGCGCCTTCAGTCGTTCGCGGACGTCGGCGTCGACTTTCGCCGGCTCGGCGACGGGCGATCCCGCCGTCGTGCGTTCGAGCCAGGCGGCGAGCGCGTCCGCGGTCGAGCGCCGGGCCTCGGCGATGCTCGTGCGCTCGCGCGGATCGCTGGCAATGTCGTACAGTTCCGGCTTCGGCGCGCGGATGTAGTGATATCGGCCGTCCACCGCGGACGCCAGATCGCTCCAGCCGAAATGCAGGCGCGGGTACAGTGTCTCGGAGTACACGGTGCGATCCGCGGCGCGGCGCGACGTCAGAGCGGAGACGAGCGACTGACCGTCGACGCCGTCGGAGGACGCGCCCGCGAGCTCGAGCAACGTCGGCGCCACGTCGACGAGTCCGACTGGTCCGCCAATCCGCCAGCCGCGGCGCTGGCGGCCAGGCAGGCGCACGATAAGCGGCACGCGCAGCGCCTCGCGATACAGCAGAAGCCCATGCTCGGCTTCGCCGTGATCGCCGAGGCCTTCGCCATGATCCGAGACGACCGCGAGGATCGAACGGTCGAACAATCCACGAGCGGTCAGCCGGTCGATGAATCGACCGACGAGCTCGTCAGCGTACGCGATCTCGCCGTCGTAGGGCTGCGCCATCACGTGCGAGGGCGGCGGCGCGTACGGCGCGTGCGGTTCGTACAAATGCAGAAACGCAAAGACCGGCTGATCGGCGTGGGCATCGACCCAGCCGGCCAGCGCGTCGACGGTCAGGCGTCCATCGCGCTGTGTCTCCGACAGCGACTCGCCCGTCCCGGCGACTTCCATCAAATCGTCGAAGAAATCAAACCCGCGACCGATCCCGGTCTGATGACGTAGCACGTACGACGACACCGCGCCGCCGGTCGCGTACCCCGCCGCCTTGAATCGTGCGGCAAGCGTGCGCTCGTCGTCGGCGACCGTGTAGCCGATGTTGTCGCGTACGCCGTGGTGGAATGGAAGGCGTCCGGTGAGGAGCGACGTATGCGAGGGGAGGGTCAGCGGGCACTGGCTGTAGGCCTCGTCAAACACGACGCCGCTGCGGGCGAGGCGGTCGATGGCCGGCGTCGATCCGGCGCCATAGCCGTAGGCGGGAAGATGGTCGGCTCTGAGCGTGTCGATGGAAATCAGAATGACGGGCGCGCCGCGGAAACGATCGGCGGCGATTGACGAAGGCGTGCGCTCGCAGCCGGCCGCAGCGGCCACGACCGCGAGCGCACATGCGATCGAACGTGTCACGACCTCCGCATTTTAGTGGACCGTCGGAACTGATTGAGTACTACTCACAACAAGCCTTGGACGGCGATTTTCGGGCCGCGACAACGCGGGGTCCCCACCGCGCACGCCTGCGCGGTGGGGTGCGAGCGCGGGGTCCCCACCGCGCACGCCTGCGCGGTGGGGGGTGTCTTGCGCCCGACTGCATCTGCTTCACCTGCGCCTGCTGTTCCGGCGTCAGTAACGGCCACACTTCCGCACGCGCCCGAGCCGATGCCACGGCGACATCGGTCTGAACGGCTCCCAACTCCGCACTCTTCGATCGGATGAGCGCTTCGTCAATCGTGTCGGCCATGATCGCCGCGGTCAGCGCCTCGCGCGCCGTTCGCTCGCGGTCGCCGAGCGCCTTCCATTCATCCCGGTGCGAGTCGGCGATGCTCTTGATCTGTGCCTTCTGTGCGTCGGTCAGGTTCAGTTGAGGTCCGAGCATCCTCAGCATCGCGAGCGGACCGCCCGGTCCACCCGGTCCCCACATGCCTCCACGGCCGCCGGGCCCCATATGGGATCCATTAAACGGACGAGGGTCCTGGTTCGTATTCTGAGCTGATGCCCGTTCCGCTGCCGTCACGCCGAGTGCGATCGCCCCGGCGGCCACTGTGGCCAGCACGACGCGTTTGGTGATGAGGGTCATGTGCGTGTCTCCTTTTTTCCTTTTGCGGCGGGGCCCCACCCCCGCCGCCTACCACCGCTCGCCTTCGGCTCGCGGCGTTGATTCGTATGTCTATCCGCTTGGACTTGTCCATTTTGACGGCATGTGTATGGACGCCACATGACCGCGCTGTGAAAAAATCATGACGCCGGCCGTGACGTCCTGTTCTAGATACACGCGAGCGCAGCGCCTGCGGCTCGAGCGAGCGCAACGCGCGAGCGAGGCGAGCGGGGGTGGGGTCCCCGCGAGCGATAGAAAACGGCGCGAGCGTGTCTGCGAGCGGGGGTGGGGCCCCGCGAGAGATAAAAAATGACCGTCGCACCTCGCGTTCTCGTCGTGGAGGACGAACCGCACATCCGAGAGCTGGTCTGTTTGCACCTCGGTCTGGAGGGCTACACGTGCGAAGAAGTGGGCGACGGCCAGGCTGCACTGAAGCGCGCCGAGGCCGAGCGCTACGATTTGATGGTGCTCGACGTGATGATCCCGGGGCTCGACGGTCTGTCGCTGTGCCGGGCCGTCCGCAATGGCCGCACGAACCGCGACGTGCCGATCCTGATGCTCACCGCGCGTCGCGAAGAATCCGACAAGGTGATTGGGCTCGAGAGCGGCGCCGACGACTACCTGACGAAGCCCTTCGGCGTCCGCGAGCTCGTCGCGCGTGCACGCGCCCTCATGCGGCGGCCGCGTCAAACCACCGCGGGCGCGGCCGCGACCAACGGCGACGAGATGGGCCCGCCGATCACCGTGCACGGCATCGACATCGATCCGCCGCGGCGGCGCGTCAGAGTCGGAAGACGCG
>MNEX01000338.1 GCA_001917905.1 Acidobacteria bacterium 13_1_40CM_65_14
CTGGACCTGCGGCTGTCGAAGGACGTGCGCATCGGACACATGCGGCTGCAGGGACTCGTGGAAGGGTTCAACGTGCTCAACACGAAAAACCTGACCAACTACAACGGCGTCGTCGGTGCGCGCACGTACCTGCAGGCGGCGAACTCGACCGATACGTTCTATCAGCCGCGCCAGGTGCAGCTCGGCTTCCGGGTTTCGTACTGACGCACGGTGAAAAAACACGTTTGAACGCAAAGGTCGCAACGCACGCAAAGGGTTTTGGGCAATTTTTCTTTGCGGTCTTAGCGGTCTTTTGCGTTCAACGTAAGTTTCGTCCACACGATTTTACGGCCGCGCCGCCGACGATGAGGCGGCGCGGACCTTCGCTCCGGGCCCGAGAATCGCGACGCCTGGCTTCGCGCCGGTGTGCTCGCCCTTGTCGATGACCGCTACGCCGTTCACCAGCACGTAGCGGACGCCAGTCGCGTACGACTTCGGCTTCTCGAACGAGTTGGTCTCGCCGACCTTCGCGGGATCGAAGAGGACGAGGTCGGCGGCGAAGCCCTCGCGCAACTGACCGCGATCGCGCAGGCCGAGGATCTGCGCGGGCAGCGACGACATCTTGCGGACCGCGTCCTCGAGCGTGAGGACGTGTTCGTCGCGCACGTAGTGGCCGAGCACGCGTACGTTGGTGCTGTAGTTGCGCGGATGCGGGACTCCCGGCTCGTCAAGATTGATCGCCGATCCGTCGCTGGCGATCGCCACCCACGGTTGCTTCATGACGAGCCGCACATCGTCTTCGGACATCGCGTGGAACATGCCGCTGATGCGTCCGCGGTCTTCGGCCATCAGCGTCAGGCACGTGTCGGCCGGATCGGCATCGCCGCGCGCCTTCGCCATCTCCGAGATCCGCATCCCTTCGTACTTGCGATTCTTGTCGCTGCCGGCGCGCCCCATCACGATGCCTTCCCACCAGCCGTGTTCCTTGGCCCAGGTGATGAAGTCCTTGTCTTTCTTGATGCGCTCGCGGACCGCCGGATCCTTCAGCCGCTCGGCGAACTTCGCCGGTCCGCCCTCGCGCGCCCAGACGGGAAAGAACGCGCTCCATCCGTGATTCATCGCGGTGTATGGATACTGATTGGCCGTGATATCGAGGCCACGCGCACGCGCGTCCTCGATCATCTTCAAGTATTTGCCGACGGTGCCCCAGTTCTCCTTCGCGCGAATCTTGAGGTGGAAGATGTGGACCGGCATCTTCGCTTCGTCGGCCACGCGAATCGCGAAGCGAATCTCCTTCTCCTGCTCGAAGCCTTCGCTGCCGATGTGCGACGTGTAGTTGCCGCCGTACGACGCGACGACCTTCGCCATCGCGATGATCTCGTCGGGATGCTCCGGCCCGCCGCTCTCGTACCGCGTCACGAGGCCCCACGCGCCTTCTTCCATCGACCGGGCCACGAGCTTCTTCATCCGATCGACTTCGGCCGGCGCCGCCGCGCGCGACTCGTAGCCCATGACGACCCGCCGCACCTGCGTCGCCGAGACGTGCGAGATGACGTTCATCGACACGCGCTCGCGCTCGAGGCGCTTGAAGTACTCGGTGAACGTCGTCCAGTCCTGCGTGACGGCGTCGCTGGTTTCAGCCGGCAAGCCATCGCGCGGCGCGACCGACGTGCTCTCGCCGAGCACGTCGACCGTGACGCCCTGCCGGACCTTGCTCTGCGCATTGGCGTCCGCGAGGAGCGACGTATCGGAGTGCGTGTGGAGATCGATGAAGCCGGGCGCGACCACGAGGCCGGTCGCATCGATCACTCGCGCCGCCGTCGCATTCGCGAGACGTCCGGCCGAGACGACTGCGGCGATCCGGCCGCCCTTGATCGCGACGTCACCGGCAAACCACGGATTCCCCGTGCCATCGACGATGCGGCCGCCGCGGATGACGACGTCGTATGACGCGGGCTGCGCCCACACGACCATCGTCAGCGCGCAACCGAGTACGGCAGCAAGCGCCTGCTTCAGCCTCATGCTCGAACGCTCCGTTACGATTCTTGGTCGCAGAGACGGCGAACGACGCCGACGATTTCAGGAAAGCTGACCGGCTTGTGAAACGCGGCGGCGGCGCCGAGCTCGATCATGTGCTCGCCGTCGATGCCCGTCAGCACGACGACCGGAATTTCCGCGAGGCCCGGGTCGTTCTGCTGCTCTTTTCGAAACGCCCACCCGTCCATCACCGGCATCCGCAGATCCAGCAGGATGACGCTGGCGTTCCCGCCGCCTCGCAGATAGTCGAGCGCTTCGCGGCCGTTGTTCGCCGGAATGGACGAAAACCCTTCCAGCTTCAGGAACTTCGTCATGAGGCGCTGGAGATTCGGGTCGTCGTCGACAATGAGGACGGTGGATGCCATCACGGAAGCCTCGGGGGAGTATAGTTCGCACATCATGGAGAGGCGAGACTTTCTGCGCATGATCAGTGCAGCGCCCCTGGTGACGACGGCGACGACAGCGACTCCCGCGACGCCGCCCGCGGCGGCGACAGTTTTGTATGACGATCGCGCGGTCTCGCTCGTGAAGCTCGGCAAGGATCCGCGCGGTTCAAGAGAAGCGCTCTGGATCCGCAAAGCCGATCTGCCGCGCGTCAACGACTTCGAGGTGAAGCCGCAGGGCGCGTGCCGCGCCGACATCTGCGTGCCGATCCCGAAGGACATGATGCGCGGCGACTACTTCGACGTCACCGCGTTCGCGCGGAAAGTCGGCCAGTCGGTCGTCGCCGATGCGGATGCGCGCGTCTGGAGCTTGGGCGAGATTCCGATGCTGCGTGGCGGATTCCTCGAGTCGCGCGTCGCGCCCGATTTCACGGTTCCCGATCGTGGGGGACGGCCTGTGCATCTGTCGCACTTCCGCGGCAAGAAAGTATTGGTGATCACCTGGGCCTCCTGGTGAGGGTGCCGACTCGATCTGCCAGGCTGGCAGAAACTCTACGACGAGCTGAAGGACAAGAACTTCGAGATCATCGCCGCCGCGCAGGACACGGGCGGTGAGGCCGCGGCCGGCAAGTGGTACGACGAAGCGAAGGCGGCCTACACGACGCTCGTCGACGTCAAGCACACGGTCAGCTCGGTGTTTCAGTTCATCAACGTCCCGATGGGCGTGTGGATCGACGAGCGCGGACGCGTCGTCCGGCCCGCCGAGCCCGCGTGGACGACGAGCCGCACCAGCACGTACGGCGGCAAATCGCTGACGACCGAGGGCGAGGTGTACGTCGCCGCGCTGCGCGACTGGGTCGCGAACGGCGACCGCAGTCCGCACGCGCTCTCAGACGAGGAGTTCGCGGCGCGCGTGAGGCCGCGGTCGGCCGCGGAGATGGAAGCCGATGCGAGCTTCAAGCTCGCGGTCTGGTTTCAACAGGCCGGCAACGCCGCGCTCGCCGCGAAGTACTTCCAGCGCGCGCAGCAACTGAATCCGGACGACTGGAACTACCATCGCCAGGAATGGAGCTTCACGCCGTCGGAAGCCGGCAAGAAGTGGCTCGAGAAATTCCAGAAGCAGCAAGAGCCGTACTACCCGAAGCTGGCCATCAAACCGAAGGGTGACGAACCTCCGCAGCCTTAGAGTTGGCTGCGAAATCACCGCCACAACTTCTCCACCACAGAGGACACGGAGGACAGGAGGTTCAAACCTGAAGAAAAAGTACATTGCCTCCGTGTCCCTCGTGTCCTCCGTGGTGGAGAGTCGTCATGCTGCCACGCGCTCTTAGTGTCCTGATTCTGATCCTCGCGGGCGCAGCGCGATGGCCGTCAGGCGCCGCCATTTCCGTCTGGATCGATCCGCACAACGCTCCGCCGAACGCGTCCGCGCTCGTCGTGCGTGCGATGAAGACCTGGACGGACGCGGCGGAGGGCCGTTTCAAACTCGAGACAGCCGCGACGAAGGACGCTGCGCCCATTCGCGTGTCCTTCGTCGGCCGCGAGTCGAACTACGGTGAAACGCTGCCGCGGATCGATCGCCGCACCGGCGCGATCGTCGCCGCGGACGTCGTCATCAGCGCCGACGTCGTCGCGGCCGCCGGCGACGCCCTGCAACAGCGCATCGTCGCGTATCTGACCGCGCTCCACGAGCTCGGCCACGCGTTGGGCTTGCCTCACACCGACGACTTCAGCACAATCATGTATAGCTTCCGCAGGCCAGACGATGGCCGGCGCTACTTCTCAGCGTACAGACAGCGTCTTCGATCGGCTGACGACATCGGGTCCGCGCGAGCCACGGGCCTTTCGGACGCGGATGTCGCGGCGCTGCGCACGCTCTACGACAGGTAAATGTCAGACTTTCATCCCGTCGTTTCGCAATGGTTCGCCGACACCCTCGGTGCGCCAACCGACGCGCAGCGGCGCGGCTGGGCCGCGATCCGCGAGCGCCGGCACACGCTGATTGCCGCGCCGACCGGATCCGGCAAGACGCTCGCGGCGTTTCTCACGGCGCTCGACGATCTCTTTCAAGAAGGACTGCGCGGTCCGCTGCCGGACGAAGTCCGCATCGTCTACGTCTCGCCGCTGAAGGCGCTGAGCGCGGACATTCACAAGAACCTCGCCGAGCCGCGACGCGGGATTCGTGCGCTCGCGGAAGCGGCCGGCTTGGATGTCCCGCGGATCACCGCCGCCGTGCGCACGGGCGATACGACACAGCGCGAGCGCGCGGCGATGCTGCGGACGCCGCCGCACATTCTGGTGACGACGCCCGAGTCGCTCTACCTGCTGCTGACCGCAGAGCGCAGCCGCGAGATGCTTCGCACGGCGACCACGGTCATCGTCGACGAGATCCATGCCGTCATCGGCACGCGGCGCGGCGCCCATCTCGCGCTGTCGCTCGAACGGCTGCAGGCGATCGCGCGATCGCCGCTCGTCCGCATCGGTCTGTCGGCGACGCAGAAGCCGATCGAAGAAGTCGCGCGGTTTCTCGTCGGTAGCGGTGGAGGCGCTGCTCTGCGACGTCCTGTTCTGGATACGCCCGAGCGCGACGGCGCGAGGGCGTCAGCGCGTGGGGGTGGGGCCCCACGCGAGATAAAAGAAAGTGAAGTGTCTGATGGGAGTGCGAACCTTCTAGGGTCGCTAGGCTGCACGATCATCGACGAGGGCCATCGCCGCGCGATGGACCTCGGGGTCGAGATCCCGAAGTCATCGCTCGAAGCGGTGATGTCGCACGAGGTCTGGACCGAGTACTACGACCGGCTCACGCAACTGATCAACGAACACAAGACGACGCTCGTGTTCGTGAACACGCGCAAGATGGCCGAGCGCACCGCGCGGCACCTGACCGAGCGATTGGGGGAAGACGCAGTCACGGCGCACCACGGCAGCCTGTCGAAGGAGAAACGCCTCGACGCGGAGTACCGGCTGAAGGGTGGCCAGCTGAAGGCTCTCGTCGCGACGGCGTCGCTGGAGCTCGGCATCGACATCGGCCACGTCGATCTCGTCTGCCAGATCGGATCGCCGCACCGCATCGCGACACTGCTGCAGCGGGTCGGCCGCTCCGGTCACACCATTGCGGGCCTGCCCAAGGGACGCGTCTTCCCCGTCTCGCGCGACGATCTCGTCGAATGCGCGGCGCTCCTCCGCTCGGTTCGTCGGGGCGAGCTCGATCGCATCGTGTCGCACGATGCGCCGCTCGACGTGCTGGCGCAGCAGCTCGTCGCCGAAGCGGCTTGCGCCGAGTACGCCGAAGACGATCTGTTCATGCTCGTGCGAAGCGCGTGGCCGTATCGCGATCTCGCGCGATCCGATTTCGATGCGGTGCTGAAGATGACCGCGGACGGCTTCGCCACCACGCGCGGACGCCGGGCGGCCCTCGTGCACCGCGACGAAGTCAACGCGCGCGTGCGCGGCCGTCGCAGCGCGCGGCTGCTCGCGATCACGTCCGGCGGCGCGATCCCCGAGGTCGCCGACTATCGCGTCGTGCTGGATCCCGAGGAGACCTTCATCGGGACCGTCAACGAGGACTTCGCCATCGAGAGCAACGCGGGCGACATCTTTCAGCTCGGCAACACGTCGTGGCAAATCCTGCAGGTCGGTCCTGGGATCGTCCGCGTCTCGGATGCGAAGGGGGCGCCGCCCACGATTCCGTTCTGGCTCGGCGAAGCGCCGGCGCGGAGTGACGAACTGTCGCGTGCGGTCAGCGATCTGCGAGCCGATCTCGAGGCAGCCCTGAAGGGCTGCGCTACCGGAGTCACAAAGGCGGACCACGAGCAGAGCGTCACGACGCCGCGCCATGCGGAGATCGCGACAGCTGTAGCGCAGGCCTTTAGGCCTGCCGTGGAATGGCTGATCGGGGAGACGGGAATTCCCAACGCGGCGGCGGAACAGATCGTCGCCTACCTCGATGACGCACGCGCCATGCTTGGCGTCATTCCGACGCAGGAGACGCTGGTTCTCGAGCGCTTCTTCGACGAATCCGGCGGCATGCAGCTCGTGCTGCATGCGCCGTTCGGCAGCCGCGTCAACAAGGCATGGTGCCTCGCGCTGCGCAAGCGCTTCTGCCGCCAATTCAACTTCGAGCTGCAGGCGGCAGCGACCGAGGACGCCCTGTTGCTCTCGCTCGGCCCGCAGCATTCGTTCCCGTTGTCAGACGTCTTCCGCTACCTGCATCCCGCGACGGTGAAGGACATCCTCGTCCAGGCGTTTCTCGATGCGCCGGTGTTCCAGACGCGCTGGCGGTGGAACACGACGATCTCGCTCGCCGTCCCGCGCAACCGCAGCGGCAAGAAAGTCCCGCCGCAGCTTCAGCGGATGCCATTCCGGATCACCCGCTGGTGAATCAGACCGTGCGTGACTGCCTCGAAGAGGCGATGGACTTCAATCAGCTCATCGACGTCCTGGCGCGCATCCACCGCGGCGAGCTGACGCTCGTGTCGCGCGACACGGTGGAACCGTCGCCGCTCGCGCACGAGATTCTCAACGCACGCCCGTACGCGTTCCTCGACGATGCGCCGCTCGAGGAACGGCGGGCCCACGCGGTCCAGTCACGGCGCGCGACCGATCCTTCGTCGGCCGGCGATCTCGGCGCACTGGATCAGGCCGCGATCGATCGCGTCCGCGACGAAGCGCGGCCCGATCCGCGCGACGCCGACGAGTTGCACGACGTACTGCTGACCATAGGATTCCTGACCGAGGACGAAGCGCGCTCGATTGCCGCCGAGTTGTTCGAGGTACTGATTGCGGCGAAGCGCGCGACACGATTCCACATTCCAAATTCCAACTTCCAAATTGCGCCGATCTGGATTGCGGCCGAGAGGCTGCCGGAACTGAGCGCCGTGCACGCTGGCGCCGCGCTGGAACCGCACATCGACGCGCCAGCGTCGCGTGCCGCGCGAACTTGGACGCGCGATGAGGCGATCGTCGAGCTGCTGCGCGGCCGGCTCACCATCGTCGGCCCGACGACGGCGCACGCCCTCGCGGCTTCGTTGTCGATCGCGGATGCCGAAGCGGATGCCGCGCTCCTCGCGCTCGAATCCGAGGGCGTCGTCCTCCGCGGCCGGTTCACGACGATCAACGCAGAACCCGCAGAATCCGCAGAAAAACATGGCTCTGCGAGTTCTGCGAGTTCTGCGTTGAATGTCGTGGAGTGGTGCGACCGCCGGCTGCTCGCGCGGATTCACCGCTACACGCTCCACCGGCTGCGTGCGGAGATCGAGCCGGTCTCGCCCGCCGACTTCATGCGGTACCTGTTCGCGTGGCAGCACGTGGATCCGGCGACGCGACTGGCGGGCGTCGAGGGCCTGCGCGCGATCGTTGCCGTCCTCGACGGCTTCGAGCTGGCGGCCAGCGCATGGGAGAAATCGGTGCTGCCGGCGCGCATGGATCGCTATGACCCATCGATGCTCGACATGCTGTGCCTGACGGGCGAGGTGGGCTGGGCGCGTGGAAACAACGACCCGACCGACGTCGTGGGTGCGACGCCCATCGCGCTCTTCCTTCGCGAGCACGCCGACGCGTGGACGGCTGTAGCGCAGGCCTTTCCGCCTCCGCTCGCGAGCGATGCCACGCGAGCTTCGGCGAGGCTCGCCGAAGCGCTGGAGCGCGAAGGCGGTAGGCCTGCCCACGCGGAGGCAGCCCTAAAGGGCTGCGCTACGGCTGTATTGGCGACGCTGCGGCAACGCGGCGCGTTGTTCTTCCACGAGCTCGCGTCCGCGTGCAACGTCGATGATGCGCAGCTGTGCACGGCGATCGCCGAGCTGGTCGCGGCAGGCCTCGTCACGTCGGACGGCTTCGCGGGTTTGCGCGCGATCGTTCGAGGTCCGGCTGACGGCCTCCGCCAAGGCTACGGCGGTCCGCCGAAGCTTCACGCGAAGGCGGAAGCCGGACGCCACCGAAATCAAGCCGCGGCGGGACGATGGTCGGCAATCGCGCCCGCAGCGCTCAACACCTCCGCGACGCCGAAGCGCGATGAGCGCGAAGGCGAGGCAGCGATAGTCCAGCAGGCGTGGGCGCTGCTCCGCCGATACGGCGTCGTCTTCCGCCGACTGCTGACCCGTGAGGCCAACGCCGCGCCGTGGCGCGAGCTCGCGCGCGTGTATCGCCGTCTCGAAGCGCGCGGTGAAATCCGCGGCGGCCGTTTCGTGACCGGTATGTCGGGCGAGCAGTTCGCACGGCCCGATGCCATCGAACGTCTGCGTGAAACGCGGCGCACCGCACCGAACGGGCGGTGCCTCGTCGTCAGCGCCGCCGATCCGCTGAACCTCGCGGGCATCGTCACGAGCGGCGATCGGGTGCGCGCGGTCGCCGCCAACCGGCTCGTCTATCGCGACGGCGTGCCGATGGCCGTCCTCGAAGGCGAGTTCATGCGTCCGCTCGCCGACTTCACCGCGGCCGCCGCCGCCGAGGTGACCACCGCGCTCGCCGGCCGGCCGATGCCGCCAGTCCTCGGCGGCTACATCGGCTCGATTTCCCATTGAAGCCGTCTGACCACGATATATATTGTTCGCCGGACCAGATCAGAGCGCGTGACAGGCCGCGCTACCGATGTCGCAACGAGCAATTACGACCAGGAGCCACAACGGAGTGATGAGAATGATACGAAGAGTTAGACGGTCCATGCTGGCGTCGTTCGCAGTCGTTGCGGCGTTTGGGTTGATCGCATCGAGCGCGAGGCTGTCGGGCCAGAGCGGTCTGCCGAGCACCAGGAACGGCGAGTGGACGCACTACACCGCGGACGTCCGTGGATCGCGGTACTCGCCGCTCGACCAGATCAACGCCAGCAACTTCAATCAGCTCGAAGTTGCGTGGCGCTTCAAGACCGACAACCTCGGGACGCGTCCGGAGTTCAAGCTGGAAGGCACACCGCTGATGGTGAAAGGCGTCATCTACGCCACCGGCGGCACGCGTCGATCCGTCGTCGCGCTCGACGGCAAGAGCGGCGAGCTGATTTGGGTGCACGCGGAAAAAGAAGGGGCGCGCGCCGTCAACGCGCCGCGACAACTCTCGGGCCGCGGCCTCTCCTACTGGACCGACGGCAAGGGCGACGAGCGCGTCATCTACGTGACGACCGGCTACCGCCTCGTGTCGCTCAACGCCAAGACCGGCGTGCCCGTTCCGTCGTTCGGCGAGAACGGCGTCGTCGACATGAAGAAGGGCGCCGTCATCGGCAAGGGCGAGCAGATCAATCTGGAGAGCGGCGAGATCGGTCTCCACTCGACGCCCACGGTCGCGAAGGACGTCGTCATCGTCGGGTCGTCGTTCCGCGAAGGCCTCACGGTCAAGTCGCACAACAACACGAAGGGGCTCGTACGCGCATGGGACGTGCGGAGCGGCAAGCTGCTCTGGACGTTCAACACGATTCCCCGTCCGGGCGAGTTCGGCAACGAGACGTGGGAAAAAGAATCGTGGGCCATCAACGGCAACACCGGCGTGTGGTCGCAGATCACCGTCGATGAGGAGCTCGGCCTCGTCTATCTGCCGGTGGAAGATCCGACGTCGGATCTGTACGGCGGTCATCGTCCCGGCAAAAACCTGTTCGGCGACAGCATCGTCTGCGTCGATCTCAAGACCGGCCAGCGCAAGTGGTTCTACCAGATCGTTCACCATCCGATCTGGGACCTCGACATGCCCGCCGCGCCGCTGCTGATGGATCTCGTCGTGGACGGCAAACCGGTGAAGGCCGTCGCGCAGGCAACCAAGCAGGGATTTCTCTTCGTGTTCGATCGCGTCACCGGCAAGCCGATCTGGCCGATCGAAGAGCGTCCGGTGCCGCAGACCGATGTGCCCGGCGAAAAAACGAGCCCGACGCAGCCGTTCCCGACCAAGCCGCCGGCCTACTCACGCAACGGTGTCGTCGAAAGCGATCTTGTCGACTTCACGCCCGAGATCAAAGCGCAGGCGCTCGACGTCGCGAAGCGCTATCGGCTCGGTCCCGTGTACCTCCCGCCGCTCGTGAGCAAGCCTGAGGGTCCGATCGCGGCGCTGACTGCGGGCACACTGAGCGGCGGCGTCAACTGGCCCGGGTCCGCCTACGATCCCGAGATGCACGTCTTCTTCACGCACGCGTGCAACTCGTGCATCGCGCCGCTCGGTCTCGTTGCGCCGCCGAAGGAATTCTCGGATCTCGACTACGTGATGGGCACGGCGGGACAGACGTTCCGTCCGATCGTCGGCGGCGGCGAAGGTGAAGCGGCCGATGCGCCCAGGCAACAAAGTCCAGGACGCGGCGCCGCGCCTCTCGCTGCGCCGACTCCGCCTCCGCCCACGCCGCCTCCGGCCGGCGCGTCCGCGGCTCCGGGCGGTGGCCGCGGCGGCGCGCCCGCCGGCGGCGGCCCATTCGGCGCGACGGTCCAGGGCTTGAACATCGTCAAGCCGCCGTACGGCGTCATCGTCGCCATCAACATGGACAAGGGCGATCTGATGTGGTCGGTGCCGCACGGCGACACGCCGGACGGCGTCCGCAATCACCCGGCGCTGCGCGGCGTGACCGTCCCGAAGACGGGCCAGCAGGGCAACGTCGGCGTGGTGGTGACCAAGACGCTCGTGGTCGCCGGCGATCCGCTGGTGACGACGACGACGGATCATCCGCGCGGGGCGATGTTGCGCGCATACGACAAGCAGACGGGCAAGGAGGTCGGCGCGGTGTTCCTGCCGGCCGCGCAGAGCGGATCGCCGATGACCTACATGCTCGACGGCAAGCAGTACATCGTCGTGGCGGTGAGCGGCGGCAACTACTCGGGCGAGTACATCGCCTTCAGTCTGCCGGCGACGGCCCTGCGGCCGACGCAATAGTCTTGGGAGATTGCAGATTTCAGATTCCAGATTTCAGATTGATTTGAAGATTGGAATCAGCAGATCTTGCCAATCTGGCAATCAATCTGCAATTTGAAATCTGAACTCCGCATCGTTGGCGCCGGGGGCCCCAGCGCGAAGCCACAGACTGAGCGGATAGTCGCCGCGAATCAACGCCGCGAGCGAATAGCGAGCGGTGGTAGGCGCTGGGGGGTGGATTCCCCAGCGCGAAGCCACAGACTGAGCGGATAGTCGCCGCGAATCAACGCCGCGAGCGAATAGCGAGCGGTGGTAGGCGCTGGGGGTGGGGCCCCCAGCGCAAGTAAGAAACTGACGTTGGGCCTCGTTGTTGCTTATTCGAATCGATTATGCGCACATCAATACTCGCCGCGGTCGCGCTCGGTTGCGCTTCCATGGTCCCAGCCCAGCAGCAGCCGCCGCCGAAGAAGCCGACCACCATCACGATGACCGGCTGCGTTCAGAAAGGTGAAACGCCTGCCGGCGGATACACCCTGACCGATGGGTCGGCGATCTACCGGTTGACCGGCGTTGACGTGCGCGATTTTGTCGGCCGGCGCGTTCAGATCGTCGGCGGCGCGCCGCGGAAGCTGAAAATCGTCGGCGGCCTGCTTCCGTCGCCGAATGTCGCGGCGCAGGCCGGCTCGATGGATCCCGCGCGCGCGGCCACCGCCGCCGCCGATGCCGCTGCGGCCAACGGCACCGGCACACCGGAATTCCGCGTCCGCTCCATCAAACCGATTACCGGAAGCTGCACGCAGTGACGAGCGCGGCGCTGCCGCGCGTGCTCGTCGCGGACGATGAGCCCGCGAACATCCTGCTGATCGCGCATGCGTTGAAGGACGAATGCGAGATCGTGCAGGTGGCCAGCGGCACCGACGTGCTGGAGCGCGTCATTCTCGGCGACATCGATCTCATCCTGCTCGACGTCGTCATGCCGGGTCCCGACGGGTTCGAGATCTGCCGCGTGCTGAAGAGCAGCCCGATTACCGCCGGCATTCCCATCATCTTCGTGACCGCGCTCGACGAGCGCCGCGACGAGACGCGCGGCCTGGACGCCGGCGCCGTTGACTACATCACCAAGCCGATCCACCCGGCGGTCGTGAAGGCGAGGGTACGCACGCACCTCGAACTGAAAAAGGCGCGGGATTTGCTCGAGCAGCTCGCGTCGGTCGATCCACTGACCGGTGTCGCCAACCGGCGGCGCTTCGATTTCGCGCTCGAAGAAGAGTGGCGGCGCACACGACGCGCGGGCCGGTGGCTGTCGCTCGCCATCGTGGACGTCGACCACTTCAAGCGGTTCAACGATCGACACGGGCACCTGGCGGGAGACGAGCGGCTTCGGACCATCGCCGGCGCGCTGGCGAAGAGCACGCGGCGCGCGGGCGATCTCGTCGCTCGATACGGCGGCGAAGAGTTCGGGCTGATTCTTCCGGAAGTCGAGCCGGCCATGATGCTCGGCGTCATCCGGACGGTGTTGAACGGCGTGACCGCCGGATCCGGCGCCGGCGCAACCACGCCCGGCCAGGAGACCGTGACGGTGAGCATCGGCGCCGTCTCCGCGATCCCGCCACGCGAGAGCACGCTGACCGACATGCTCGCCGCCGCCGACAACCTGCTGTACGAGGCGAAGGCCAGCGGGCGCGACCGCTGTATCCATCTGGACATGGGGACGCAGCGAAAAACGACCGTCAATCGCACCGCGCCGTCGTAGCGTCCCGAACACGAAATCGCACTCGGGGCACAGATCAGTTTTCGATTCGGCGTAGCGGCACTGAATCAACACAGAGGTCGCTTTCCTTTGTGTCCTTTGTGTTTGATCAGCGTGCCGAATCACGCAAGCCGCAGACGAGAAGCAAGCATTAACGGACGACGCGGATGCGGTGCGCCTCGCTGTCGGAGACGTACAGCGTGCCCTTGCCGAACAACACGCCGTGCGGCCGTGACATGCGGCAGGCCAGGGGATTCGATTCCGGACCGTCACCGCGCTCGCCCGTTCCCATCACCGTTGCGATCACGCGGCTCTTCAGATCGATGCGGCGGACGGCGTGGTTCTCGGTATCGGCCACGTAGAGCACGCGATCGCCGTCGAGCGCGAGACCCTTGGGACCTCCGAGCTTCGCCTCCAACGCGGGCCATGCGATAGATGGCGTTGCCCTCGCGCAGCGCGAGATAGAGATCGCCGTTCGAGGCGAGGGCGAGCGTGCGCGGCCCGTTGAGCGGAGCTCCAGCGACGGGCGCGCCGTCCGGCGTCGGCTTCGCCTCTCCCGTTCCCGCGTAGGTACTGATGGTCCCCGTCGCGAGGTTGAGGCGACGGACGCGGTGATTGCCGATGTCGCAAATCAGCAGACTGCTGTCGCGATCCATCACGACGCTGTGCGGTTGACGAAGCTGCGACTGCGCACCCGGTCCGCCGTCGCCGCCAAAACCCGGCCGGCCGGTGCCGGCGACCGTCGAGATGATGCCGCTTCGCCGGTCGATCTTCCGAATCACGTGGTTGTCGCGCTCGGCGACGTAGATGTTGCCGGCACGATCGAACGCGAGCTCGTGGGGCATGTTCAGCGAGGCATCGATCGCGGGACCGCCATCGCCGCGATAGCCGCGCGTCCCGTCGCCGGCAATCGTCGTCAGGCGCCTGGTTTTCAAATCGAAGCGGCGAATGCGCTGGTTGTCGAGGTCACAGAAGTACAGCCCGCCGTCGGGGCCGATCGCCATCCCGTACGGGTTGTTCACGTGCGTGTCGGAGAAACCCGGCGCGCCGGTGCCCACCAGCGTCGCGACGGTCGGACCTTTCACGGCCGCCGCGGCCGCCAATACCACGAACAGCATGGCAGTGTTCTTCAAACGCTCGGCTCTCGTCATCGGCCGCGCTGATTGTATGATGGCCGGCTCCGTCACGCACGCGATCGATTCGCACATCAAGAAGCCCTCAGAGCTTGTGAAAGAATCACGTTGAACGCAAAGATCGCAAAGCGCGCAAAGCATCTTTTCGAAAGATTCTTCCTTTGCGGTCTTAGCGGCCTTTGCGTTGACGTGATGTCTTCACATCCTCCTCAGCCCTGACAGGAACAAACGGCCAAGGTAGCACGTCTACCCAGTTCACGGTAGAATGCCTACCATGCCGCCACACACGCATCGCGAACGGACCGGGCTGCTGCAGGGCACGCTCGACATGCTGATCCTGCGGACGCTGATCCTCGGGCCCGCGCACGGCCACGAGATCGCCAAACACATTCAGCGCACGAGCGACGAGGTCCTGCGGCTGGAACACGGGTCGCTCTATCCCGCGCTCCATCGCCTCGAAAAGAAAGGCTGGCTCGCGTCGAAGTGGGACGCGCACCGCGAGCACAACCGCGAGTGCAAGTACTACCGGCTCACGCCCGCCGGGCGGAAACAGCTTATCGCGGCGGAATCCAAATGGCAGCGGCTGCAGCAGGCCATCGCGCGCGTGATGGCGGCAGCCGTCAGAGCTTAGAGCGCGTTGCAAAGTGGAACGTACGGACAGGCGCCGGAGAATCGAACTCTCCACCACGGAGGACACTGGGGACGCGGAGGAACAGTCCTGTTTTCATGCAGGTTTGAACCTCCTATCCTCCGCGTCCCCTGTGGTGGCGAGCTAGTTTGAAACGCCACTCAGGGCGGTGAGAGAAACCTATGACCGACGATCTCGATCGCGAGCTGCGCGCCCATCTGGAGAACGAAGCCGACGAGCAGCGCGAGCGCGGACTGACCGCCGACGAGGCGCAGTACGCGGCGCGGCGGGCGCTCGGCAGCGAGACGATCATCCGAGAGGATGTCCGCGCGCTGTCGGCATGGGCGGTGCTGGACGATGTCGCGCAGGATCTGCGATACGGTCTGCGGCTGCTGAAGAAGCATCCAGCCTTCGCCATCGTCGCCGCGCTGACCCTCGCGCTCGGCGTGGGCGCGACCACCGCGATTTTTTCCGTCGTGAACGCCGTGCTGCTGCGGCCGCTTCCGTACGCTGAGGCCGATCGGCTCGCGATGGTCTGGGAGAACGTCAACCTGCCGCAGTACAAGAACGCACAGAACACGCCGGCCCCCGGCAATTTCCGCGACTGGCGCGACGAGAACTCCACTTTCACCGACCTGGCCGCGATGCGCGGCACGGCGTTTAGCCTGACGGGCAACAGCGACCCAATCCGGGTCGACGGGGCCATGGTGTCGGCTTCGTTGTTTCGGTTGTTGCAGGTGGAACCAGTCCTCGGCCGCACGTTCACGGCCGACGAGGATCGCGCGGCGCCTTCCCGCGTTGTCCTCATCGGCCATTCCCTGTGGACCGACCGATTCGGATCGAGCCCATCGATTATCGGTCAGACGCTTCAGCTGAATGACGAGCCGTACAGCGTGGTCGGCGTGATGCCGCGCGGCTTTCGGTTCCCGGATGCCGAGGATCTGCTCTGGGTACCGCTCGGCCTCACACCACAGCAGCTCGCGAACCACGGCAGCCATTTTCTCCGCGTGCTCGGACGGCTGAAGCCTGGAGTGACGCTCGCACAGGCGCAGGTGGATCTCGACGCGATCGCCGCACGGCTGACGGCGCAGTATCCCGACTCGAACACGAGCGTCGGGGTGACGATCCTGTCGCTGCCGGAGCAAACGGTCGGCGACGTGCGCCGGCCGCTGCTCGTGATTCTCGGCATTGTCGGATTGCTCTTGTTGATGGTGTGCGCGAACATCGGCAACCTGCTGCTGGCGCGCGCGTCGGCTCGCGGACGAGAGTTCGCCGTGCGCGCGGCGCTTGGCGCGAGCCGCCGCCGCATGCTGCGGCAACTCCTCGCCGAAAGCATCCTGCTCGCGACGCTCGGCGGAGCGCTCGGACTCGCGCTCGCGTGGTGGGGCGTCAGCGCGCTCCGTTGGCTCGCGCCGACCGACCTGCCGCGCGTCACCGACATCGCCGTCAATGGATCGGTCGCCGCCTTCAACTTCACGATCGCGATCCTCGCCGGCGTCGTCTCCGGCATCATCCCGGCGCTTCAATCCCAGGCGCGCGACCTTCACGACTCACTCAAGGACGAGACGCGCGCATCCGCCACACGCGCCCGCCTTCGCGCGCGCAACCTGCTCGTGATCGTCGAGACGGCGCTGGGTGTCGTGGTTCTCGTCGGCGCCGGTTTGCTGCTGCGCAGCTTCGTGCGCTTGAGCAACGTGCCGGTCGGGTTCAAATCCGAGGGCGTCCTCACGTTTCGAGTCGCGCTGCCCGCCGCCCGCTACCGCACTGACGTGCAGCGGACCGCGTTCTACCAGCAGGTGTCGGAGCGATTGCAGGCGTTGCCCGGCGTCTCGTCGGCGGCCGCCATCAGTTTTCTACCGCTGTCGATGTCCGGGCGGACGACCGGTGTGTCGGTCGAAGGCGAACCGCCGCCCGCACCGGGGCAGGCGCGATTCGTCGACTTCCGAACGGTTTCGCCCGGGTACTTCGCAACGATGTCGATTCCGATGCTGGCTGGCCGAGATGTCGCTTGGAGCGACACCAACGCCACGCCATCGTCGATTGTCATCAGCGAGACGACGGCTCGCTCGTTCTGGCCGAATGGAGACGCGATCGGCAAGAGGATCAAGTCCGGCGGGCCGCAGGACAACACGCCGTGGCTCACCGTCGTCGGTGTCGTCGGCAATGTCCGCCAGCTCGATCTCGTCCGCCTGCCGCGGCCGGCGATGTACATTCCGGCGGCTCAGGATCGAGCAACCGGTGACACGTTGCGCGACTGGGTCGTCCGCACGTCGGCCGATTCGTCGGCGCTCGTTCCGGCCGTCCGCAGCGTGATCTGGAGTGTCGACTCGACGCTGCCGATCACGCGCGTGCAGACGTTGGATCAGGTGAAGTCGGCGTCGACGGCGTCACAGCAATTCAATTTGCTGCTCGTCGGCTTGTTTGCGGTGCTGGCGCTCGTCCTTGCGGCGGTGGGCGTCTATGGCGTGACCGCGTACAGCGTGTCGCAGCGCACGCGGGAGCTCGGCATCCGCGTCGCCCTCGGCGCGCGCCCCGGGGCGCTGCTCAAGCTGGTGCTCGCACACGGGGCGCGGCTCACCCTGATCGGCCTCGCGATCGGCACCATGGCGGCGCTCGCGCTCACACAAGTGATGTCAACGCTGCTTTTCGGCGTCGGCGCGAGAGATCCGATGACGTTCGTGGGGGTGGCGCTGCTGCTGCTGGCGGTGTCGCTGGGCGCGTCGTTCGTGCCCGCCCATCGCGCGACCCGGGTCGATCCGGTGGTGGCGCTTCGAGCTTAGAACTGGAACTCAGAACTGAATCGTGCTCAGTTCTAAGTTCTCAGTTCTAAGTGGCTGTCGAGCTGAGGTTTATTCGGGCGAGATGGAAGACTTGCCGCAGTCGTCGCAGCGAAGATACAGGACCGGATGCGAGTCGGACCGCCCGATGATCTTCGCGCTCGGGGCTCCGCACCGGGGGCAGATGATGCTTCCAGAGTTTGGCCGTTTTGCCATGATGACTCCTACCTTAACACTCCGTTAGACTCCCCATCCATACTGGAAGGTACACGAATCGTTGAGCTGACCCGTGTATCGGCCGGTCAGACGCGCTGCCTTAACTCATCCAGTTGAGGTTGGAAAACCGGGATGATCGGCAGAAATACGCGGAGAAGTAGACGACGAGCCCGGCCGCCAGCCAAATGACCAGCCGCTCCCAGGTCGCCAAAGGGAGCCCGACCATCTCGGCGAGACAAATTATTGCACCAAGGATGCCACCAGCGGCACCGTCGGCGTGCGGAACGGACGGGGGACGTCCGGCGCCG
>MNEX01000146.1 GCA_001917905.1 Acidobacteria bacterium 13_1_40CM_65_14
GCTGAAGACGAGACCGAACGACGCCGCCTCGGACGCGATTCTGAAATCACACGCGAGCGCGAGACTGCCGCCGGCGCCGGCCGCCGGACCATTGACGGCCGCCACGGTCGGCTTCGGCATCGCGTGCAGCGTCTCGACGATCGTCGCGCCCGCCTGAAGGATGTCGCGGATCGACGTCCAGTGATGCTCTTCGGCATGCCGGCGCATGCTGTCGATGTCGCCGCCGGCGCAGAACGCGCGGCCGGCGCCCGTGATGACCACGGCGCGGACGCGCGTGTTGCCCGCGACGCGCAGCACCGTCTCGGCCAGTTCTTTCGACAACTCGTTGGACAGCGCGTTGAGCTTCTCTGGCCGATTCAGCGTGATCGTACCGATGCCGTCATCGTCGACGTCGAGAAGAACCAACATGGACCACACTCCTTCGCGTTTCTCATCTCCATCCTGCCCGTCCCTGCCCATCCCGCCCGTCCCTGCCCATCCCGCCTGTCCTGCCCATCCCGCCCATCCCGCCCGTGATTTGGGTCTGAGCGCGAGTTGCCGCACGGCGCGCAGATCGGTTTTGCCGGTGCCGAGCGTCGGAATCGCGTCGATCCGCCGCAGATCCTCGCGCTTGGGCACTCACAGTTTCGGCATCGACGTGGCCGCCAGGCGATCCCACAACTGCTGCGGCGTGACGGTCGGATCGGTGTAGAACGCCACGAGCCGCTCGCCTTTGGCTTCGTCCGGCGTGGACGTGACGACGCACGCGTGCACTTCGCCGAGGATCGTCTGAATCTCTTCCTCGATGAAAGAACGGCAGCACGCCCAGCATCACGTCGCGGCCACCGAGCTCGAAGACCTGCATCGCCGAGTTGATGTTCGCGCGAATGTTGCGATGCGACAGCATCACACCCTTCGGCACACCGGTGCTGCCACTCGAGAAGATGACGGTGGCCAGCGAATCGACATCTTTCTCGTGCACGAACAGCCGGTTGATCGCGGCAGCCGGCAACACCGACGTCGCGAGCGCCACGCCGATCTTCGCCGGCCCCGACGTCTGCTCGAGCAAGTCCTCGAGAAACACCATGCCCGGCATCTCTTCGAGGCCGGCCTTCGACAGGAACACGCGCGAGGTGAGAATCGTGCGGATGCCGCAGCGGTCGACCGCAGCCGTCATCGCGTCGCGACCCGCTGTGAAATTCAAGTTGACGGGAGCCTTGCCGGCGATGGTCGTCGCGATATTCGCCAGCGCGCCCCCGACCGACGCTGGCAGCAGGAGGCCGATGAGATCTTCGCCGGCCGTCCGGCGGCGGATGATGCGCGAGAGCAGCAGGCTGCCGATGAGCGCCCGCCCGAACGTCAGCTCGCAGCCGGTCGTGTCGGCCATGCAGAGAGCTGCGCGCCGCCGCTTCACCACGCGGACGAAGGCGCGCCCAAGCGTTTCCATTCGGGCGCGATTGTAGCGTGTCACGTTGAACGATCGACGGTCAGGCACTACACTTCATGCGTTCACATCGTTCAGGGAGGAACTCATGATGAAGCGCTACATTTCTGCGGCAGCGATCGCGCTGCTCTCCGTCGTCCCGCTGGTTGCGCAGTCTCCGAAGGGCTGGAAGGTGCGCGTCGATCGCAGCACCAGCGCGTCGGACCCCGACGCCGCGGGCAACATCAAATTCGTCACGATGGGCACCGGCTTCCATGCGACGAACCCACAGGCGGCGGTCTACTGGAACCCCGCGAATGCGGCGACGGGTACGTATACGCTCAAGGGGACGTTCACGCTGATGAAGCCGAGCGGCCACACGAACTACTATGGGCTCGTCTTCGGCGGAAGCGATCTCGAAGGGGCGGGACAACACTACAACTACTTCCTGGTCGCGCAGGATGGGACGTGGCTCATCAAGCGACGCGAGGGCGAGGACACGAAGGACGTGGCGCCCAAGACACCGAGCGGCGCGGTGAAGAAGCCCGACGCCAGCGGCAAGTCCACGAACGCGCTCGAAGTGCGCGTGCTGCCCACCAAGATTGATTACGTAGTCAACGGCACGACGGTGCACTCGACGCCGAAGACCGGGCTCACGGCGAAAACCGACGGCACCTATGGCTTCCGCGTCAATCACTTGCTCGAGGTTCACGTGGACGGCTTCGGCGTCTCGAAGTAATGGTGAGAATTCTCGGCGTCGGACTCTTGATCGTGCTGCTCGCGCCGGTCGCGCCGGCGCAGCAGTACGAGCCGGGCGATGAGGGCACGTTCTCCATCATCGGCCGCGATCCGAGCACCGGTCAGCTCGGCATGGCGGTCCACTCGAAAACGATTGCCGTCGGCAGCCGCACGCGCGGCGGCAAGGGCGGCGTCGCCGTGTTCGCGCATCAATCGGCGTCGAACCCGATGTACAGCGCCATCGGCATCGAGCTGCTGGAAGCCGGCATGACGCCGCAGCAGGCGCTCGACATGATGCTGCGCAGCGACGAGGGACGCAACAGCCGGCAGGTGGCGATTCTCGACGCACAGGGCCGGACCGCCGCGTGGACCAGTCCGACGATCACCGACTGGAAGGGGCACACGTGCGGCGTGAACTACTGCGCGCAAGGCAACACGCTCACGGGTCCCGAGGTCGTCGAGGCGATGGCGCGATCGTTCGAGTCCTCGTCTTCATCGGGCGCGCCGCTCGCCGAGCGGCTGCTCGATGCGCTCGAGGCGGGCCAGGCGCAGGGAGGCGACCGGCGCGGCGTGCAATCGGCGTCGCTGATGATCCTCAAGCCGCTCGCGATTCAGAACTTCGGCGATCGCGAGCTCGATTTGCGTGTCGACGAAC
This sequence comes from Acidobacteria bacterium 13_1_40CM_65_14, assembly GCA_001917905.1. Taxonomy (GTDB): domain Bacteria; phylum Acidobacteriota; class Vicinamibacteria; order Vicinamibacterales; family CAVVIG01; genus QHWF01. Next base: position 2,796 of record MNEX01000146.1, read on the forward strand.
ATCGCACGCCGTTCGCGGAGCTGCGGCGGATTCTCAACGCGGTTCGTTCAGGAGAAATCCTGTCCGAGGCGAACGCGCGGCTTTCTGCGAAGGATCTGAAGGGCGCGTTGGAAAAGGCGACTGCCGCGAGGGAAAAGTCGCCGACCAACGACAGCGCCTGGGTCGCCCTCGCGAACATTCATCTGCAGATGGGACAACGCCACGAAGCGCTGTCGGCGATCAGTCGCGCGGTGGAACTGAATCCCGCCAACAAGCGACAGCTTCAGAGCAACAAAGCCTTCGAGGCCCTGTACAAGGATCCGGACTTCTTGAAGATCGTCGGATCAAGCTTAAAGAACTGAGAACTAAGAACTCAGAACTGAGAACTCTGAAGGCTTCTAAGTTCTAAGTTCTAAGTTCTGAGTTCTGAGTTCTGAAAGGGCTGCGCTACTGGGGCACGCCGGGAATCGCGCCGGTGCGCGACGTGGTCGCTGCGACCGGCGCGGCGCTGACCGCGCCGACGTTCACCGCCGGCTGCGCGGACGCGTTGGTGCCGGAAGAAGACGACGATCCGCCGGTTGCCGGACCGGCTTCCTGCAGCGCCTCGAAGTCGACGAGCGCGAGGTCGTAGGCGAGCACCGCGCCGAGCTCGTTCTGCTTGGCTTGCGCGAGATCGCGCTGCGCCTGAATCACGAGGAAGCTCGTCGACATCCCGACTTCGAGCCGCTTGCGCTCCGAGTCGAGCCGCTGCTCGGCGAGCTCGTGCGCCGCGCGTGTCGTTTCGATTCGCTTCGCGTTCATCTCGATCTTCCACGCGGCGTCGCGAATCTGCTGAATCGCTTTCGCCTGCGCGCTCTTCAGCCGCTCTTCGGACTGCGATCGTTCGAGCTTCGCCCGCGCGTAGCTCGCCTGCTCGCTGCTCTCACCGATCGGATACGACACGTTGACGCCGACGGCCCACGTGGGGAAGTCGCGCGCGAAGAGCTGGCTGAGCACCGTGCCGAAGCTGGTGATGGAACCAGGACCGACGATCGTGCCTGGAAATCCGCCGGTCCGCAGCAGCTGCGTGCCGCCGAGGCCACTCGCCTGATAGCTCGCGTTCACCCGCACGTCGGGCAGCTTCTGGCTGGTCGCGTACTTCAAGCCGATCTGTGAGTTGTCGATCTCCTTCCGCGCGCGCGCGAGATCGGCTCGCTCGCTGAGGCCTCGCGTCACGGCCGCGTCGACGTCCACGGCGGGCATCGCGACCGGCGGCGAGTCGACCGGCTCGATCTTCACGTTCCACGTGTCGCGCTGCGTGGTGTCGAAGATGAGCAGGCGCAGGCGATCCTCGGTCTGCTTCACGGTCGTCTCGGCGATGATCAGCTGCTCCTGGTTCGCCGCGACTTCCGCCTGCGCCGACACGAGGTCGAGCGGCGGCGACGTGCCGACGTCCACCTTCGCTTTGTTCACGCGCACGAGCTCCTGCGCGAGCGTGAGCGCCGACCGCCGCGCCTCGACGTTCGCGAGCGCCGACACGAGGTTCCAATACGCGGCCTTCACGTTCGCCGTCGTGTGAACGACGCTCTCGCGCAGACGCGTGTCGGCGATGTCGCGGTTCGTGCGGCTCGTCGCGAGCTGCTGTCGCGCAGCATCGATGGACAGGTCGCGCACGAGCGGCTGCGACACGTTGATCGACAGTCCCGACTGCACCAGGGGGTTGTAGCTGTTGAGAAAACTGTTGCTGTTGGTATGTGCCGCGGTCCACCCGACGTTGTAGGACGTTCCGAACCACGGCAGCCGCTGCGCGAGGCCGGCGTTCGAGCTGACGATCTCGCTCGAGGTCGCGATCGGAAACAGGAAGCTGGCGGGCGGCTGCACCTGACTGTTGCGCTGCACGCTCGTGTTGATCGTCGGCCTGAACGCGCCGGCGGCCGCCGCGACGCGCGTGTCGCTGATCTGCGGATCCAGGCGGTCCACGTTCAGATCGATGTTGTGCTCGAGCGCCATCTGCACCGCTTCGTCCGCGCTCAGACGCAGCGTTGCCGGAGTGGTTTGAGCTGAAGCGGTCGCCGCGAGACCGACCGCGAACAACACGACCAAGGAGGTTCTCCGCATGGCAGCACCCGAAGGAACGGCAGATCCAAACGATTCCGATTCCGATTTCGATTCCGTCCGACGCCGGCCGAACAGACGAAGCTTCGACGCGTCGTCGAACAGCGAATACGCGACCGGCGTGACGAGCAGCGTCAGCAGCAGCGCGAGCGACTGGCCGCCGAAGATGACGAAGCCGATGGCGTGGTTCGTGCCGGAGCCGATGCCGCGCGAGACGATCAGCGGAATCATGCCGGCGACGAAGGCGAACGTCGTCATCAGAATCGGCCGCAGACGATCGCGGCTCGCCTGCACGACCGCGTCGTGTGTCGAGAGCCCCGTCTCCTTCAACTGGTTCGCATGGTCGATCTGCAGAATCGAGTTCTTCTTCACGACGCCGAACAGCACGAGCAGACCGAGCGCCGAGAAGATGTTCAGCGACTGCCGGAAGATCAGGATCGAGAGGAGCGCAAACGGCAGCGTCAGCGGGAGCGACAAGAGAATCGTGATCGGGTGCAGCCACGACTCGAATTGCGCCGCCAGAATCAGATACATGAACACCAGCGACAACAGGAACGCGAGCACGAAGTTCTGTGCCGCGCGTCCGAGCTCGCGGGACCGGCCGCTGAAGCGACCCACGTAATCGTTGCTGCCTTTCACCGACGCGAACTCGTCGAGGATGGCGTTCTGCACCGCCGCCTGAGACGCCGTTGGCAGCAGGCCGCAGAACACCGTCACCTGTCGCTGGCGGGAGAGACGATTGATGTCGGACGGCGCGGTGCCTGGCGTGAAGTCGGCCACGTTGTCGAGCGCCACGCTCCCGAGTCGCGCCGACGGGACCGTGAGACCGGAGATGGCCGCTTCGGTCGAGCGGTTCTCGGCGCGAGCACGCAAGTGCACTTCGTATTGCTCGCCGCCTTCGTTGTAGGTGGTCACCTGATCGCCGCCGACCAGGAGTCGCAGCGCTTCGGCCGCGTCGCCGATCTGAACACCAAGGTCCGCGGCCTTCGGCCGATCCACATGCACGGACAGCTCCGGCTTGCCGACGTTGAGCGACGTGTCGACGTCGACGACGCCGGGCAGCGTCTTCACGCGGGCCACCAGTTGTTTGCTGATCGATTCGAGCTTCCGCAGATCCGGACCGTTGATGACGAACTGCACGTCGGCCGCCTGGGCGCCGCTGCCGCCGATCACGGCGACGGGCTGCACGGACGTGCGAAGGTCCTTCGAGAGCGGTGGCAGCACCTCTTTTCGGATGTCGTCCATCAACGCGAATTGGTCGCGCGACCGTTCCTCGATCGGCTTCAGCCGTACGTAGATGTTGCCCAGGTTGCGAGTCTTGGCGGGATCTCCGGCAATCGTCACCAGCGTGTAGCTGACTTCGGGCAGCCGCTGCCGCACGGCGTTGGCGATGCGATTGGTCAGCACCTCGGTCGCCTCGAGGCTCGTCCCTTCGGGCGCGCGCAGGTTGATCTCGAACTCCGCTTGATCGTCCTGCGGCATGAAGTTCTTGTTCACGGCCATGAACAGCGGCACGCTCGACAACAGCACGAGGACTGACACGCCGGCGACGATCGCACGATGGCGCATCGACCACTCGAGGAGCCGGGTGTAGAACACATCGACGGCGTGGAAGATTCTCGAGTCCTTCGACGAGTGTTTGTCCTTGCCGTGACGATCAACTTTCAACCAGCGCGCCGACAGCATCGGCGTGAGCGTGAAGCTGACGAGCAGCGACACCATGATGGCGAACGCCATGGTCAGGCCGAAGCTCTTCATGAAGCGGCCGACGATGCCGCCCATGAAGCCGACGGGGACGAAGATCGCGACGAGCGACAGCGTCGTCGCGAGCACGGCGAGGCCGATCTCCTGGGTCGCTTCAACAGCCGCGTGGAACTGGTCGTCGTGCTTTTCCTCGATGTACCGGTAGATGTTCTCGAGCACGACGATCGCGTCGTCGATGACGATGCCGACCGACAGCGTCAACGCGAGCATCGTCATCAGGTTCAGCGTGAAGCCCATGTACCAGACGAGCCCGAACGTCGCGATGATCGACGTCGGGATGGCGATGGCCGAAATGATCGTCGAGCGCAGATTCGACAGGAAGAGCAGCACGACGAGCGCAGCCAGGATCGATCCGACGATCAAGTGCTCTTCCACGTTGTGAATCGCCGCCTCGATGAAGTCCGACGTGTCGCGCACGAGCCGGACGTTGTAGCCGGCCGGTAGTGTCGACTTCACATCGTCGAGGCGCTCTTTTACCGCTTTGACGACTTCGACCGTGTTGGTGCCGGATTGCCGGCGGACTTGCAGGAGCACCGTGCCGACACCGCTGACGTTGGCGATGGTCTCGGGCTCGGCTTCACCGTCCTCGACTCGTGCGACGTCGCCGACGCGAACCGGATGACCGTCCTTCTCGCGGACGACGATGTCGTTGAACTCCGTGACGGTCTGGATGCGCCCGCGCGTGCGGAGCGTGACCGACTGCGGTCCCTGGTCGACGCGGCCCCCTGGGATTTCGATGTTCTGCGTCTGCAGCGCGCGGGCGACGTCGTTGACCGTCAGGTTGTAGGCGCGCAGACGATCCGCGTCGAGCCACACGTTGATCTGCCGGCTCCGGCCGCCGAGCACCAGCACCTGGCCGACGCCGTCGACGCTTTCGAGCTGGCGCCGCAGCACCTTGTCCGCGTACTCGGTGATGTCGCGGACCGGCTTGTTCGCGCTCAGCGCGAGACTGAGCACCGGCGCGGCGTCGGGATCCATGCGGTCGACGCGTGGCTGCTGAATGGTCTTCGGCAGGAGCGGCAGCACGCCGTTCACTTTGTCGCGCACCTCCTGCGCGGCGACGTCGGTGTTCTTGTCGAGCAGGAAGCTGACGATGACCTGCGAGATGCCCTCCGACGACACGGAGCGCAGCTCGTCGATGCCGCTGATGGTGTTGACCGCTTCCTCGATCTTGTCGGTGATCTCGGTCTCGACCTGCTCGGGCGCGGCGCCCGGCTGCAGCGTCGTCACGATGACCGTCGGGAAATCGACCTTCGGAAAGCGGTCGACGCCGAGCCGCGTGAACGAGAAGGCGCCGATGACGGTGAGCGAGAGGATCAGGACGGTCGCGAAGACCGGGCGTTTGACGCAAAGCGCCGCTAACCATTGCATGTGAGCACCTTCGGTGAACTCAGAACTCGGAACTTAGAACTGAGAACTAGAACCGCGGAACCGTGCACCGAGTTTGAGTTCTGAGTTCTGAGTTCTGAGTTCTGAGTTCTGAGTTCTGAGTTCTGAGTTCTCAGTTCCTGATATGGGATCCGTCGACGAGCTGCGCGACGTTCGTTGTCGCCACGCGCTCGCCGGCCTTGAGTCCGTTGGTGATTTCAATCGCGTCGCCGACCGTCTGACCGATCGACACGACGCGCTCTTCGACGTGATCGCCACTGACGACGAACACGCGGCTGGTGCCGCCGCTGGTCAGCACGGCGGCGGCTGGGACCAGGACGCCTGGCGTTCTGGCGTGCTGCTCGATCCGCGCCGTCGCGAAGAGCCCCGGTTTCAAATCGCCCTTCGGATTCGGCACGACGGCTTCAACTGTCAGCGCGCGCTGATCTGCCTGCAATGCCGGAGCGATGTACTTCAGGCGCCCCTCGAACTGACGTCCGGGATAGGCATCGACGAGGAAGCCGACGGGTTGGCCGACGCTGATCGCCGAGATGAACTGCTCGGGCACGGTGAGCTGCACACGCAGCGGATTCACGCGCACGACGACCGCGATCTTCATCCCCTTGGTCACGTAATCGCCGACCGAGACGAGACGCTGAGCGACGACGCCGTTGAACGGCGCGCGGACCACGGTGTCGGTGAAGGCTTTGCGCGCGAGCGCCACACGCGCGCGTGCCGCCTGCAGCGACTGATACTGCTGCGCGGCGCCGTTCTTCGCCGCCTCGTACTGCTGCCGCGCGGCTTCCATCTGCGTGCGCCGCTGGTCGTACTCCGACTGCGAGACGACCTTCTGATCGAGCAGCGACTTGATGCGCGCGAACTCACTTTGCGCGAGCTCGTATGCCGCTTTCGCGTTCTGCACTTCGGGGACGGCGTTGACGTCGAACGAGCCGCCGGACGTGAAGCCGAGCCGCGCCTCGATCTGCGCCGCGTTGGCTTGCGCTTCCTTCAACTGCGCATCGGTTTCCGTCGAGGACAGACGGACGAGCTCCGAACCTTGCAAGACCGGCGTGCCGCGCTCGACCGGCGCGGCGACGACGCGGCCATGAAGCGCGCAATCGGTTGCTCGACCGCCACCGCCGGCGCAACCGCGACAGCCGCCGCGGCCGCGCCAGATTGATCTTTGGTTTTGCCGTCCGCCGAGCTGCAGGCGCCCGCGACGAGGGGAGCCGCGACGAGCAGGGACGCGACGATCGGCTTCACGATTCCGCGAGACATCATCGGCTCCTCGAAGAAGCAGGCCTGAAGGCCTGCGCGACGTTTGCGTCGGCGACGGGGGCGCCGCACTCCAGATCGACGCCGCGCGACTTGAGTGCGATCCCCGATCGCAGACCGGCCAGGATGGTGTCGAGCACGTCGCTCGCGATGTCATCGGCGTTCTCGCCGGGCGGCAGCCGGTCCGACAACCGCATGACGGCAACCCCCAGCACGCCGCTGGTCAGCAGCCGCATGGCCACGGCCGGCTTGACGGTCGCCGGCAGCTGGCCCGCGTCGATGCAGCGCTGGATTTCCTCGGCGATGTGGCGCTTCATCTCGCGGGCGAACGCGAACCGCTCGTACTCGCGGCTGATGCGCGGCACCGAGCGATCGACGAACATGAGCGCGAAGTACTCGGGTTGCTGCCGGCTGAACTCGTACAACCGCCAGAACACGGCGCGCACGCGCTCGAGCGGCGGCAGGTTCTGGAGGCGCTCGTGCGCCTCACCGACCCCCGGATCGCCCAGCAAGCGAAATCCTTCCTCCGCGAGCGCGAAGAAGATGTCGTCCTTGCTCGGAAAGTAGCCGTAAATCGCGGCCGGGCTGTACTCGATGCGCTCGGCGATCTTGCGAATCGAGACGTTGTCGTACCCCTCGCTGACGAAGAGGTCGCGCGCCGCGTCGAGAATCGCGCGGCGCACCGCCTCGCGGTCCCGTTCCTGACGTTCTTTGATACCCATTGATTTCCCTAGCAATTCTGAAGTCGTACTCAAGTCAGGCTTGAGTACGACTAGTAATGCTGAACAGTGTTCACTAGTCTAACATCGTTAGACTCAAAAACGTTGTTTAAGTTTCAGGCGGCTAGAAGGAAAGCGGCCAGCCCGATGAGGTATGTCGCCGAGGCGGCGAGCAGGGTCGCCTGAAAACCCCAGTTCATCGCGATGAAGATGGCGAGCGTCGCGCCGAGGACCGACAGCGCGCCGTTCATCCCCCAGGCCCATGCGACCATCTGCGGCGCGCGTGCGCTCAACAGCCGCATCCCGGTCGGCATCGGGATCCCGAGCGCGAGGCCGATCGGCACGAGCGTCGCGATCGCGATCGCCATCCGCGTCGTCCGCGCAAACGGAATGGCCCAGCTGACCAATGGCGTGACGACGAGAATCACCGCGATGGCGATGCCCGCGACCGTGACCAGCGCGATCGCGCCCGTCCGGCCAAGGGACTGCTGATCGAAGCGCCGGCTCCACGCCGCGCCGAGGCCCGTGCCGAGCAGCAGCGAGAACAGCGTCACGGTGAGCGAGTACACCGGATGCCCGAGGAGCAGCACGAAGCGCTGCAGAATCGCGACCTCAATCAGCATGAAGCCGGCGCCGAGCGCGCCGAAGTAAACCAGCCACGCGAACCAGCCGCGCGGATGCCCGGCGCCACGGCCGGCGATCGCCAGCGGTCCGATGACGAACAGGACGACCAGCGCGCCCGAGATGCCGAGCAACGTGAGCAGCGCGCTCAGTCCGTTGCCGAACAGCATCGAGCGGCCGAACGCCACCGCGAATTGATTTTCGAGCTTCGTGGTGTGAAAGAAGAACGGACGATCGTCGGTCGTGGGACGGATGTCGGCGCGAAAGCCTGCGTAGAACTGCTGCGGGTCGGATGCGCGAATCAGCCGCCCGTAGTCCCCGGTTGACGTGCCATCGACCGTTTCCTCACGAACCGGCGGACTCTCCTCCTCACTCGGCGCATAGAGCACCTCGAACCCGAGTTGCGCCGAGACGTCGTGCAGCGTCGCCAGCTCGGCCGCCGTGAACGGCGTGCGTTTGAAGAGGAACGTGGCGACGCGCTGGTGACGGATGATCGCGATCCGATCCGCGGCCGACCATCCGCGCTTCTCGGCCGCCGCCTGCGCGAGCGAGACGAGTCGCAGCCCGTCGAAGACCCATCGCGTCATCGTCAGGACGCCTTCGTCCGTGAGGTGATCGAGGTAGTCGTCGAATGCCTCCACGGTGTAGAGCGTGTTCTCGGTGAGCGTGTAGGCGCCGGCAGCGGTCGCCGCCCACGTGTCGACGAGCGACGCCTGGATGACATCGTACCGATCCGGCGTCCGCCGCACGAAGCTGCGGCCGTCGTCGACGACGATGCGCACGCGCGGATGCGTGTAGATGCCGCCCGAAAATTCTCGGAACTGACCGCGCATCACATCGTCGGCGATGATCGGATTGATCTCGACGCCGTCGACGTGCCGCGCGCCGAACACGAGCGCCGAGACCAAGTCTCTTCCGCCGCCCGGACCGATGACCAGCGCATTGAAGCCCTCAGCCTTCAGCCCTGAGCCCTGAGATTCTTTCAAGTGGTAGGCGAGCGCCGTCAGCTCGTATTTCAGGTACTGGACGTTGGAGAAGTCAGGCGCGAGGCCGAGAATCGGCGTCGACGCGGCCGAGTCGATGTCCATGTAGCGCGTGTCGGGCAGCGGTCCCTTGTAGGCCGGGCTCAAGGACCAGTCGCCGTGTGTGCGCTCGTACACGCCGATGCGCGAGAACGAGTTCCACTTGGCGAACAGGATGCGGTCGCTGCGATGCCCCTTCGTGTCGACGACGTCGAAGCCAGCGCGGCCGGACAGCTGACCGGCGAGTGGCAGAAGCATGATTGCCGCGCCAATCGTTGCGATACGCGGACGCCTCGCGCGATCCGCGAACAGGACGGCGGCGGCGATCGCCATGACGGCCGCGGTCAGCACCACGCCCGGCGCGCCGAGGCGGTTCAACAGCGGAATCAGGATCAGGCAGCCGGCGGCGGCGCCGGTGAGGTCGGCGGCGTAGACCGTGTTGATGCGCGACGACTGGCGAGCGATCGCCAGCGTGATGACGAGGCCGCCGGTAAAGAAGGGCAGTGCGGCAAGCGCGTAGATCGTCAGCATCAGCAGCAGGTTCTCGCGCGAGTAGTTCAGCCCGACCCGCAGCCGCACGAGGAAGAACAACGCGACGATCGTCGTCGCGGCGTAGACCAACGACGCCGCGCTCAGCAGCGATGTGAGGTCGCGACGCTCGAGCCGCGTTCGCGCGAGATACGCGAACACGCCGCTGGCGCTGAGGCCGAAGAGCGCAATCGAAATCGCGAGGAACGCGAAGTGGTAGTACATGACGACCGAGAAGATGCGCGTCAATGCGAGCTCGATCATCAAGAGCGTGGCGGATACCAGGGCGACGCCGGCAAGCATGCGAGAGTGTACCATTCACATTGGCGTGGGGCGTCGTGGTCGCGCTGACGATTGCTCGCGGGGCCCCCACCCCCGCTCGCTCTCGCTCGCGCGTTCGCGCTCGCGAGGGCCGCAGGCGCTCTCGCGGCGTAAACCGCTCGCGCGTATCCAGAACAGATCGTCGGTGAATCGAATGATCGCTCTTTGGCGCGCGTTCAGTGGAGCGTCGATCGCGTGGGCGCTGACGCTGCCGCTGGCGACCCTCGCGGCGTCGCGCCCGGCCGCGTCGTCTGTCGTCTACCTGCTGGCGCTGGCGGTGTATGCGATCGGCAGCGTCATCTGCCATCAGCGGCCCGAGCGATCGTTTTATCTGTGGTCGCACCAGATGCCGGTCTGCGCGCGATGTACGGGCATCTACGTCGGCGCCGCGCTCGCGGCAATCGTCTTGGCATCGCGTAGGGGCGGACGCGCGCGTCCGCCCCGGGCCGACCCTTCGACGCTCGTCCTGAGCCTGTCGAAGGACGAGCTCAGGGCAGGCACATGGGTCGGCCCCTACGCGAGAACGGTCCTCGCGCTCGCGGCGCTGCCGACGATCGCGACGCTCGCGTATGAATGGACCACCGGCGTGACGCCGTCGAACTGGATTCGTGCGGCGAGCGGCCTTTGCCTTGGCGCAGCCGTCGCGGCGCTCATCAGCGGCGGCTACGCCAGCACGCGAGCGCGATAGCGCGACGCGTGCGAGGCGTCCGCGCGCGACAGCCGTGAGCCGTTGCGAAGCGCAAGCGCTAAGCAACAGCGTTGCGGGTGGGGCCCCGATGCACACAATGTTGTCGGGCCCCGCGAGAACGCGAACATGAAGTCGAAGTAAACTAATCGGCTGTGCCCGCCACCACCGCCGCCGAAGAGACGCAAACCGGCTGGCTCGTGCTGCTGTGCCTCGCGGCCTGGGCTGTGCCCGGCGCGGGTCATCTGTGGCTCGGCCGGCGATCGAAGGGTCTCATCTTTCTCATCGCCCTGCCGCTCATGTTCGCGATCGGTCTCGCGCTGCATGGCCGTCTGTTTCCGTTCGACCTGTCCGAGTGGCTCGTCTGCCTCGCCGCGGTCGCCGACGTCGGCATCGGTCTGCCGTACTTCATCGCGAAAGCGCTCGGCTACGGCGGCGGCGATGTCCGCGCGGTCACCTACGAGTACGGCAACGCGTTTCTGATTGTCGCCGGCCTGCTGAACCTGCTCGTCGTGATCGACGCGTACGACGTCGCCCTTGGCAGGAAGTAAAGCTCCCGAGATGATGACGTGATGCAGAGCCACCTCCTCCTGCTCGCCGTGTTCGCCTTCTTCGTCTCGCTCGTCTTCGCCGTCATCGCCAAAGACGACTGGCACGAGCAGCTGCGCTTTGGCAGCATGATGTTCGGCGGCTTTCTCCTGTCGGCCTTCGTGCTCGGCTGGCTGATGTACCCGTTCCCGCTGTAGGGTAGTGGCGTGTCTTCTCGGCCTTACTACCGGGCCGCTCCGCTCGCACCCCACCGCGCAAGCGTGCGCGGCGGGGACCCCGCGTTGTCACGGCCCGAAAATCGCAGTCGAAGGCTGGTTGTGACTAGGTACTCCTTCAGCTGATACGGTCCGCTAGATATGTCTTTCGACAATCTGCTGCTCGAGCGCGACGGCGCGTCCGCCATCGTGACCATCAATCGGCCCAAGGTCTTGAACGCGCTGAACTCGCAGACCGTCGACGAGCTGCGCCGCGCGATGCTCGACTTGAAGCGCGACGATGAGGTGCGCGTGATCGTCGTGACGGGCGCGGGCGACAAGTCATTTGTCGCCGGCGCCGACATCAACGAGCTCGCCGTCCAGACGCCGACCGGCGGACGCGAGCACGCCCTCGCGGGTCAGCACGTCTTCGACGTGATCGAGAATCTCGGCAAACCGGTGATCGCGGCCATCAACGGGTTCGCGCTCGGCGGCGGCTGTGAGCTGGCGATGGCATGCACGCTGCGGATCGCGGCCGATTCGGCCAGGCTCGGGCAGCCGGAAATCAACCTCGGGCTGATTCCAGGCTACGCGGGCACGCAGCGACTGCCGCGGCTCGTCGGCAAAGGCAAGGCGATGGAGATGATCCTCACCGGCGCGCCGATTGGCGCCGACGAGGCGCTGCGCATCGGCCTCGTCAACCGCGTCGTGCCTGCCGCGGAGCTCATGACCGAGGCGCGGAAGCTGGCGGCGCAGCTCGCCGCCAGCGCGCCCATCGCGCTGCGCTACATCATCAACGCCGTCAACAAAGGCATGGAGATGCCGTTCGCCGAAGCGTGTCAGTACGAAGCGACGCTCTTCGGCCTGGTCGCCTCGACCGATGACATGCGCGACGGCACGAAGGCGTTTCTAGAAAAACGCAAAGCGGAGTTCAAGGGCAGGTAGGGCGGGACGGGCGGGATGGGCAGGATTTGTGGGACCGGCGGGATAGCGGCGAAAGCGCCTACGGCTATGCCAGCGGCCGCGAGCGCGAAGCGCGACGCGGACGCGAGGCAACACAGGGCGGGGTCCCCAGCGCGGCAGCCGCGCTGGGGTGCCCGTGCGGGGGTGGGGCCCCGCGAGAAGGTCAGAAAAGTCGGGCCCCGCGCCATAAAAAGATGACCACCATTCAAGCGACGGGTCGCGCCTCGGGATTTCGGTTCGCGCTCGTGGTGTCGAAGTACCACGACTTCGTCACCGACCGCCTGCAGGCCGGCGCACTCGAAGCGCTCACGGCAGCCGGCGTGGCATCGAGTGACGTTACGGTCGTGCGTGTGCCCGGCGCGTTCGAAATCCCGCTCGCGGCGCAGCACGCCGCCGAAAGCGGACGCTTCGACGCCGTCGTCTGTCTCGGCTGCGTGATTCGCGGCGAGACGCCGCACTTCGACTACATTTGTTCGGCCGTGGCGCACGGACTGACCGACGCGTCGGCGGCGACCGGCGTGCCCATCGCGTTCGGCGTGCTGACGACCAACTCGGTCGAAGAAGCGCTCGCCAGGGCCGCAGAGGGGCCTGGTAATAAAGGTCGCGAGGCCGCAGTCGCCGCGATTGAAATGGCCGACGTCGTCGCGCAGCTCAAAACATGAGAGCGCCTGCGGCCACGCCGAGCCGAGGACATGCGAATCCGAGGCGAGGCGTCAGCGTCAGCTCGCGCTGGGGGTGGGGCCCCAGCGCCATTGCAAGATCGTGAAGAAAAAGGACCCTCGCCATCGAGCGCGAGAGGCGGCGCTGCAGATCCTGTATCAATGGGACATCGGACGCGGTGACGTCGATCGCGCCGCCGAGACGTTCTTCAGCCAGCAGTGGCCTGATGCGGACGCGCCGGCCGCCGAGCTGCGGCAGTTCGCGTCTACGCTGGCGCATGACACCGTCGATCGGCTCGAGGCGATCGATCCGTTGATCGCCGAAACCGCCGAGCGCTGGCGTCCCGAGCGGATGGCGGTGCTCGATCGGCTCATTCTGCGGATGGCCATCTGCGAGCTGCAGCGCGATCGCGGCACGCCGCCGGCCGTCGTCATCAACGAGGCGCTCGAGCTCGCGCGCACGTTCAGCACGGAAGAAGCGGTGAAGTTCATCAACGGGATGTTGGATGCGATCAGGAAGAAGATCGAGAAGCGATGAAGCTCTCCATCCTGAAGAAACGCTCCACCACGGGGGACACGGAGGACACAGAGGTGAAATCCTTTTCGCGTGAAGGTTTGCACCCCCGTGTCCCCCGTGTCCTCCGTGGTGGAGAGTTCGGGTTATGACCTCGCTAGACGAACAAGTACATCAGCGGCGCACGAACCTCGAGGAGCTGGCGAAGCTCGGCGTCGAGATCTACCCACGCACATTCGAGCGGCGCCACACGATCTCGCAGCTCGTCGGCGCCTACGGGCAGCGCACGCACGACGAGCTCGAAGCCGAGCGGATCGAAACGGTCACGAGCGGCCGCATTCTCGGGATCCGATCGTTCGGCAAGGCGAACTTCCTGGTCCTCTCCGACGGCCTCGCGAAGATCCAGGTCTACATCCGGCAGGACTCGATGCCGGAGCTCGATTTCAAGATCTTCAAGCTGCTCGATTTCGGCGACTGGCTTGGCGTCGAAGGCCGTCTGTTCCGGACCAAGACCAACGAGCTCACGATCTGGGCGTCACGGTTGCACTTCCTGGCGAAGTGTCTTCTGCCGTTGCCCGAGAAGTGGCACGGCCTGACGGACGTCGAGATTCGGTACCGCCAGCGGTATCTCGATCTCATCGTCAATCCCGATTCGCGCCGCGTGTTCGAGCTGCGGAGCCGGATCATCGCCGCGATGCGCGAGTTCATGACGGGCCGCGGCTACCTCGAAGTCGAGACGCCGATGATGCAGCCGATTGCCGGCGGCGCCATCGCGCGGCCGTTCATCACGCATCACAACACGCTCGAGATGGACCTCTATCTCCGCATCGCGCCGGAGCTCTATCTGAAGCGGCTCACCGTCGGCGGACTCGAGAAGGTGTTCGAGATCAACCGGAATTTCCGGAACGAAGGGATCTCGACGCAGCACAACCCCGAGTTCACGATGATGGAGTTCTACGAGGCCTACGCGGACTATGAGGCGCTGATGACGATGACCGAAGAGATGATCGGGACGGTCGCGCGCCAGGCGATCGGAACCGATCAGATCACGTTTGGCGAGCATCAGATCTCGCTGACTGCGCCATTCACGCGTCTCTCGCTGCGCGACGCGGCGCGCGAGGCGGCGTCGCACCGGCTGCACCGGGAGATCGGCGACGCGGATCTGCGCAGTCGCGAGACGGTCGCCGGCATCGCGCGAGAGCTCGGCATCGACGTCGATCCGGGACATGGCGCCGGCAAGATCACGACGGAGATCTTCGAGAAGTTCTGCGAGGACCGCCTGATTCAGCCGACATTCGTCTACGACTTTCCGACCGACGTCTCGCCGTTGTCGAAGCAGAAGCCGGACGACCCCGATACGGTGGAGCGCTTCGAGCTCTACATCGGCGGATTCGAGATCGCGAACGCCTTCAGCGAGCTCAACGATCCGGCGGAGCAGCGGCGCCGTTTCGAAGCACAGTTCAAGAACCGCCAGCGCGGCGACCTCGCGGCGCACGCGATGGACGAGGACTACATCCGGGCCTTGGAGTACGGGCTGCCGCCGACCGGCGGCGAAGGCGTCGGCATCGATCGCCTGGTGATGCTGCTGACCAACAGTCCTTCGATCCGCGATGTGATTCTGTTTCCGCTGATGAGGAAAAGGGAGTAGCGGAAGCGTGCGCGAGCATGACAGCAGCGCCCGCGGCCACACCGAGCCGAGGCCATGTGAAGCCGAGGCGAGGTGTCAGCGTAAGTTCGCGCCGGGGGTGGGGCCCCGGCGCAAGTGAAAAAAGATGGACCTGCCCTTCGAATTACACGTCGCCCTCCGCTACCTGCTCGCCAAACGCAAGCAGGCGTTCATCTCCGTCATCTCGCTCATCTCGACGCTCGGCGTCACCGTCGGCGTCATGGCCCTGGTCATCGCCCTCGCGCTGATGACGGGACTCCAGGGCGAGATCCGCGACCGCATCGTCGGCGCGAACCCCCATATCTACGTGTGGAAGACGAGCGGCATCGAGGATTACCACGCCGAGGCGGCGAAGCTCCGCCAGATTCCGCACGTCGTCGGCGCCGCGCCGGCCATTCTCGGCAAGGCGCTCATCAGCGCGTCGCGGTCCGAGGACTTCGTCAATCTGACCGGAATCGATCCCGGACTCGAGGCGGGCGTCACCAATCTCGGCGCGGCGATGCAGTCCGGACATCTCGAAGGGCTCGACACGGATACCGAGGACGGCGCGCTCGGCGGCATCCTGCTCGGCAAGGATCTGGCGCGCGGCCTGGGCGTCGGCGTCGGCGATTCGGTGCAGGTCGTGACGCCGCACGGCACGCTGTCGCCGATGGGCATGGTTCCGGTGCCGCGCCGCCTGCGCGTCGTCGGCACCTTCAGCCTCGGCCTGTACGAGTTCGACAACACGACCGGATTCGTGTCGCTGGACGTCGCGAAGCGGTTGTTCGGAAAAGATCAGATCGATCTGATTCAGCTTCGCGTCGACGACATCTGGCGCGCGTCTGAGGTGGCTCGATCGATCACCGCGAAGCTCGGGGATCAGTATTTCACGCAGGACTGGTCGGAGATGAACCGGTCGCTCTTTTCCGCGCTGTGGCTCGAAAAAATCGCCATCTCGCTGACCATCGGCCTCATCGTGATGGTCGCGGCGCTCAATATCATCGCCTCACTGATTCTGCTGGTGATGGAAAAGAACCGCGACATCGCGATCCTCAAGACGATGGGCGCGAGCGCGCGGAGCGTGACGGCGATCTTCATGATGCAGGGGCTGATCATCGGCGTCGTCGGCACAGCGGTCGGCGCCACGGCGGGCTACGCGCTGTCGTACGTGCTCGACCGCTACAAGTTGATCAGCGTGCCGGTGGACGTCTATCAGGTCTCGCACGTGCCGTTCAAGGTGCCGCCGCAGGAGTTCGCCCTGGTCATCGTCGCCGCAATCGTCGTCTGCTTCGTGGCGACGATCTATCCCTCGCGTCAAGCGGCGCGCCTCGATCCCGCGCAAGCGCTTCGCTATGAGTAACGTTCGGCCACCAAGACACGAAACCACGAAATCACGAAACCACGAAACATACTTTGTACAAGATTGTGTTCGGGTTTTCGGGTTTTCGGGTTTTCGTGGTGTCGTGCGTTCGTGGTTGCGCGTGGAACGTTGATGGCGTTTCTCGAAGCGCGCGGCGTCGTGAAGAGCTACCCGGTCGGCACGACGTCACTGACCGTCCTGCGCGATCTCGATCTCGAGGTCGACGCCGGCGAGATGGTCGCGATCATCGGCGCGTCCGGCGTGGGGAAAAGCACGCTGCTGCACGTGCTTGGCGGACTCGATCGTGTCGATCACGGAACGATCGCGATCGGTGACACCGACATCACGGCGATGCCCGACGATCACATCGTGTCGTTTCGAAACCGTCACGTCGGCTTCGTGTTTCAATTTCACCATCTGCTGCCGGAGTTCAGCGCGCTCGAGAACGCGGAGATGCCGATGCGCATCGCGCGGATTCCGATCGCCGACGCGCGCCCCCGCGCCGAAGATTTGCTGCGGCGCGTCGGGCTCGGCGATCGCCTGACGCATCGTCCCGGCATGCTGTCGGGCGGCGAGCA
>MNEX01000135.1 GCA_001917905.1 Acidobacteria bacterium 13_1_40CM_65_14
TGCAGGCGCAGCAGACCCGCTTCGAACAGATTGCGGGGTACAGCAGTCGCGCCATGGCCTTCACCGATGGCACGGCGGCCGAGCGTCTGAGAGGACGCGCGGTGTCGTGGACGTATTTCGCGCTGCTCGGCATCAAACCGGCCATCGGACGTGACTTCACGGAATCAGATGGCCGGCCCGGCAATCCGCCGGCGGTCATCGTCAGCGACGGCTTCTGGCAACGGCGCCTCGGCGGACGCTCCGACGTGATTGGAAAACCGGTACGGCTCGATGGATCGGATTACGAGCTTGCGGGTGTTCTGCCTCGGGCCGTAGGTCCGTTGGAGCAGGCGCAAGAATTTTTCGTGGCGGCGCAGTGGGACGCCCCGCCGCGCAAGGGACCGTTTTTCATCACCGTGCTTGGACGGCTGAAAGATGCATCGGCACGAACGGCGGCGGCAGACCAGTTGCGCGCGATCAACCGGCGCATCTTTCCGTTGTGGCGAGCGTCGTATCAGGACGAGAAGGCGACGTGGAGCATGATGGCGTTGAAGACCCACGTCACCGGTGATGTCGCGACAATCGCGGGGCTCGCGCTGGCCGCGGTCGGCCTCGTGTGGTTGATTGCCTGTACGAACGCGTCGAATTTGCTCATCGCGCGCGTGACGAGCCGCCGTCGAGAGCTCGCAGTACGAGCGGCGCTCGGCGCGTCGCGCGCGCGGGTGATTCGGCACCTGCTCGTTGAGAGCGGCCTGCTCGCGATCGGCGCCGTCCTCGCCGGAATCGCTCTCGCTTGGGCCGGCGTCGAACTTCTGCGAACCTTCGGGGCCGCGTACTTTCCTCGCACGCAGGAAATCACATTCGATCGACGAGTACAGTGGCTTCTCGCTGCCGTGACCGCTGCCAGCGGTCTTCTCTTCGGTCTCGTCCCGGCCGTGCACGGAACCGGTGGTCCGGTGGACGAATCGTTGCGCTCGATGGGGCGCTCTTCAACCGGCAGCGCCGGCGTCCGTCGCCTGCGACGAGTGCTCGTCGGAAGTCAGTTTGCGATCGCGACTCCGCTCCTGGTCATCGCCGGACTGCTCATCGCCAGCTTGAACGAGCTGAGACGCGTTGATCTCGGTTTCGACACCCACAACGTGATCAGCGGCGGCATCCAGCTCCCCACGGCGCAGTATCGAGAGCCTGAGCGCGTCGTCCAGTTCTGGGAGGAGCTCCAGCGACGAGTCGCGACGCTCCCCGGCGTGTCGGTCGTGGCGTTTGCCGATGGACGTCCGCCCAACGATGTCGGCAACTTCAACAACTTCGATCTCGAAGATTTCCCGACGCCGCCAGGACAGTCTCAACCGGTCACGCCGTGGGTCGCGGTGACGCCGGAGTACTTCCGTCTCCTCGGCCTCCCGCTCCTGCAAGGGCGTATCTTCGATGAGCGCGACGGACTCGGGACGAACGAAGAAGTCGTCGTGGTGGATCGAGCATGGGCGAAGCGATTCTTCCCGAACGCGAGCGCCGTCGGGAAACGATTCCGGGAAGGCGGATGCACGCGCTGTCCGTGGACGACGGTCGTCGGCGTCGTCAGCGAGGTGAAGTACGCCGGCCTCGACAAACCCGATGAAGGGACGGTCTACTCGCCGATGGGCGGACCGAGGATCGCAGAACCCCCGCCGTTTCCGGTACGTCGTGCTGAGGACGGCGAGCGACGCGCTGACGTTGCTTCCGGCGGTGCGTCAAGTGGTCCACGACCTCGATCCCAGTCTGCCGTTCTCCGACGTCGCAACGATGAGCGAGCTCGTCGAACGGTCGCTGCAGAGGCCGCGGTCGCTCTCGATTCTGATCGGCGCGTTGGCGGCGGTCGCGCTGGTCTTGTCGATCGTCGGCATCTACGGCGTGATGGCTTAAAAGTGCGTATCAAAATTACCTCGCCACCACGGGGGACACGGAGGATAGGAGGTTCAAACCTGTTCAAAACGGGATTTTTCCTCCGCGTCCCCCGTGTCCTCCGTGGTGGAGATGTTAATTCTGCAACGCGCTCTAACCTAAGTAGGCTCTCCAAACTTAGAACTGCAGCCGCGCAGCGACCTCATCAAACCCCTCTTTCCGCGCCTGCTCCTCGGCGGTCAGGCCTGCGCGGTTCCTGATCGCCGTGTCGGTGCCGCAGGCAAGAAACAGCTCGACGACCTCCATCGCGCGTTGTTCATCGTCCGGCAGGCAAAAGAGCGGCGTCACTCCCCAATGCATCTCCTTTGCACGCTCAGGCTCGGCGCTCAGCACCTGACGCAGTCGCTCGACGTGGCCAGTGCCCGCGAGGTTGAAGACGTCGCGACTGATGCGGCGCAGATACTCGATGGTGCGCGGTTGGTCGTAGTGCACCGCCCACCCGAATGGTGTCGCGTCGTACGCCGGATCTCTGAAGTCGATCTCGGCTCCGCGCTCGACCAGCAGCCTGGTCACGCGAAGCGCGTTGGCGCCGGCTGCCATGTGGAGTGCACGCGCGCCGCCGCTGTCACCGACATCCGGTGACATCCCGAGATCGAGCAGGAGCGCCGCAACATCCAGCCGGTCGAGCCTCGCCGCCGTCATCATCGGCCCCGGATCGTGCAGATATTCCGAGTGTCGTTCGAGCATGGCCTGTGCGGCATGACGATCAACCCGTACACACGCAGCCTCGAATGTTTCTCGATCGTCGAGACGGACGACGCCTGGCGTCGCCCCGAACCGCAGCAGCAGATCGGCCATCTCAGTGAATCCCCTCCGCAGCGCTTCCTCATGGAGCGTGTGCGTCAGGCGTGAGCCCGGCCACGACAGCGCGTTGGGGCTCGCGCCGTGCGTCAGAAACCACTGGGCCAGCTCGAGATGGTTCCCCTCCACGGCCGCTTCGAGCAGATAGCGAGCGGCCGGCCTGCCGCCGCCCATGTCGAGCATCGACCACGTGGGATCGTTCCAATCTGCCTGGCGGCCGCGCTGAACAGAGTGTGTGTAGATCAGCTCCAGCAGCCAGATGATGTCGTCGCCGAGCAACGGACGCGACGTGTTATCGGCAAAGACGTTGTAGAGGAGCTGCGTGTCGTAGGGCTCGGCGCCGCGTTCAAGCAGCAGCCGCGCGAGCGCTTCAGCATCCGGATGCAGCGTCGCGACCTCTTCGCCTCGCCCGAGGACGCACGTCAGCGCCGTGTAGTGATAGTCCTCGACACCGCGAAGGACATAGTACGAATTGGGATCCGCTCCCCGGTCGAGCAAGGCGCGCGCAATCGCCACTGGGGCCCCTGAGCTTGTCGTCCCTCGACCTTGCTCGGGACGACCCTGAGGCTCTCGAAGGGTCGAAGGGTTGTCGCGCGCCGTCGCGAGCGGAAGCCGCGCATTGCACAGATACAGGAGCGGCGGCCATCCTTTCGGACCGCCGTTCTCGGACGCGGCATCGGGCCGAACACTCAGAATTCGTTGCACTTCCTCGAGATCTCCGCATACGACCGCCGTGTAGAGGCTGTCGCGCGCGATGTCAGGGTGGCGCGTGAGGATGCGCATCGCGGCGTTCTGCGCCGATCGGCGCGCACCTGGTCCGATGACCCGCGCGTCGGGACACGCGTACTCGAGGAACGCAGCGACACGCTCCGGAGGCAAAGATCGGCTTTCAACCATTGGCGACTGGCCCTCCATCTCGATAAGATCAGGGGCCGATCAACATGGTACTCAAGGATCTACGCTACGCCGCGCGCTGCCTACGCGCCGCGCCGGGCTTCACGGCGATCGCGGTCCTCACTCTGGCGCTCGGCATCGGCGCCACGACCGCGATCTTCAGCGCGGTCAACCCGGTGCTGTTTCAGTCGTTGCCGTACCCGCACGCCGGCCGGATCGCCATGATCTCGGAGATGCGCCGCGACGGCTCGCGCAACGATGGAACCTTCGGTATGTATCGCGCGCTGGTGGAACGGAACCGCTCATTCGAGGCGATCGCCGTGCTCGAGCCGTGGCAACCGACGATGACCGGACCGGATCAGCCCGAACGATTCGACGGCCAGCGTGTCAGCGCGAGCTACTTCCATGTGCTCGGCGTGTCGCCGATCCTCGGACGAGACTTCGAGCCGTCCGACGATCGACTCAATGGGCCGAACGTCGTCGTCCTCAGCGACGCGCTCTGGCGGCGCCGCTTCGGCGGTGATCGCACGATCGTCGGTCGCCAGATCATGCTCGACGACAACAGCTATTCGGTCATCGGCGTCATGCCGAGCGGTTTTGAAAATGTGCTGGCTCCCTCCGCCGAGCTGTGGTCGCCACTCCAGTACGACATGTCGCAGGGACGGGCGTGGGGTCATCACCTGCGTACGGTGGGGCGGCTGCGGCCGGGCGTCAGCGTCGATCGAGCGACGCGAGAGCTCAATGTACTGGGGCACGCTGTGCTGCAGGAACAGCATCCGGTCACGTATGGCCGCGATGTCGAGCTCACCGCTGCCTCGCTGCAAGACGAGGTCACACGCGGCGTCAAGCCGGCGCTCGTCGCCATCCTCGGCGCGGTGACCCTGGTGCTCGTGATCGCGTGCGTGAACGTGACGAACCTGCTGCTCGCCCGAGGTGTACAACGCCGCGGCGAGTTCGCGCTGCGCGCCGCGCTCGGCGCCGGCCGCAGTCGGTTGATTCGGCAACTCCTCACGGAGAGCCTGCTCCTCGCCACGATGGGCGGCGTGATCGGCATAGCCGTGGCAATTCTTGGCGTGCGCGCGCTCGTAGCGCTCAGCCCGCCGGGCCTTCCGCGCATCGGCGCGATCGCGGTCGACCGCAGCGTGTTCGCCTTCGGATTGGGCATCACGACGCTGATCGGTCTGGCCTTCGGGTTGATTCCCGCGCTGCATGCAGCGCGCAACGATCCGCAGCGGGACCTCGGGCACGCCTCGCGGAGCACGGCCGGCGCACTCCGTCGCACACGCAGCGTGCTCGTCGTCGCGGAAGTCGCGCTGGCGCTCGTGCTGCTCGTGAGCTCGGGACTGCTGCTGCGGAGCCTCGGACGCCTGTTCGCCGTCGCCGTGGGCTTTGACTCGTCGCGCCTGCTCACGATGCAGGTGCAGACGTCCGGCCGCCGGTTCGACGACAACCGCAGCGCGTACCGGTTCTTCGAGCAGGCGCTCGAGGCGGTTCGACACGTGCCCGGCGTCACGGCCGCTGCGCTCACGAGTCAGTTGCCGCTCAGCGCCGACCACGACGAGTACGGTGTGCACTTCGAGTCGAGTCCGGAGGGCTACAGCACGTTCCGCTACGCCGTGAGCCCGGGCTACATCGAGACGATGCGCATCCCGCTCCGGCGCGGACGTGTCTTTACCGAGGACGATCGGGCAGGCGCTCCGCTCGTCGCGTCGATCAACGAATCGTTCGCGAATCGCAAGTTCCCGGGAGTCGACCCGATTGGCCGGCGTCTCCACGTCGGTCCGACGGACGGTCCGCCCTACACCATCGTCGGCGTGGTGGGCGACGTGAAGCAGATGTCGTTGGCGGTGAGCGAATCGGACGCCGTGTACATGCCTGCGAGCCAGTGGCGCTTTCCGGACAACGTGATGTCGCTCGTGGTCCGCGCGCGCGGCGACGTAGCCGCGCTCGCACCCGCCGTGCGCGAAGCCGTCTGGTCCGTCGACAAGGACCAGCCGATTGTGCGAGTCGCGACGATGGACGATCTGCTTGCCGCGTCGGCCGCGGAGCGACGCTTCGCGCTGATCCTGTTCGAGGCGTTCGCGCTCGCGGCACTCGTGCTCGCGGCCGCCGGCATTTACGGTGTGCTCGCCGGCAGCGTGGCCGAGCGCACGCGCGAGATCGGCGTACGCTCGGCACTGGGTGCATCGCGCGGGAGCATTCTCGCACTCGTGGTTCGTCAGGGGATGATGCTCACCGGGCTCGGCGTCGCGATCGGGCTGGCCGGGGCGGCTGCGGCGAGCCGGGCCATCGCCGCGATGCTGTTCGGCGTGTCGCGCCTCGACCCGGTCACGTATCTCGGGGTGATCGTGCTGCTGACAGGCGTGTCGGCGATCGCGTGCAGCGTCGTGACGAACCTGCTGCTCGCCCGAGGTGTACAACGCCGCGGCGAGTTCGCGCTGCGCGCCGCGCTCGGCGCCGGCCGCAGTCGGTTGATTCGGCAACTCCTCACGGAGAGCCTGCTCCTCGCCACGATGGGCGGCGTGATCGGCATAGCCGTGGCAATTCTTGGCGTGCGCGCGCTCGTAGCGCTCAGCCCGCCGGGCCTTCCGCGCATCGGCGCGATCGCGGTCGACCGCAGCGTGTTCGCCTTCGGATTGGGCATCACGACGCTGATCGGTCTGGCCTTCGGGTTGATTCCCGCGCTGCATGCAGCGCGCAACGATCCGCAGCGGGACCTCGGGCACGCCTCGCGGAGCACGGCCGGCGCACTCCGTCGCACACGCAGCGTGCTCGTCGTCGCGGAAGTCGCGCTGGCGCTCGTGCTGCTCGTGAGCTCGGGACTGCTGCTGCGGAGCCTCGGACGCCTGTTCGCCGTCGCCGTGGGCTTTGACTCGTCGCGCCTGCTCACGATGCAGGTGCAGACGTCCGGCCGCCGGTTCGACGACAACCGCAGCGCGTACCGGTTCTTCGAGCAGGCGCTCGAGGCGGTTCGACACGTGCCCGGCGTCACGGCCGCTGCGCTCACGAGTCAGTTGCCGCTCAGCGCCGACCACGACGAGTACGGTGTGCACTTCGAGTCGAGTCCGGAGGGCTACAGCACGTTCCGCTACGCCGTGAGCCCGGGCTACATCGAGACGATGCGCATCCCGCTCCGGCGCGGACGTGTCTTTACCGAGGACGATCGGGCAGGCGCTCCGCTCGTCGCGTCGATCAACGAATCGTTCGCGAATCGCAAGTTCCCGGGAGTCGACCCGATTGGCCGGCGTCTCCACGTCGGTCCGACGGACGGTCCGCCCTACACCATCGTCGGCGTGGTGGGCGACGTGAAGCAGATGTCGTTGGCGGTGAGCGAATCGGACGCCGTGTACATGCCTGCGAGCCAGTGGCGCTTTCCGGACAACGTGATGTCGCTCGTGGTCCGCGCGCGCGGCGACGTAGCCGCGCTCGCACCCGCCGTGCGCGAAGCCGTCTGGTCCGTCGACAAGGACCAGCCGATTGTGCGAGTCGCGACGATGGACGATCTGCTTGCCGCGTCGGCCGCGGAGCGACGCTTCGCGCTGATCCTGTTCGAGGCGTTCGCGCTCGCGGCACTCGTGCTCGCGGCCGCCGGCATTTACGGTGTGCTCGCCGGCAGCGTGGCCGAGCGCACGCGCGAGATCGGCGTACGCTCGGCACTGGGTGCATCGCGCGGGAGCATTCTCGCACTCGTGGTTCGTCAGGGGATGATGCTCACCGGGCTCGGCGTCGCGATCGGGCTGGCCGGGGCGGCTGCGGCGAGCCGGGCCATCGCCGCGATGCTGTTCGGCGTGTCGCGCCTCGACCCGGTCACGTATCTCGGGGTGATCGTGCTGCTGACAGGCGTGTCGGCGATCGCGTGCAGCGTGCCGGCCTGGCGCGCAGTCCGCGTCGATCCGACGAGCACGCTGCGAGCGGAGTGATCGACGCTATCGCCAATCGCGCGCCCTTGGTCAAACAGTTCCAGCCGCACGCAAGTCGTGCCGCGAGCGGATGAACGGGTGACCCTCGTCTATCACCTTGAACCCAAGACGTTCGTACAGCCGTTGAGCGCGCGGGTTGACCTGAAGCACTGAGAGCTCCACCGGGATTCGCCGTGTGGCGGCTTCTGCTAACAGTCCCTCCATCACCCACGTACCGATCCCGCGACCTTGGAATTCCGGCAAGACCTGAAGATTGGCGATGAAGATTTGGTCGGGCGATGACTCGAGCCACAGGCCACCGGCGTCGCGACCGCCGGCTTCGATGATCGACACGACGCACTCGTTGAAGCGCGCGTCAAAGTCGTTGCGCTGCCACGCCTCGTTCCAACCCCACGTTTTCTCAATGGGTTCGTGCATGGTGACGCAGTGGAGTGAGTAGAGAAAGCCTTTGTCGAATTCGGATGCCGGCCGGAGACGGCAGGGTGCCTCCGGCCACTCCGCATCAGGACTGACCGGCGGCGGCTGTTCGGGTCCGAGCCGATCTGCGTGAATGTCGGCGACGATGAAGTTCTCCGGAGGCACTGGCGCTCCCGCCAGTCGCCGCAGCAGCGCCAGCTGACCTGCGTGTGTCATGGCATCGGCGAACGGTCCCTGGAGCAGTTGCTCCGGCGTGACGCCCAGCAGAGGCTCTCCCCGCTCCAGGCGCCCGGCGACGTCGGCGAGCATGGCGTGGAATCGCTCGACCTCGCTCGCAAGATCCGGCAGCTCCTCCGGCCAGTACCGGCCGCCGACGAAGTAGGTGCGCGCGTAACCGAGCACGCTGGTCATGTGGCGCACGAGCTGTCGCGGCGTTCTCGTCCGCTCGCCCGCGGCGAAATCGCCGAACCCGGACGGCGCGCCTCGAAGGGCCTTCTGAGTACGGTACGCGAGCGCGGCGAGGAAGTGACGCAGCATGGTGCGCCTCTCGTCCATGACGCTGAATCTACCTTAGAAACTTCCATCGCTAGACCTGAAAACCTGCGGCGCGGGCCAGATCGCGGACGATGATCCACGGGTTCAATTCAGACGAGGGGCACGGCGCTCCGAAGGGACCTGCCGGCACGGCGTACTCCGGCGCCCTCCGGTGCCGGCGCCTGAAATTGAGCACATCGGCGAGATTGTTCGCTGCGGCATCACGCACCGTCAGCGGCTCGAGTCCCCACCGCCACTCGATGAAGCGAAGAACCGACGTGTGATCGAAGAGGTTGTGCGCCACGAACCGGCGCGCCGCGAACGGCGAGATCACGAGACACGGGACCCGAAAGCCGCGCAGTCCGTCTTTGTCTCCCGCCGCTCGCGTGACGTCCGTGATTGGTGCGGCCTGAGGCGGCACGTGCTCGAAGAACCCGCCCCATTCGTCGTAGTTGATCACCAGCAGCGTCCGTCGCCACGCCGGGCTTGTCGTCACTGCCGTATACACCTGATTCAGAAAAGCCTGACCGTTCCGAATGTCCGCGTGTGGATGATCGTCGCTTGTCGTGCCCGTCAGTTCTTCGATGAAGCGTGGGTCCACATACGAGACATTCGGGAGCCGGCCCCTGGCGCAGGCCAGTAAGAACGACCGATAGTGCCGGGAGATCGACAGATACTTCGGGCCCCACAACCCAAGAAAGGGCGCGTCCTGGAAGTAGTACCGTCCAGTGAGGCCGGCCTCGGCGAGCCGGTCCCAAATCGTCGGTAGCGTGCTCGGTTCGAAGGTATTGCTGATGCGATCGGTCTGGGCCGCATGCTGATACATCCGATTAGGAAAGGTTGGTCCCATGATCGCGGCGAAGTACCGATCGCACGCCGTCCAGTCGGTCGCGGCACGAGCGAAGAACGGGACATCGCTTTCCCCGTAGTACCCGATCGCGTACTCGTCGTTGTCACCAGCGCGCATCCAGCCATCGCACGCTCCGCCGTCGTACTCGACGCGGGCGCCGTCATAAGAATGATCGGGATCCGAATGTCCACAACCTTGATAGTCCGGTGCGAGCGAATGAGTGGCGTGCGGTAACCCCGCGCGATCGAAGTACGTCAGCCCGGCTTGCTTCCCGTCGGCGCCTGGCAGCCACCCCAGGATGTGATCGAAGGAGCGATTCTCCATCATCACGACGACGACGTGATCGATGCCTGAATCGTCGGGGTTCGGCAGAGCCGGCGCCGTGAACTGTTCGGCCAGTGCGCCGTGACGGCCGAGTGCGGCTGCGCCGACCCCGATTGCCGCAGATTCGAGAAACTTCCTGCGCGAAACCTCCCGTCTGTCTGCCATGGCTATCCACCTCGGCGCGGGCGACTACAAGTCTGATACCAGTTCCAAAAACATCGACGTGCAGAATGGTCTTCCGCGCGCACGAGGTTGCGCTCTACGATCAGACCCTCCAGCAGCTCAAGCGACGTATGGCCCTTTCCGCAGGA
>MNEX01000082.1:0-11082 GCA_001917905.1 Acidobacteria bacterium 13_1_40CM_65_14
CTTGCTCCAGACCGCTTCGAGCGCTCCACCGCTGGGGTCCGGCGCCGGATAGATCGCCGCGGTATTGATGACGATGTCGACACCGCCGAACTGCAGGACGGTCGCGCGAAGCGCCTGCGCCATGCTCGCGCGCGACGACAGGTCGAGCGCCAACGCCATGCCCATCTCGTTCGACGACTGCGCGCCCGCGTCATTCCACGTCGACTCCGCGCCCGCGACGTTCTGGTCGGCGACGACAACGTGAGCGCCGCGCGTCGCGAGCTGCAAGGCGACTTCGCGGCCGATGCCGCTGCCGCCGCCGACGATGACCGCGATTTTTCGGCTGAACTCGCGCTCCGCGGGCATGCGCTGCAGCTTCGCTTCCTCGAGGGCCCAGTACTCGATCCGAAACGCCTCAGACCGCGGCAACGCGACGTAGTTGTGGAAGCTCGCGAACTGGCTCGCCTGATCAGGACGTCGCGCCTGCGGTAATGTGCCGGCCACACTTCCCGATTCCTCCAGCGCGTTCGCACCAGCCATGACGTGGATCGCGTTCACGAAGAACTCGGTCGTGATGCGCGCTTCACGCTTGTCTTTCGCGAACCCGAAGACGCCGAGGCCGGGAATGACGACGACCGAGGGATTCGAATCGCGCAACGCGGGTGAATCGGGCTTCGCGAAAGACTTGTAGTAGGCGACGTACTCTTCGCGGTACGCGGCCAGCCGCTCGGCGATCCGCGCCTGAAGAACCGCCACCCCTTCGTCCGGTTTCCAGGCGACGAACATCGGACAGATGCGCGTCCGCAGAAAATGATCCGGACAGCTCGTGCCCAACGCGCACAGGTCAGGCGCCCAGGCCGCGTTGGCAAACGTGAGCGCGTCATCGGACCGATCGTAGTGAGCGATCACGCGCCGAGGCCGGGGGGAAGGGGCCCCCGGAGTAACATTGGACACTGCGCCGCGCAAGTACGGAAGGATCGCCGCAGCGGTCGCGTCACGATCGACCGTCGTCGTCACCATCGGGCCGCCGAACATCGGGCGCCCCGATCGCCGGACGTGATCGTCGACGAATTCCCCCATCTGATCGATCGTCTTGACGCTGTTGATGTAGCACTCGTACTGCGTGCCGCCCCACGTGAACAGACCGTGGCTGCCGAGCACGATGCCGTCGCAGCCGGGATTCTCCGCGACCGCGCGCTGCAGCATCAGCGCGAGCTCGAACCCGGGGCGCTGCCACGGCACCCAGACGATGCGACGGCCGTACCGAGAATTGAACTCCTCGAGCTTCTCACGACCGTTGGCGCTCGCCGCGAGAGCGATGGCCCAGTCGGGATGCAGGTGGTCCACGTGATCGAACGGCAGAAACGCGTGCAGCGGCGTGTCGATGGAGGCGGCGACGCGGTTGTCGCCGAATGCGCTCAGCGGGTAGAACGACACCATCTCGTCTTCGTGCGCTTCGCCGCGATAGCGCGCGATGAGCGATTCGAGCTTGTCGAGAGACAGAAGCGCGAAGCCCGACTCGGTGATCGATCGAAGATCGCCGCCGCTGCCCTTGACCGCGAGGACGCGGACCGGTTTGCCCATCAATGGATCGG
The DNA here is from genome assembly GCA_001917905.1 of Acidobacteria bacterium 13_1_40CM_65_14. Classification (GTDB taxonomy): domain Bacteria; phylum Acidobacteriota; class Vicinamibacteria; order Vicinamibacterales; family CAVVIG01; genus QHWF01. Next base: position 1,575 of record MNEX01000082.1, read on the forward strand.
GCAGCTCGAACTTCGAGCTCGTGTTGCCGCCGCCGAAGTTCGTGATCCGCAGATCGGCGCCGAGCAGGTTCGAGCGGTACCGCAGGAGCTCGAGCGGTCGCGTCGCGAGGCTCGCGGCGTGGGGCTCGTCCCAGAGGTTCTGCAGAAATTTCGTGACGCCGGTCGCCGTCTCAGGCACAGGTAGACTCCATGTAGTCCTGGAAACGACGGTACTCGGCATCCCATCGTTCGGGGGCGGAAGGTTCGAATCGCTGTACCGGAAACGATCGCTCGATCGCGTCTCGCGCGCCGGCAATCGAGCCGACCGCGCCGGTCGCCACCATCTGCATCGCGATGTTCCCGAGCGCCGTCGCCTCGACCGGTCCCGCCACGACCGGCCGGCCCGTCGCGTCGGCCGTGAACTGATTCAACAACTGATTCCGCGACCCGCCGCCGACGATTCGAACCACCTCGAAGCGGGTTCCGGTCAGCCGCTCGAGCGATTCGAGCACCGCGCGATACTTGAACGCGAGGCTTTCCAGAATCGCCCGCGTACAGGCCGCGGGTGTCGAAGGCTCTGGCTGCCCCGTTTGCCGGCAATACTCGCGGATGCTCTCCGGCATGTTCTCGGGATTCAGGAACATGTGATGGTCCGGATCGATGAGCGACCGAAACGCCAACTGCGGGTCGGCGGCCGCGGCGATCAGCTCTTCGTACTGCAGATCCTGACCGCTGGCGGCCCAACTTTGTCGACACGCCTGCAGCACCCACAGCCCGGTGATGTTCTTCAGAAACCGGATGGTCCCGCAGACGCCGCCTTCGTTGGTGAAGTTCAAGTCGCGCGCGGTCGTCGTGATGATGGGCGCGGACAGCTCCGTGCCGAGCAGCGACCAGGTGCCGGAACTGATGAATGCCGTGTTCCCGCTCGCGTCCACCGACGCGACCGCGGAGGCGGTGTCGTGGCACGCCGGCGCAATCACGGGCGTGCCGGCGAGCGCCGGCGACACGTCACTCCGCAGCGCGCCGATGATGGTGCCCGGCGCGACGATCGCGGTGAGCAACCGGACGGGCAGGCCAACCTCCTCGATCAGTTTCGTCGCCCACGTCCGCTTCGTCGCGTGCACGAACTGCGTCGTTGTCGCAATCGTGTACTCGGAACAGAGACGGCCCGTCAGCCAGTAGTTCAGCAGATCGGGAATCGTCGCCAACGCACGCGCGGCATCGACGACCCGGGGCGTCAACCGGCACGCCGCGAACAACTGCACCAACGTATTGATTTGGAGAAACTGAATGCCGGTGACGGAGTAGAGCCGTTCTCGACTGACACGATCGAACACGGCGTCCATCATCCCGTCGTTGCGCGCGTCGCGATAGTGGTACGGGTTTTCGAGCAGGTTGCCGCGCTCGCCGACGAGCGCGTAATCCACGCCCCATCCGTCGACGCCGATGCTCTCGAACCGTCGATCCGAGACGCGTGCCATGGCGCGCTTCATCTCGAGCCAGAGCCGCAGGATGTCCCACTGGATCGAGCCGTTCTGACGGACCGGCTCGTTGGGAAACCGGCAGATTTCCTGGAGGTCGAGTGAACCGCTGCGAAAGCGGCCCAGCATCGCGCGGCCACTTTGGGCGCCGAGATCGAATGCAAGATACTGCGTCGTCACCTAAAGTTTCTTCAACCAGATGTTGCGGAATTCCACCTTCATCGGCTCGCCGACGTGCATCTGGAATCCGATGAGCCCGCTCAACTGCCGGTTCTTCGTGTCGTCGTCGACGACGATGCTCGTGACGGCGCCGTTGAGGATCTGCATGATGGTGGTGCCGCGCGCGACGATGTGCACCTGATTCCAGTCGTTGACCTTGATGATCGCCTTCAGCTCGTCCGCGCTCTGCTGCAGATTGCCGATGACGACCGGACGTCCGCTGTCGGGCACATAGACGGCCTGGCCGCGCATCGCGAGGAATCCGCGCCCGCGCTCCTCGTAGATTTGACCGGTGTACTGATTCGCGAAATCGATGTCGGCCTGGTATCCCTTCATCACCCACTTGCCGACGTCAGGGCCCGCCGGCAGCTGCACGCTGCGCACCTGGATGCCGCTGTTGGTGGCGCTCATCTTGAATTCCACCTTCAGCTCGAAATCTTTCGGCTCGCCGCCGCGCCAGATGACGAACGTGTTCTGTTTGACCGGATTCGCCGGCGTGCTCTGACCGACGATCGCGCCGCCTTCGGCGCGCCAGAACGCGGGATCGCCGTCCCAATCCTTCAACGACGAGCCGTCGAAGATCGACGTGAATCCCGCGTGATCGCCGAGCACCAACGGATCGGCGCCGCGCGGACCAGCGCCTCTCCCGCCTCGGCCCTGCGGCGCGCCCGAGGGTGGAGGTTGCTGCGCGACGGCGACGGCCGCCGCGAGGACCAGTACGATCGCAAGTGTGTGCTTCATACCGTTGCCTGCTGTCCAACCGCGCCGAGATCGAAAGCCAGGAACTGGGTGGTCAAACGAGCTCTCTGTCAGAACGTCAATCGCGCGCCCAGCTGCACGCGGCGAGCGTCACGTGTTGCGCCCGTCAACCGGCCGAAGTTGGTATTCGTCTGCTTGCCCGTCAAATAGTCGAACACCGCGGCGGTATCGATCGCGCTCCACTGGTCGGTGTTGAACGCGTTGTACAGCTCGACGCGCAACTGCAGCCGCCGCGTGCCTTTGAGCGGGACACTCTTGAAAAACGAGATGTCCCAGTTGAGATACCCGGGGCCGAGCAGCTCGTCGCCCCTGCCGTTGCCGAGTCTCATGGCGTCGGCAGGCGGCTGCACGCATTCGGTCGCGAACTGACGATCGAAGGTTCGCTCGCGGGCTGGAAGATTCGGGTCACAGACGAAGTCGACGCGGCTGCCGCCCAGCGCCGCGCTGCCTCCGCCCGCCGTCGGCGCGCCGAGGGCGCCAGTGCCGACCAGCGCACCGGTCGGCACGCCAGTGAAGCTGTAGGTGATGCTGCCATTTGTGCCGCTGATCGCCGAGGTGATGCCCGACACCTGCCAGTTGTCGAAGATCGCCTTGGCCATCGCGTGGTCCCATTTGTGACTGAGGTTCGGTACGTCGTACGAGTAACTGATCACGAGGGCGTGCGGGCGGTTGCCATTGTTTCCAGTCGTCCGTGTGTAGTTCCTCGCACGGTTGTCCGCGATGAATGGATCGATGGCCGCCAGGCTCATGCTCTTCGACAGCGTGTAGGAAACTCCGAACGACAATCCATCGACCCGCCGCCGGTTCAGCGAGACCTGGAGCGAATGATAGGTGGAGTCCCCGCTGAACTCCCGCTGCGTGATGCCAGAGTAGCCGCGGTACGCGCGGAGGAAGTCGTCCGGCAGCGGCTGCGCCTGGCCGGCCTGGACGTTGGTCCCGTCGAGGCTCGTCGGGATGAACCGATAGCCATACGGCTGCCCGTTGATCTCGCGGCTGATCAGCTGATGGCGTGCCGCATTTCCCACGTAGGCGACATCAGCCGCGAGTCTGAAGCCTAACTCGCGCTGGATGCCCATGCTCCAGTTGTAGACGACGGGAGGAATGAAGTTCGGATTGTACCGAACCGCCTTCGGTGACCCGGTCAGCGTGTTCGACAGCAGATCCTTGATGGTCGTGTAGTTGGTCGTCCGCGTGTCCAGCAGCGGCGGCTGCTCGACGAGTTGCAGAATCTCGTCGTCGCTGTACCGGTCGTAGAAGGCGCCAGCGCCACCGCGCACGGCGGTCCTGGCGTCGCCCGTCAGGTCCCACGCGAAACCGAGGCGCGGCGCGATCTGGATCGGAGGGTTCTTCATCACGGTTTCATCGAACAGGTGCATGCCCACGAAGGGGTCGCCCGCGCCCGACGCGATCCGACCGATGTAGACGGCGGGCAGCATCTCGCCCGTCACCGGGTTACGCCCCAGGCGCGTGTTGCCGACGAGTAGCGGCTGAATCAGTTGGGGAGCATTCGCCAGACTCCACTCGGACGGCACGAACATCGCCAGCTGATCGCCCTGGCTGCGGGTCGGTGCGATGGCATAGAACCGCAAGCCGCCGTCGATTGTCAATCGGCGCGTCACGCGCCAGGTGTCCTGGCCGTACCACTCGACGTTCATGAAGGCGCCATGGGCCGTAGGGTGCGCGTTGGACTCCTGGTACTGCGTCACCGATCCGAGGAGCGCGTTGGCGAAGCCGATATTCGTGTTGCCCGGGTTCGACGTGTCAGTGTTGAAGCTGAGCGTGCCATTGAAGCTCGACGACCGCGCGGCCGGACGCGTCGTGTGCTCGACGAACAGCCCCGCCTTCATGGTGTGTGACGCCTTCAGCTTCGAGATGTTGCCGGAGAAGTTCCAGAGGGCGTTGTAGCCGAAAAACGGAAATCGCTGTTCCACGCCGATCGACGCGATGCCGTTCGTCAGGGCCGGAACGCCGCCGGTGAACGTCGCCTGGGGGAGGACGTTCAGCGGGTTGGCCGCAGGAAAGAACTGCGGCAACCCCGGCAGCACCTTGGTTCGATCGTTCTGATCCTGGGCGGCCTGGTCGAACGGGCTCGTATATTGATGCGCCCAGTTCACACCCACCGTCACTTCCGAAAACGTCGTCGCGTTGAACGTATGCAGCAGCGTATTGACGACGCCGAGCGTGTCGATCTCGTACTTGGTTGGATACTGGGGCCAGCCGCCTGAGGAACCGAGGAACGAGACGGGACCGCTTCGTTTCTCGTAGCCGTACTGCAGCCGCGAATAGAACGTGGTCCGGGGGGCGATGTTCCAGTCCACGCGCAGCACCTGATCGTTGCGCGGCCAGTCCTGAACCGTCTGGAATGCATAGTTGTACTGTCTGGCCCCGGTCGGGTCGATCGCGTTCGGCGCGGGAAGCATGTTGATCAGGGCCCGGCCGATTGGATCGATCCGGTTCGCGGGAATCAGGTTGCCCGGAAAGCACGCCGGCCCGCCGGTCACGCTGTTGCACGCGCCGGCCTGCAACGGATCCCGGATGAAGATCAGCCGGCCCTGGCTGTCGAACGTCTGTGAAAAATCGCCGCGCCGCTCGAGCTCGGTCGGCACACGCCGCTGGTTCAGATTGCCCGGATCGGTCCGCGCGAGCAGATCCTGAGACCAGAAGAAGAACAGGTGGTTTCGTTCCCTGTTGAATCCTCCTGGCAACAGGACGGGACCGCCGATCGTCCAGGCGGCATTGTCGAATTTGTACGACGAGGCGGGAAGCCCCTGCTGGCGTCTGGAGTACTCATTTCCGTTGAAGGCGTCATCGCGTTTGTAGTACGCGGCGCTGCCGTGAAAGTCCCTCGTGCCGCTTCGGGTCACGACCGTGATTGTGGCGCCGGAGCTGCGGCCGTACTCGGCTTGAAAGTTCGCGGTCTGCACGCGCACCTCGCCGATAGAATCGAGTGCGGGCGCCGACCAATTGCCGCTGTTCGAGCCAGTATCCTTGTTCGTGACGCCGTCGTAGGCGAAATTGAAGCCGCCGCTGCGGCCGTTGATGGTCAGCCCGCCCATGCTACCCCAGCCTGGCGCGTCGCGGCTGCTGGTGTCGACGACACCCGGCAGGAGCCTGAGCAGTCCCGCGAAGTCGCGTCCCTTGAGCGCGATGTCTTCCATCTGCTGACGCTCAATCAGCCCGGACCGAGCGGAGGATTGCGTCTGTACGAGCGGAGATTCACCCGCCACGGTAACCGTCTCCTCGATCTGCCCGACCGCGAGCGCGATGCGGCGCAGCGCCACACGCTCGGTGGCGCCGAGCACGATGCCGGCTTCCGTGTAGGTCTTGAAGCCCGACAAGCTCACCTTGACCTCATACGTGCCGGCCAACAGGTCGGGAAACACATACGTGCCGTCCGCGTCCGTTACGGTCTCGCGAATGAAATTCGTCCCCGTATTGCGGACCACGACGGCGGCGCCCGGAAGGACCGCCTGGGAGGCATCGACCACGAGTCCCGAGATCTGTCCCGTCAATCCCTGCGCCGCCACGTGAGGTACCCCGCCGAGCACGACGACCAGTACGGCCTGCGTGCCGATCCGACTTCGAAGGCGGATGTTGATCATTGCCCCCTCTCACCACACTAGAAGCAAACGAGTCGATCGCGCCGTTCGTCGATCTTCTTGAACGAGAGTCCCGGAACCTTCTTCAGATCGTCGAGCGTCTTGCAGGGGGTCTTGGCTCGGTACGCAATCCACGCCGCCGCTTCCTTCCGCAGCAGCGCCGCGACGCTCTCGAGCTCGATCGACGTGGCGCTGTTCAGGTTGATCGGCTTCGACGCCGCGCCCTTGAAATTCTCGGAGAAGTAATCGAGGACCTGCTTCAGCTCGTCGTCGCTGGCGCTCATGCCGAGATCGGCCATCTTGGAGAACACACTTTCCCATCCCTCGCGGGTCAGACGCACGGAGGCGGCACGCTCCGCCTCGTGGCACATGCCGCAGACGCGCACCGCCACGTCCCGGCCGGGGCCGTCCGGCAGTTCCTGTGCCCACGCGTTCACGCTGGTCGCACTCGTCGCGCTGGCAGCGATAACGATGGCGACAGCCATGACCCTCATATGTCTACTTCTCGATCTCGAAACCAAATGCGTACAACGTGCTGTCGGACCCGGGCACGTAGACGTTGCCTTGTCCGCCCGATAGGCCTGACAGGCCGCCACGCACCGAGGAGGTTATCGTTCTGCCGCTGTTCCAGAGATCCTTGCCGCTCATGGCGTCGATGGCGTACAGCACCGCAGGCGCTGTACGTGTCCCGCTCGATGCCGCGAAGAGGACGCCGTTGATGACGAGCGGCTTCAGCGGCGCGGCGATGGCGCGGGCCCAGCCAGGCTGCACGGTGACCTTGCCCTCCTGCTCGACAACCTTGAAGGTTTCGATCGCGCGCGCAGAAGGGACGGCGATCCACAATGTGCTCCGCGCATCCAGCCAGCTCGCGAGCGCGCCCGTTTCGTAGTTCGCGCTCCCGAATGACACCGTCGCAATCGGCCCGCCCCGGAGCAACGCAGCGTCGAAGACGAATACCTTTCCACCGCCCGCCACGGCGATGGTCTCCCTGTCTTGCCACTGGACAACCAGCGGCGACGAGCTGAAATCGGCTTTCGCGACCGTCACCGATGCCTTGGGCTTCAGCGTTTTTGGTTCGAGCGCAATCACCGAATTCGACAACGGAGCCGAGCCATCCGTCGTCGCGACGTACACGGTGCCGTCGCGCCCGAGCGTGAGGCCCGCGGTCCCGGCGATCGTGGCGCCGCCAGCCTTGAAGGCGACGACGGTTTTTTGCGGACTGGCCAGATCCATGGCCCACACCGCATCAGGCTGGCTGCCGCAACCGTGCGTCGTCGCGGCGTAGGCGATAGCCCCGCCGTCGGTTCCCGTGGTGATGATGAGCCCTGTCGCGCGGGTGTTCGCTGGCAGGAACAATGCGGGCGTCATGTTGTCCCAGCCATTCGACACGTTGAGCGCGTGCAGGTAGCCGTCGCTGCCGACCACGTAGGCCGCATCGCCGCCAGGTACGAACGGCCCGCCACCACCACAGTCCCCGCGCCCGGTGTGCCGGACGCGGCAGGGGCATCCGGCCCGATTCCGCGGCCCCGTCCTGCGGTCGCCAGCGTCGTCGCGCCCTTCGCTGGCTCGCCAACGCCGCCGCCCGACCGTCCGGCGCGTCCGTCGCCGAACCCGCCGGCACCGATCGCGCGAGGCGAAATCGCAGTGGGGCGGGACATCGCGGCAGTCAGGCCTCCTGGACATGCCGCGGGTCCGCCGAGGATGGGCGGAGGGCTCGCCGTATAGTTGATGTGGTACTTCCACAGCGGCACGCCGAAGTCGATGTCGATCGCATGCACCGTCTCAGAAGCGGTGCCGACGAACGCAATCGACTTGAATCCGCGGAATCCGATCAGCCGATCGAGCAGGATAGGCTCGGTGAGCGCGGTAGGGGCGTTCGGATCGTGCTCCAGCTTCAACTTCCAGAGAAACTTGAACGGTCCGAACGCGCCGGGCTTCTGCATCGCCTCGAGCGAGATGCGCGGATCCCTCCTGATCCACCCGGTCCGCTGCGCGTCGAAGCCGCTGGTGGTCCATTCCCCGCCGCCGCGCCCCTGCGCGTGCAGGATCGCGGCGCCGAGCACGCCCGCCGTCGCGACTGCCAGCGACCGCGTCAGTGGGTTCGTCATCGCGCCTCTCGCTGCGAGGTCGTGGTCGTGCCGGAAGGCAGACTCGCCGCGCCAAAGCAGTAAAGGATCCCGTCGTATGTACCGATGTAGACGCGGCCGTTCGCGACCGACAGGCCGCTGAAGTGATTCCAGGATGCGATCTGATCGCCGCTTGACCACAGCTCCTCGCCGGTCCGCGCATCGAGCGCGTACAGCACCGCGTGCGTGGATTCTTCAATACGTCCCGCGGCGCCGCCCACGTGACCGGGCTCCGGCCAGCGCTGTGTCGTGCTCTCGCCGCTGCCATAGGCGAACACAATCCCGTTCGCGACAACGGGCGGGTCGGCCATGTACATGTCGCGAGAAATCCACGCGTGCGTCAGCACCGGCTTCCCGAGCTTGTCCTGCACCCTGAAGGCCGCCACGGCGCCGTACACGACCTGGCCGTGCTCGAGCTCCGCTTTGAATTGCCGGTGCTTCGGTCCCCAGAACGGCGTCAACACCCAACGCGTGCCGTTCGCGTCTTCCCAGGTCGCGAGGGCGCCCCAAACGCCCATCGTGAAGTTCACCTCTTCGTTGCAGAGGAGCGGCGTTCGGTAGACAGGCGTGCGGTGGTCTTCGCCTCCGAGCATGCTCGTGTCGAGAAGCCAGAGCCGGCATTCCTTGCTCGACGACACGAGATACTCTTTGCCCCGGTAGTCGAAGATCGGTGACGATGCGTTGAAATCGAGGTCGCGCTTGCGCATCCAGTACGCGTTCGACGGCGCGTACCAGTCCTTCAACTCGAGAGCCTTGGTCTGCGGATTCTGCTTCACGCCGATCATGGCCTGGCCGTAGATCTGCTGTTCCGGCAGGTAGTCGCCATCGCCGCTACCCGCGTAGACGGTGCCATCCTTTCCAACCGAGGGTCCTGTGCGCGGCCACAGGCCGCCACTTCCGGGCGCCCAGTTGCCGACCTTCTTTGTCGCGAGATCGTACGAGTAGAAGTTATTCGGGTTGCCGCCGCATCCTTGTGCCGTCGACGTGTAGATGACCCCGTTGACGAGGTTCAGCGCGTACGGCTTTCCGTTGGGTGGCATGAACAACGCCGGAGGCTCGATCTCTTCACCGGTGGCAACGTCAAGCTTCCGCAGGCGGCCGTCCCACGACACCGCGTACGCGATGTACGTGCCCGGCGCTGTTTTCTCGAGGACCGGCGTTGCCGTGAGACCTCCAGGACAGAGCACGCCGCCGCCGCGACCCCCCGGCGCTTCCTGATAGGTGCTGTCGAACTTCTTCTTCCACAGCACTGTGCCCTTCGCGACGTCAATCGCGTAGATGTTGTCGGAGACGCCGGCGACCACTGCAATCTCTCTTTCACCGCCGGGCGTGCGGACGCTGCCTG
>MNEX01000082.1:11097-12861 GCA_001917905.1 Acidobacteria bacterium 13_1_40CM_65_14
CGTTGCCTTTCGTGAGGCTCGTCTCGTTCCGCTGCCACGCCGTGCGCTGCGGATCGCCACCATCGGTCAGCCAATCTGCTTTCGGCGTCTGCGCGTACGGCGCCGCGATCCATGGCGCTGCCGCCGCGAACGCCACGACCGCCGCGAGCCATCGTCGGTACATTGAGGTACTCCTGTCGCGCGCGACGCTACGCCCGACGGCGAACGCTGTCAAAACCTTCCGCGAGCGGTTGCCCTTTTCGCAGGATCAAACGGTACGCCCGCGGGCAGAGCGGCTGGAGCCGCAAGCCGGTGCCGTCGTTGTTGCACATTGCGAAACGACGCCGGTTGACTCGAAACCGTGCCCTGCGTGTCGACGCGCGGATTCAAGTCCATCGTCGACGGGAAGACCCTTGCGGGCTGGGAAGGCAATCCGACGTATTGGCGCGTCGAGGATCGCGCGTTGCCAGGTGAAATCACACCTGCAACAGTCATCAAAAGCAACACGTTCATCGTCTGGCGCGGTGGCGGGCCCAAGGATTTTGAGTTGAAGCTCGAGTACCGGATTACTCCCGACGGTAATAGTGGATTCAATTACCGCAGCTCGATTGTCCCAGACGCCGTGCTTCATACGGTCGCCTGCTGTCCAACCGCCTTGACCGCCGTCGCTGTCGCGGAGGCGGTCACTCTTTCCCAGCGTCCGGTCTTCGCGGATTTCAGGATCGCGTCGGTCACGTAATCGGTGGCGAGCCCGTCGCGGAACGTGGGCGACGCGCTCTGATTGCCGGCCGCCGCGCTCAGAAAATCTGCGAACTGGTGGATGAACGTGTGCTCGTACCCGATCTGCAATCCGGGAACCCACCAGTGCTTCATGTACGGATGATCGCCGTCGGTGACATGAATGCTGCGCCAGCCGCGCAGCTTCCCCTCGTCGCGATGATCGAACCACTGGAGCCGGTGCAGATCGTGGAGATCCCAGCGAGCCGACGCGTGCTCGCCGTTGATTTCGAGCGTGTAGAGCGCCTTGTGTCCCCGCGCGTACCGCGTCGCTTCGAACAGCGCCAGCGATCCGTTCTGAAACCGGCACAGCACCGCGCTCGCATCGTCGATGCCGACCGGCTCGACTTTGCCGGTGAGCGTGTGCTTGCGCTCCTTGATGAACGTCTCGGTCATCGCCGTCAGTTCGGCGATCGACCCGTTCAGCCACATCGCGGTGTCGATGCAGTGCGCGAGCAAATCGCCGGTGACGCCGCTGCCGGCAACGCCGACGTCGAGGCGCCAGAGGCCTTCGCCGCCTTGCGGCAGGTCCTGCGAGATCGTCCAGTCCTGCAGAAACTGTGCACGGTAGTGGAAGATGCGTCCGAGCTTGCCCTGATCGATCAGTTCCTTGATCATCACGACGGCGGGGACACGGCGGTAGTTGTACCAAACCGTGTTCGGCACGCGAGCGGTTTCAACCGCTTCGACCATCTGCTCCGCTTCGGCCGCGTTTCGGCCGAGCGGTTTTTCGCAGCTGACCATCTTACCGGCCCCCGCGGCCGCGACGGCGATCTCCGCGTGCGTGTCGTTCGGGCTCGCGATGTCGATGAGATCGATGTCCTTGCGCGCCACGAGCGCGCGCCAGTCGGTCTCGATCGACTCGTAGCCCCAGTTGGCGGCGAACGACTTCACGCGATCGGCGTTGCGCGCGCACACGGCCTTGAGCACCGGCTCGTACGGCACGTCAAAGTAGCGCGGCGTCTGCAGAAACGCATTCGAGTGAGTGCGCCCCATGAAGCCGTAGCC
>MNEX01000082.1:12982-29472 GCA_001917905.1 Acidobacteria bacterium 13_1_40CM_65_14
GTCTAAACCGTCGCCGCAACCGGCGCATTCCAGCCGTGCGCGTTGCGCACGTCGATCATGAGACGCAGGACGTCGTTCCACGTACCGGCCTGCGTCATCGTCGCGTTCGGGAACATGCAGCCGTCCCAGCAGATGTGCTGAAACGCGCGCGCCGGTTGGCCACTCTCGTCGCGCATCCAGAAGCCGGCGTGGCGAACGACGTCGAGCTTGCCATTCGGATCGGTCGGCAGACAGTGACGACCCGTCTTGTCATGCGTGCCCGATCCGAAGACGGTCGCATCGTTCTGCGCGACGTGGAAGTCGATCGTCCACGGCCGCAGCGCGTTGGTCACGACCCTGAGCGCCACGTCGAACGTCTCGCGCTTGGTCCAGTCGTACTCCTCCGGAAGAATCCGATCCTCTGGCGCGTTGTAGCCCAAGGTGTAGAGCAGCGTGTGCGCCATGTCGGCCTGGAAGCCGAGCGTCTTCGGACGGTTGACGGTCTCGAGCAGTTGGACCATGCGCTTCCAACTGTGCATGCCGCCCCAGCAAATCTCCCCCTCGGCGGCGAGCCGTTCGCCGTAGCCCTCGGCGATGTCGCACGCCTGGCGGAACGTCTCGGCGATGCGCTGCGTGTTGCCGTCCGGATCCTTCGACCACTCCGACGGGCTCGATGCGGAATCGATCCGTACGACGCCATAACTCCGGATGCCGAGGTCACGCAGTTTCCGGCCAATCGCGCAAGCTTTGCGAACCTGCGTCAGGAAGCTCTTCCGATCCGCGTCGCTCCCCATCGCGGAGCCCCCGCCGGTCGGCGGCCAGACTGGGGCCACGAGCGATCCGACCACGAGTCCCTTCGACGCGATCTTGTCGGACAACGCCGCCAAATCCCTGTCGCTCGCGTCGATGCTGACGTGCGGGTCGACGAGAAACAGATCGACGCCGTCGAACTTCACGCCGTCCACGTTCGCGCGCGCCGTGAGATCGAGCATCGTGTCGAGATCGATCGCCGGCTCGGCGCCCGGACTTCCCTTGCCGACCAGGCCGGGCCACATCGCGTTGTGGAGTTTCGGGTAACTGTGCTGCGTGCTCATGGTGCCCCCTGAGATAACGGACGTCTACGGAGGCAACGGATTCACAAACGGAGCAACGGAGCCAACGGAGGTCAAACGGAGGCGAGCATTCGACGCGGCGCCGCGAAGCGGCGCCACCGGCCGTTCAACAACGTCCGCATGAACCGGTAGGGTCGGCGAGCGGTTCATGCGAACGTTGTTGGCCGGCCGGTCGCGACGGCCTGCGTTGCAGGCCGTCCGCGTCGAATGCGCTCTTCTTCTCCGTTCGTCCTCCGTTCCTCTGTTCCTCCGTTTGTGAAATCCGTTTCCTCCGTCAACTTCCGTTCCCTAGCTACTCATCGCCTCCGCAATCTCTCCGCATCCGGATTCCCCGGCCCGAAATGTTTTAGGATGACGAGCGGGTCGGTCTCGCTGCGATTCTCGATGCGAACGCCCGCGCGCGCCGCGTCGTCGGTGACGAACAACTCGTCCTCTGTCGATTCCCCGTACCGAATCATCGACGGTGTCGAGACGGCGAGCTTCCCGAAGGTCCCATGGCCCTGCACCACGATGAGACCGTACGCAGCGGCGTCAGTGATCGTCGCGGTTCGCTTCGGGAGCACGGTCAGTTCTTTCGCGGAATAGTAGCGGGTGCCGTAGCACACCCACTGCTCGCGGTACCCGTCCGATTCCGTTTCTGCCAACGATCGCACCGGACACGGAAACACGCGATTCGACTTCGCGAACTCCGGATTCACGTTCGCGTCCCAGTCCACCATCTCGACGAGATAATCGAGATCCTGGTGATGCGCCTTCGGCACGTCCTTCACCAGCAGATCCCACGGCACGATCCGGCCGTCCACTTCGGACTGGAACATCGCGAACACGTCGCTGTTGACCTGCGGCTCGTAGGTGACGAGCGATCCGGGCGCGTGCAGGATGCGCGGATCGATCTGCCATCCGGTGCCCGGCTCGAGCCTGAACGCGCGCGAGAGATTCAGAATGCCGTTGTCGCCCCGCTTCCAGTTTTCGAGACACCGGCGCACGTCCGCTTTGGTTGTCCCCGGCTCGAGACCCATGAACGTGTACGGGAAGTTGTTGAAAATCTGGTTGTACTGCGGCGGAAAGTAGTACGCCTCGGGTTTCCCGCGGCGGCCCACGAGCTTCGCCTGTTCCTCGCTCTGATGCATGTGATGCGGGATCGGACCGAGGTTGTCGAAGAATTTGCAGAGAAGATTCCATCCGCCTTCGCGCGCCATCGTCGCCGATCCGAGCAGCAGATCGCCCGCGGTCTCGACGGCGTCCTTCAGCAGAAATCGCCGGCCGTTCGACCGCACGTAGCTGAGCCCCTCGTCGGGCGGCGTGCCCGGGCCATTGTCGGCGTTGGTCGTGGACGAAAACCAGCGTTCGTTGATGCCGCCGCGATGTCCGCCCAGCGCATAGACATCGTCGGGATGCAGCTTCAACCGCCGCCCCGGAATCATGAACGTCCGCGGCACCCACGAGGGCTCCAGACGAAGCACGCCCGCACCGGCGTCAATCGCGTGTTGAACGGTTGCGCGATTCAACACTAGTGCTCCATCGGAAAGCCGAAACAGTACAGCGTGTTGTCGTACGTCGTGAAGTAGACGCGCCCGTTCGCGATCGACATCGCGCCGTTGTGCGTGAACGACGTCACTTGATTGCCGCTCGACCACAGCTCCTTGCCGTTTGTCGCATCGAGCGCGTAGAGAACGGCTGGCGCCGATCGTTGCGCCCGCACGTCCGCTTGATAGAGTCCGCCCTCGCGGTCGTTCGCCTGCCGGACCCACTCACCTGTCGAGAGCGCGAACACGACGCCGTTGGCAATCGCCGGCGCGGCCGGTGTGATCAGATTTCGTGAAGTCCACACGTTGGCCAGCGACAGCTTTCCATTGTGTTCTTCAACTTTGAAAGCCGCGATCGTGCCGACGTTCGTTTCGCCGTTCGCGATCGGGAACTTCGCGTTCGGGTGCTTCGGTCCCCACACGGGCGCCAGCACCCAGCGCGCGCCCTGCGCGTCTTCCCAACTGGCGAGGCTGCCCCACGTGCCTGCTCCCGCGAAATCGACATCTTCGTTCGAGATCAAATCGGAGCGGAACGCCGGCGTTCGATGATCCGCTCCGCCAAGCGACTGACTGTCGAGCAGAAAGAGCCGTCCTTCCTTGCCGGATCCGACGATGAGATCGTGCCCTTTGTACGGGAAGACGACCGGGGTGACGTTCATATCGAGGTCGCGTTTCCAGAGCCATTCGGCGTTCGACGGTGTGTACCAGTCTTTCAGCTTCAGCTCTTTCGGTGTGAGCGCGACGATGGAGTTCGCGTAGCGATTGGTCGCGGGATCGTACTGACCGTCGCCGGTTTCCGCGTACAGCGTGCCGTCAGTGCCGATCGCCGGACCGGCCGTGCCCCACAGCCCGCCGCTGCCCGATCGCCAGTAGCGCACCGTCCTGGCCGGGTCGGTCAGATCGAGTGAGTACACGCTGTTCGGTGTGCCGCCACAACCCTGACCCGTAATCGTGTAGGTGATGTTGTTCACCAGAGCGAGGCTGTACGGCTTGCCATTGGGCGGCAAGAACTTCATCGTCGATCCGATCTCGTCGCCCGTGTTGACGTTAATCTGATGCAGGTTGCCGTCGCCCGAGAGGACAAAGAGCGAACGAATCTGGAAGGGATTGCCGCCGCCGCGCTGTGGCGCCGCCGCGGCAGCCGCTCCCGGCGCGGCCGGCGCAGGCGCCACCGGCGGCGGTCCACCGGGACCACGCCCTCGTTGCGGCGCTGGCTGAAGCACCGGCCACGCCGTCAAACCGCCGGGGCAGAGGAAGGAAGCCTGCTCCGTTTCCGGCGTGTCGGCCTGCCAGTCGAAATGTTTTTTCCAGAAAATCCTGCCGAGGTCCGCATCGACCGCGTAGAGGTCGTTGTTCGCGCCGGCGACGAAGGCGAGCTCCTTGAACCCGCGATCGGTGATCGCGCGCTCCAGGATCAGCGGTCCATACAGCGAGTATACGGAGCGCTGCCTGGTGTCGAGTTTGATGCTGTACAGCAGCTTCAGGTTCTTGACGCTGTCCTTCGAGATCTTCGTCTCGTCCTTCTGCCAGCCCGAGCGCTGGACGTCGCCGCTGTGGGTGAGCCAGTCGGCGCCTCGCAAGGGCATGATGGCGAGCGCCACGAGAAGAACGGAGACGCTGATTCTGCGCATATGACGTTTTTTCACTTTCTCGCGGGGCACATCTCTCACGCGCGTGGGGCCCCACCCCCACGCGTTTGGCTCAAGGCTGTCCCCGCTCGCTGATGCCTCGCGTGCGCTGCGCGCTTCGCGCTTGCGCCCGCTGGCATAGCCGCAGGCGCTTTCGTCCCCATCACCGAATTCCTGCGAGACCATACTTCGCGGCCGACGGGACATCAAGGGAGACGATGGGCCCCGCTGCCGTTTCGCGATGAGAGACGCGAGATCGCCAGAAAAGCCGGGCAACTGCCTGAAAAACAACGCGGATCGACGTTCAGTCGGGTCTGCGCGGGCGAGGGGCGAAGCGGAATGACGCAGGCGCGTTGCGCAGGGTGAAACCTCGCGGACCTTAGAACTTAGAACTCAGAACTCAGAACGCTCAGAATCCTCCTCAGAGGTTCCGCCGTTGAGTTCTCAGTTCTCAGTTCTCAGTTCTCAGTTCTCAGTTCTCAGTTCTCAGTTCTCAGTTCTCAGTTCTCAGTTCTAAGTTCTCAGCTCTGAGTTCTAAGTTCCAAGTTCTGAGTTCTTTAGAAGATCAGCCGGTCCTTACGCGCATCGAGTTTCGCGCCGTCGAGGCCAGGCACGCGTTTCAGCTCGTCGATCGACGTGAACGTTCCCTTCTCGGTGCGCGCGCGGACGATCTCATCGGCGATCTCGGCCGGCACGTCGAGCTTCAATGCAAGATCCTTGGCCGGCGCGGTGTTCACGAGGATGAGCGAGTAGTGCTTGTCCAGATAGTCGAGGATGCTGTTCCATTCCTCGTCGGTGCCGGTCGCGCCGTTCGCCGCCATTTCGTCGAGCGTTTTCGACCACTCGTCGCGCGTCTTCAATTGTCCGAGGACGCTCTCCGGTCCGTGACACTCCTTGCACACCTTGAACAGCGCGTCGCGTCCCGGGCCTGGAGGAAATCGTGACGCGGTCGTCATCGCCGGCGTCTCTGGCGGCTGCGATGTCGAGGTCGTTTGCGCGATCGTCGTTGCCGTCAAGACGGCCACGGCGATTGCGATCTCGAGAGCGGCGGTTACGCGCGTCATCTTTTCATATCGCGGCGGGGCCCCACCCCCGCCGCCTGTCGTCGCTCGCTCATTCGCTCGCGACGGTGATTACAAGCCCTTTGCCGCTTCGACAGCATTCCGTCGCTGGCCCACCTCCGCCGCCTGTCGTCGCTCGCTCGTTCGGTCGCGACGCTGATTACAAGGCCTTTGCCGCTTGGAGAACGTCCCGTCATTGTCGGGCCAGTTTCTCCGCGATGATAACGCGGATGCATAATGCGCGTCATGCCGCTCGGGCAAACGTATCGCGGCCGGCGCGCCGCGACGATCGCGAACGACGATCTCCGCGTCACCGTCCTCGAGGAAGGTGGCCACATCGCGGAGATTCTCGACGCGCGCACCGGCATCAATCCGCTGTGGACACCGTCCTGGCGTTCAGTCGAACCGTCCGCATACGATCGCGCGGCGCATCCTGAGTTCGGATCCGGCGCCGACGCGAAACTTCTGGCGGGCATCACGGGCCACAATCTGTGCCTCGATATCTTCGGCGGGCCTTCGTCCGAGGAAGCCGCCGCCGGCATGACCGCGCACGGTGATGGATCGATCGCGCCGTACGAAATCGAAGAACGCGAACGCGGGCTCACGATGTGCGCGCGTCTCCCGCTCGCGCAGATCCGCGTCGAGCGCCGCCTCGAGCTGCGCGGCCGCGGCGTCTGCATCCACGAGCAGATCGAGAATCTCTGTGCCTTCGACCGTCCGATCGGCTGGACTGAGCACGTCACACTCGGACCGCCATTTCTGGAGAAAGGCGTTACCCGGTTCCGGGCATCGGCGACGCGCTCGAAAGTGTTCGAGAGCGAGTTCGGCGCCGACGACTACCTGGAGGCTGGCGCCGTGTTCGACTGGCCCCACGCGCCGCGCACGAGCGGCGCCGTCGCGGACCTTCGGCGGTATGCTGATGCGCCGCGGTCGAGCGCATACACCGCGCATCTGATGGATCCGGCGCGCGAGACGGCCTTCTTCGTCGCCTTCTCGGCGGCGTCGAGGCTCGCGTTCGGGTACGTCTGGAAAACCTCAGACTTCCCGTGGATGGGGATCTGGGAAGAGAACTGCAGCCGGACTGCTTCGCCGTGGAACGCCGCGACGCTGACGCGCGGGATGGAGTTCGGCGTGTCGCCGTTCCCGGAATCGCGGCGCGAGATGGTCGCACGGCACTCGATGTTCGAGACGCCCACGTTTCGATGGCTGCCGGCCAATGGACGCATCGCTGTGGAGTACTGGGCTGTCACACGCACCGCAGATCAGATTCCTGAATCCCTGGAGTGGCCGTCATGAACACCGACCGGATCGTTCGCGCGCTCGACTCCTTCCGCATCGAGTTGCCGTCGTGGGGCTTTGCCAATACCGGCACGCGGTTCGGCAAGTTTCTGCAGCCGGCGGCCGCCGCGACGATCGAGGAGAAGCTCAACGACGCAGGGCAGGTTCATGCGTTGACGGGCGTGTCTCCGACCGTTGCGCTGCACGTCCTGTGGGATTTCCCTCGAGGCGTTGACAGTGCGCACGAGGTGTCGGCGCTCGCGTCGCGTGCCGGCGTCCAACCAGGCTCGATCAATCCGAACGTCTTCCAGGATCAAATCTACAAGTTCGGATCGTTCGGCAATCCGGACAAGTCCGTGCGCGACCACGCGCTCCAGCACACGAAGGACAGCGTGGCCATTGCGCGACGGCTGAAGAGCCGTGACGTCTCCCTGTGGTTCGCCGATGGATCGAACTATCCGGGGACGGCGAACATCCGGCAGCGCCGCCGCTGGTTCGAAGAGTGTCTCCAGGCGCTGCACCGAGAGCTCGCGAGCGATCAACGGATGCTGGTCGAGTACAAACCGTTCGAGCCGGCGTTCTATCACACTGACATCGCCGACTGGGGCATGGCACTCCTGCTCGCCCGCGCCGCTGGTCCGCAGGCGCGCGTGCTCGTCGACACCGGTCACCACTATTTGTCGCAAAACATCGAACAGATCGTGGCGTGGCTGCTCGCCGAAGACATGCTCGGAGGCTTCCACTTCAACGACCGCCGGTACGCGGACGACGACCTCACGATCGGATCGATCGATCCGTACCAGGTGTTCCGCATCTTCCGGGAGATTCTCCACTTCGAGTGGGAAACCGGTACGCGCGCCGACGTCGCGTTCATGATCGATCAGAGCCACAACCTGAAAGGCAAGATCGAAGCGATGATTCAAACGGTGACGGTGGCTCAGGAGCTGTACGCGAAGGCCGCGCTCGTCGATCACGACGCGCTCGCCACCGCGCAGGCCCGCAGCGACATCGTCGCCGCCGAATCGCTGCTGCAGGACGCGTTTGCGACCGACGTGAGGCCGGCGATTCGTGAATGGCGGATCATGCACCGGCTGCCGGCGGATCCGATGGATGCGTTTCGGCAGAGCGGCTATCTGCAACGCATCACGGCCGAACGCGCGGGCCGGGCCGAGGCGGCGAGCTCCTCGTACGCCTAGTGTCGGGTCTCAGAAGTTCGTTGGCATTCGGCCAGCGCTGCATCCCGCCTGGCTGCGTTGCTCGTCGTTCACATATTCCCGATATGCTCGCTCCTCGCGCCTTGCCAGGCGGGCGCATCGCCGCCCTCGGTGCACAACGAACTTCTGAGACACGACACTAGAGTGTGTCAGCGAAATGCCATCGAAACATCGCCACCACGGTGGACACGGAGGACAGGAGGCTCAAAAGGTTTTCCAAAGGGGCTGCGCCTCAGCGTCCTCGGTGTCCTCCGTGGTGGAGAGCGTAATCCTGCAACGCCCACTCAGTCGCGCGAGCACAGATCTTCTCGTGACGCCGGCTCAGATCCCCGCTATCCTTCCGCGCATGGCTGAGACCGTCGAGTTCCGCAGCAATGGCAATGTCGCGTCGGGATATCTTGCCAAGCCGCCAAGTGGCTCGGGTCCCGGCGTCCTGGTGATTCAGGAATGGTGGGGGCTCGATTCGGGAATCAAGACGATGGCGGATCGCCTTGCAGCCGCCGGGTTCATGGCGCTCGCGCCGGATCTGTATCACGGGGCACTCGCCGGACACGATGAAATGGACAAGGCGGCGCAGCTGATGCAGAGTCTCCCGCCCGATCGTGCGGGCCGCGACATGAGCGGCGCGGTCGACTTTCTCGCCGGCCACAGCGCCGTCACGAGCGATGGCATCGGCGTCGTTGGGTTTTGTATGGGCGGGATGCTCGCGTTCATCATCGCGGCGAATCGTCCCGACAAGGTCAAGGCGGTCGTGCCCTTCTACGGATTTCCCCAAGGGCCGATGGAGCCGGACTGGTCGAAGCTGACCGCATCGATCAGCGGACATATGGCGGAACACGATGATTACTTCTCTCCCGCCGCGGCACGTGCGCTCGAAGCGAAGCTGCGCGGCATGGGCAAGGACGTGACGCTGAAGGTCCATCCGGGCACCGGCCACGCCTTCATGGCGCCGCACAACGCGTTGGGGACGTTGAACGCCGCGCTCGGCGAAAAGATCTGGCCGGACGTCATGTCGTTCCTGAAGGAGACCCTGCGCTAACGCCTGTTTCTCGCCGACGGCTTGCTTGATTCGGCACGCTGATCAAACACAAAGGACACAGAGGACACAAAGGAAAGCGAACTGGTTTTATCTTTGTGTCCTTGGTGTCCTTTGTGTTGATTCAGTGCCAGTAAGTTTAAATGGAGCCCAACTGCCGGATGCGCGCGACGAGCTCGCGGGCGAAGCGATCGGCTTCGTCATCGGTCGCGCCGCTCGCCTTCAAACCATCAATCAGCTGCCGAACAGTCAGACCACCGGCGATGCTGAAGAACCAGCGGGCGTGCTCGATCGGGATAGCGGTCGCGACGTCCGCGGTCCGCTGACCTTTGTAGCCGAAACGCACGACACCATCGGTGACACCCGTCACGAACTGCGGCGTCTGCGCCTCGAACCCGTCCGGATCCCAACGGCCGCGCGTGACGATGGTGCTGCCCCACTTGCCCATCGCCCCGCCCCAGTCGGTGATCAGGTAGCGCGCCTCGTGCCGCGGCCGCGGAACGTGCGGCACGCGATGCTCGAAGATCGCGGTGTTCGAGCCGCGCGCGACGTCCCGCCGATCCTTCGTGTCCCAGTTCGACAGCAGCATGACGACGATCTTGAGGCCGCTCAACTCCTGTGTGTTGAGGAACGGGTTGTCGTCCCACGACCAGCTGTGCTCCTCGAAGAGCTTGTTCACGCGCGGATCGTCGAGCTCGAAGCGCGCATCGAAGAACTGGCCGTCCTCGCCGGTGATGCAATCGCTCGCGCGGCCGAGCGGTGTGTGGCATTCGATCGTGCCGGACTTCACGAAGTGCGTCACCTCGGCGAAGTAGCCGCACGCATGCGCGAAGCGGACGGCGAAGCTCTCGGCGAACACTTCGGCGCCCCACTTCACGCGCCAGCGGCGGCTGTGCGCATCGCGGACTGAGACGCACGGGTGCGATCCGGTCGTGTGCTCTTCGAGAAAGACGAAGGGAGGAACTGGGACGTTGGCGCGGCCGCCCGGGCCGTACGTCAGATCGCGGTCTTCAGGCGGCCCGGGATCACGCCAGATGCGATGGCGCGTCGCCCGCAGCGGCCGTCGTCCAGCGCGGTGGATGCGATAGAGACCTCTGAGCCGCCAGATGCCGCGCACGACGAGCCCGGCCACGAAGATGCCCGCACCGATGAGGGCGGCGAGCAGCCAGGTTCGCCAATTCACGCTCCATCATTGTCCACCGGCGCGCGCACGCGCCACGTCGCGAGCGATCGCAGCCGCGACTTCGCCTTGCACCATGAGGAGGTCGCCAACCGTGCGGTCGTACGCGTGCGCCCACAGATGCTCGTCGGCGGATGCGTCGACGAGCTGCGCGGTCACGCGCACGCGATCGCCGGACCGTGTGACGGAGCCTTCGAGGAGCCAATCAACGTCGAGCTCCCGCGCGATTTCGACCGCCGTCTTCTGCCGGTTCTTGTACGGCATGGCGGACGTGCGAGAGATGACGCGCAGACCGCTCATCTGCGACAGGGCGGCCGTCAACGCCTCGGTCATGCTGTCGGTGACCGCATCTTGCTGCGCGTCGCCCGAAAAATTCTGAAGTGGCAGGACCACCAGCGCCAATTCGCCCGAATGCCTCCGCGCGCGAACCGGCGCGGGTCGTTCTGCCGCGGCCTGGACCACCGCGACGCCGCTCGCCGACTTGCCACTGCCGCCCTGGGAGCCCTGATACTTGTGCAGAATCAGGACGCCAAAGACAATGGACGCTGCGGCGCCGATGATCTGCGCGACGATTCGGCCAACGAACGAGATCCAGGCGGAGCGGACCTTGTCTTTCTTTTTTTTCTTCTGCTCGTCGCCGGATGTCTGGTCGACCTGCGGGTTGAAGTACAGCATGCGTCCATTACACACGGAGAATGTTGCGAGACTGTGGCAGCCGATTGACATGATCGTGCGTGGACGAGTGTCGCGTCTCCGAAGTTCGTTGTCGCACCGAGGGCCCGATAGGCGATGTCGCGCACCGCCTGTGGCAAGGCGCGACGACCGAGAATATCGGGAATGATCGGGAATATTTGAGGGAGGAGCAACGCAGCCAGCGGGGATGCATCGCCGGCCGAATGCAAACGAACTTCGGAGACACGACACCAGCATGAGCACACGCGTACTCGTCGTCGAGGACGAACCGCCGATCCGCGAGCTGCTTCGTCTTCATTTGTCGCTCGCCGGGTTCGACGTCACCGAGGCCGGCGACGGGACGCGTGCGCTCGCCCTCGCGCGGTCGCAGCACTTCGACCTGATCGTGCTCGACGTCATGCTGCCGGGGATTGACGGCATCACCGTGTGCCGGGCGGTCCGCGTCGAGGGCGCCAACGTCCAGACGCCGATCCTGATGGTCACGGCACGCGACACCGAGTCCGACACGGTCATCGGCCTCGAGAGCGGCGCCGACGACTACCTCGCGAAGCCGTTCGGGATGCGCGAGTTGATGGCGCGCGTGAGCGCGCTGCTGCGACGGGCCGCGCGCGCGGGCGAACCGGCCGACGCGGGCGTACGCTCAGTGCACTCCGGCGACCTCGTGATCGACGTCGAGCGGCGGCTGGCGAGCGTCCGCGGCGAGCCGCTCGATCTGACGAAACAGGAGTTCGACCTGCTGCATCTGCTCGCCGCACGTCCCGGTATCGTGTTCAGCCGCGAGGCACTGCTCGCGAAGGTCTGGGGCGGCGACACCTACGTCACCGAGCGGACGGTCGACACGGTGGTGAGCCGCTTGCGCCGCAAGATCGAGCGCGATGCCCAGGATCCCGAGCTGATTCTCACGGCGTGGGGTGTCGGCTACAAGTTCGCCGACGTCGACTAGAGCGGTTTTCGATTCGCGTAGTGGCGCTGAATCACCACAAAGGACACGAAGGACACCGAAGACAAGACCAGTTCGTTTCCCGTTGTGTCCTTTGTGTCCTTTGTGTTTGATCAGCGTAGCGGATCAAGCACGCCGACGGGGTGGTCGCGCGACGTGAGCCGCAACTTGTCTCCATTTATCTCAAGCCCGACTTCAGCCTGACTTCAGCCTGACTTCAGCCCGACTTGAATCACTTTGCGGCAACGTGATGGTGAACGTCGTCTCGCCCGGTCGGCTCGAGACGTGGATCGCGCCGCCGTGCCGCTTGACGATCGCGTGCGAAATGGACAGACCGAGGCCACTGCCGGATCCGTTCGAGCGCGCGGCGTCCACCTTGTAGAAGCGCTCGAACACGTGCGGCAGGTGTTCGAGCGGAATGCCCTCGCCCGAATCTCGGACCGACAGCACCACGTCGCCGTCGTGGGTCGACGCGGACAATTCCACCGTTCCACCATCGGGACTGTGACGCAGCGCGTTCGCGACGAGATTCTCGACAACCTGCTCGAGCCGGTCGGGATCGCCCAGGACCTGATCGGCGCCGAACGCGACGCGTGCCATGAGTGAAATCTCCCGCGTGCGCGCCTCGGGCTCGTGCCGCGCGATCACGTGGTCGAACAGGCACTGGACATCGAACAGCCGTACCTCGAGTCCGGCGACGCCGTTCTCGAACCGCGCGAGATCGAGCAGGTCTTTGACGATGCGATCGAGGCGCCCGGTTTCGCGCTCGAGGATGCCGAAGTAGCGCTCGCGCGTCGCCGCATCCAGCGTCACGTCGGCCCTGTGAGCCATATACAGCGTCTCGACGTAGCCGCGCATCGCCGTCAGCGGCGTCTTCAGCTCGTGCGACACGTCGGCGAGCATCTGACGCCGTAGCTTGTCCGACGTGCGGAGCGCTTCGTCGCGCGCGGCCAGTTCGCCGGCCATGCGGTTGAACGCGCTCGCCACGCGCGCCATCTCGTCGCCGCCGCGCTCCGGCGCACGCGCCGTCAGATCGCCTGCGCCGAACCGGTCGGTCGCCTCTTCGAGCGCCTTGAGTCGCCGCCGCGCCGGCTCGAAGATGACGGCCGCCGCAATCGTCGTCGCCACGATCAGCAGGAGCGCGCCCGGCCAGGACAGCAATCGGCTGACGTCGCGGACGACCGGACTGCTGTTGGGCGGCGGCGGCGGCATGACGACGAGACCGCGCAATTCGTCGTCGACTTGAATCGGCGCCATCACCACAGGACCCGACACGCCGATGTCCGGCACGGCGCCGGTTCGCTTGAAGTCCACGTTGTTCAGCGACTCGGACGCTGACCGCTTCAAGCTGTCGCCGAGTGGCCGCGCTGTGTTTCCGGCCACCCGGCCGTTCTTCATGACGATCCAGAGTGAAAACGGGATGCGACCATATTCCCGAACGAGGTACTCCTGGAGATCGACGCCGGGCTCCTGGACGAGCGTCGCGCCGACGTCGGCGGCGACAATGGCGGCGAGGTTGTTCGGCGATCGATTGGGAAACGGATTGCTGGCGCGCGCGAGCACGTAGCTGAAGATCGCGCTCTGCGCGACGACGACCGCCACCAGAAACACGACGAAGCTGAAGCCGATGCGGAAGTAGAAGCTGCGGAACACGGTGCGATTATCGCGCGTCCTGCATGTGAAAACGCGGCGTCGCGCTCTTTTCAAGTGGCTGCAACACTTCTGCAACACCTTCGCGTTGGAATGCTCTCCATGAATCGCACATTCAGCAGACGCGAAGCGCTCGGACTCCTCGGCGCCGCGAGCGCCGCGCTGGCGGCGGCCTGCGGCTCGTCGCCGACCAATCCCTCGTCGACCACGACGTCCCGTTCCTCGACCGGCGGGACCACCGCAGCATCGAGCTGCGTGGTCTCACCCGAGGAAACAGCCGGACCGTATCCGGATCGCACCGGCATGATCGGCAACTCTGCCTTCTATCGGCAGGACATCACCGAGGGCAAGAGCGGTCTTCCTTTGACCCTCGCGCTCACGATCGTGAACGTCAACAGCGGCTGCACCCCGGTGACGAACGCGACGGTCGAGATGTGGCAGTGCGACGCGACCGGGAACTATTCCGAGTACGGCACGTCGGCGGGACAGACATTCCTGCGCGGTCTTCAGACCACGGACAGCAGCGGGAGGGTCACGTTCAAGACGATCTATCCGGGCTGGTACATGGGCCGGGCCACGCACATTCACCTGGAGGTCTTCGTCAACGGCGCGGCGGTCAAGACCACGCAGATTGCGTTCCCCGAGGACGTGTCATCGTCGGTCTATCGGACCGGCGTGTACGCCGCACACGGGCAGAATTCGACGACGAACAGCGGCGATAACGTGTTTTCGGACGGAACCGACCACGAGCTGGCGGCGCTGAGCGGGGACACGTCGAGCGGCTATACCGCGACGCTCGCGGTTGGGATTTCGGTGTGACGATAGGAACGCAAAGGGCGCAAAGACCGCAAAGGCTGGTGGTTGGTTTTCTTTGCGGCCTTAGCGGCCTTTGCGTTCTCGGGTTGTTGCGTTCTCCGGTTTGACAAAACCGAGCGACGAGCCTAAATTGTGGATGCCGCCCTGCTGGGTCGGGCCGGGTTGCGGCTGGTCAGGCTTTATCCGCCACCAGCGCCGCACTTGGTGCTCCCTTCACGCTAGCCTCTGAAGGAGAGACACTCCGCCGGACCTCGCAGGGCGCTTTGCTGTACCGCGGTCGTTTACGAGCTAAGAAGTTTTCTTGAGCTGCGCGAGCAGCGCCGTCAGAATGTGCGCGTACTGATCGTCGGCCCCGCTGAACGCCTTCATGTACTCCTGCTCGGTCAGCTTCTGCTTCTTCCAATCGCTGTCGAACACGGTGCGCTTGCCGGCCTGTTCGAACGTGTCGAACACCTGGTTCTCCTCGCGCTTCGCTTTGAGGCCGTCCGCGCCGAGGTCCTCGATGAAGATCTTCGATTCGGGCACCGACGCGCTGTTCAGATCGATGTAGACGTCGCGGTAGTCCTTCTTCGCAACCTTCGCGATCAACAGCAGCGGCGCGGTGTACTTCGCCGACACGACCAGCAGCTGCATGTTGGCGAAATAGAGCGCGGCGACGAACGTGTCGGGATTCGACGGGTCGGGGGCGGCAAGGCTATCGAGCTTCGCGGCGTCGAGCGCGGCGGCGAGCTCCTTGGCGAGCGCGACGGACTTGGCATCCTGGGCAAACGCGGTCGCGGAAACCGAGAGCGTAAGGGCGACGGCGACAACAGCGACTCGCGTCATGACGGACCTCCCCAGGGATAACAGGCTTGGACGGGGCTGTTCTACCACCCGGCCCCCTCGTCGTCAATACACGTTGGTGGGATGGTGATTTGGTGAGTTGTAAAATTAGTTGGGAATTAAGTGACCAATTCACCAAGTCACCCACTCGCCCATTGCGGAGATCAGATAAAGAGGGCGTCTTCGTCTTCCGCGCGACTCTGGCGGGAGCGGGCATCCCGCCGCAACTCGCGAATGGCCTTGAACGCGGCCTTGAACGCGCTGAGGAGCGCGCGGCCTTCGCGGGCGGGGGTGCCGAGTGTGCTTTGCACACTATCCAACGCCAGCTCGACGCGCATCACGACGTCGGCGAACAGCTTGTCGGCTCGTTCGACCTGTGCCGTCGCCAGCGCCGCGGCGCGCGACGCATCGCGGCCAATCGCGTTGAGATGCCCGAAGAGCGGCTTCACGTCGCGCTCGATCTGCTGCGCGAGCGTGTCGACGCGACGCGCGAGCCGGCCGGCGGCGACGACCACGCCGATCTGCACGATCGCGATGGCGAGGGTGGCCACCGCGATGATGCCGAGAAAGAGATTCGCCCAGGTGCTCACGCCTTGTCCCGCGCCCTCGCCTGCTGATAGGCCTCGCGGCCGCGCTCGATCGCGGTGTTCAGCGTCTCGCGCCCCTGGTTGAGCGCCTCGCGGCCCTTGGCCGCGGCGTCGGCCGCGCGCCGGCGCGCCTCGTCCGCCTTGTCGCCAAGGTAATCGCGCGTCTCGCGCCCGGTTTGCGGCGCGTAGAGCAGCGCGACCGCCGCGCCGCTGACCGCGCCCAGAAGAAATGCCAGCAGAATGCTGCCCGCGCCCGCGCCTTCGTCTCTCGTCATTAGAAGATGCTCACTTTCACGTTGAGATACTTCTTCGGATCCTTCTTGATCTCCGTGATCAGCGCCCGGAAATCGTTGACGGCTCCATTCATGTTCTCATATAACTGTTTATCTTTCAGCAACTGTCCCGCCGTGCCCTCGCCTTCGTTCAACTTGTTCACCAACTGATCGAAGCGCTCGGTTACAGAATTGAGACGATTGAACAGGGTGGCGTCTGTCATCAATTTGCCGGCCGTTCCTTCGCCGCGGTTCAACCGCGCCGTGAGGTCTTTGAGGTTGTTGGTCGCCCCGGTGAGCGACTCCGAGAAGGCTTCGTCCTCCAGCAGTTTGCCCAGACTGCCCTCGCCGGCGTTGATGCGACGCGTCATCGCCTCGAGATTCCTGAGCGATGCTTCGAGCGCGTCGGCCGCCCGTCGATCGTTGACGAGCTTGCCGATGGTGCCGCGCCCATGCTTGATGGCGTCGGTGACGCCGTTGGCCGATGCGGCGAACGCCTGCAGCTCGGCATAGAGCCGATCGTCGGTGATCAGCTTGCCGACGGTGCCACGGCCCGCGTGGATGTCTTTGACGAGGCTCGTGATCTCCTCGACGCCGGTCGTCACCTGCTCGGACACGTCGGCAATCGACCCCTTGGCGCGGCCCGCCGTCACGTAGCCGTAGTCGGGAATCGGTGTGCCGGTGGTCGCCGGCGTG